>JAFIFR010000206.1 GCA_020831935.1 Alkalimonas sp.
GGCCCACAAAGGTGGCGTCACCTTGGAAAATGGTTACCCGGTTGCGATCATAAAAGCTGCTGCGTAGCCGCACCTGTTTGCGGATCACGCCGGCGGCATGCTTTAAGATTTCATCAAAGGTCAGATGGGTTTTGTTTTCATCCAGCTGAAACAGTGGGTTTTCTTTGTATTCAATGTAGCGGCTGACCGAATGGCGTAGTGCCTTGGATGGGATGGTGCCCCAATGGGTGCAGCCACCACCAACGGCTTGATAGCGCTCAATCACCGCCACTTGCTGGCCACTTTTGGCCAGGCTCATGGCTGCGCCTTCACCGCCAGGGCCGGTGCCGATAATAATGCTGTCAAAATCGTACTTGGGGCTGCTTTTTTTGGTTTTTGTGGCCACAACTGGCTCCCATCAGGCTTTATGAATATGCAGTATAACAATAGCTTGAATCATTCACGAACAAAAGCCGACCATGGTCGGTAGGTCTGAGTCACTGTTTCCAGAAGGATTGCCAAAACCATGGTGTTGCGTACAATCAGCTTAAGAAAATAATAACAACTAAAACAGTTCAATGCCTTTGTTGCTAGTCCGAAACTGGCTATCAATAAGTTCTTTGCTTACCAGCGCTTTGTACAAAGTGCTCTGCCAATGAGGTTTAGATGAAGACACTGATAAAGATTGTTGTATTCGTTGTGGTACTGCCAATTGCCCTTGTTGGCGTAATACTGCATACCATGGCCGGTGGTATGTGCGCTAACGAAGTGCATGCCGAAATAATCTCGCCGAATCAGCGTTATAAAGCCGTGATCTTCCAACGCGACTGCGGTGCCACTACCGATTTTAGTACCCAGATTTCTATTCTGAAGGCAGAGGCGAAACTGCCGAACAAAAGTGGCAATATCTTTGTCGCCAGAGGGCATCCAGAGCATTTTCCACATCCGATCCGCTGGCTGTCCAACACTGAGCTTTTTATCGAAAAGGAGCTGAATGGTTCTGAATTTAAAGCGGAACAAAGTTGGGGCCGGCGCGATAAGTTCACGGTGAGCTATGCTGCCGGCAGCAGCTAACCACAGCGGGACTGGATAGCACTTCCGCTATTTTTTCGGCTAGTCAAAGATAAGTTCAAGCACAAACCATAAGGTGCAGCAATTGTGCTGATCCGCTCTATACTGATAGTAATCCCCTCACTATGGTTACTTTCCTATGGATCTCAAACTTACAGGTCGTCACTGCATTGTTCTTGGTGGCAGTCGCGGCATAGGCCGCGCTATTGCTCTTGGCCTGGCTGCCGAAGGCGCGAATGTCGCCATTTGCGCCCGTGACGAAACCGCACTGCGCAAAACCGAACAAGAACTTAATCAGAAGGGTGTCAACGTCTATGCGGCGACTTGCGATGTCGCGGACCCAAAAGCCCTGTCGGCCTTTATCGACGCTGCCAGAGCGGCTTTGGGGGGTGTTGATATTCTGGTACATAACGCCTCGGCGCTGGCAGTAGGGCCAAGCCTGCAGGACTGGGATGCCAGCTTGAAGGTCGATCTAATGGCAGCCGTCCATGCCTGTGAGCAGGTTATTCCCTGGATGCTTGAGCAGGGCAGTGGCTCCATTGTATTGGTTTCATCAACCTCCGGCCTAGAGTGTGATCCTATGCCAGATTACGGCTACACGGCTGCCAAGGCTGCGCTTATCGCCTATGCCAAAAAGCTGGCGGTAATGCATGCGGCACAGGGGATCCGAGCCAATGCGATCGCGCCAGGCTCAACCGAGTTTCCGGGCGGGATCTGGGCTCACATAAAGGCTGAACAACCTGAGATCTACCAGATGGCGACAGCCAGCATCCCGGCCGGCCGCCTTGGCACGGCCGAAGAGATCGCCGATGTGGCTGTGTTTCTGGCCTCGCCCCGTGCGCACTGGGTTACTGGAGAGTGCATTTCCGTCGATGGCGCCCAGCATAAGGGCATGCGCTAGCAGCCCTCTGTCTGCCTATTTTTGGACGAGAAAGGTGACAAATGTGGCGATAGCCAGAACCGCCAGTAGTGCCGACAAAAGTGGGGCTGTGGTCATCAAGCCAAGAGCAAAGCCGCCAGCAACGCAGGGCAGGGCCCATGCCATGCGTTTGCGGTGGGCGCTGGCTTTTTGCTGTGCCAACAGCTTGCGCTGCCTGTTGGCATCGATGTTTGCCTGCTGCGGGCCCAGCAGGGCATCGGCGGCGGCCTTGGCTTGCTGTTCATTAAGCTTTGCCATACTCAGGCCCGCTGCAGTTTCACCGCGGTGCCATAGGCCAGCAGTTCACAGGAGCCGGCCAGAATGGAGCTGGTGCTAAAGCGAATGCCCACCACGGCATCGGCGCCCAGCTTGCTGGCTTCATCCACCAGCCGTTGAATAGCCTTATCGCGCGCTTCGCTCATCATCTGGGTGTAGCCTTTGAGCTCACCGCCAACAATGCCTTTTAAGCCCGCCATAATATCGCGGCCAACATGCTTGGATTGCACCACATTGCCGGTGACAACGCCTAAAACTGAGCGCACAACATAGCCGGGTAGCGCATCGGTGGTGGTAAATAACATAGCCAGACTCCTTTCTGCAGTAAGAGTCCAAAGGTAGCGAAGCCGGCAGCAAAAGAAAAGTGGCAGGGCGGTGTGAATTTGTAACGAAATATAGCATCAGCCCCGAAACCGGGGCTGATGCCAGGCGTTTACCCCAGCCAGGGCTGGCTGGTTTTGCGGCTTTGTTCAAAATCGCTGATTTGCGGTGCGAATTGCTCGCTGCTGCCGATAAAATCCAGCCCGCTTAACAGGCGCTGCTTGATGTCCGGATCAATCTCAAAGCCGAGCGCGGCATTGTTGCCAAAGCGAATTTCCTGATTTTTTAAATCAATGTGCCACTGCTGCGGCCCTTCGCTGCAGCGGGTGAACAGGCTGTCGATGTTGCCTTTGCTCAGCGCTATCAGCAGCATGCCGTTGTTGGCGCAGTTGTTGTAGAAAATATCGGCGAAGCTCTCGGCAATAATCACCTGAAAACCATACTGCTGCAGGGCCCAGGGGGCATGCTCCCGGCTGGAGCCACAGCCAAAGTTGGCCCGGCTAAGCAGGATATTGGCACCTTGATACTGTGGGAAGTTCAGCACAAAATCCGGGTTCGGGCTGCCATCGGCCAGATAACGCCAGTCGTAAAACAGCGCTTCGGCAAAACCATCGCGGCTGACCGAGGTCAAGAACTGCTTTGGAATGATCTGATCGGTATCAACGTTGTTTTTATCCAGCGGGCAAACCAGGCCGCTGGCAAATACCGGGTGGATGCTTGGATTCATGCCCAGTCTCCTGTGGTGATGTCGACAAAACGGCCGGCAATGGCAGCGGCGGCGGCCATGGTCGGGCTGACCAGATGGGTACGGCTGCCCCGGCCCTGACGGCCTTCAAAGTTGCGGTTGCTGGTCGAGGCGCAGCGCTGACCGGCTTCTACCCGGTCGTCGTTCATGCCCAGGCACATCGAGCAGCCTGGCTCACGCCATTCAAAACCGGCGTCTTTAAAAATGGTGGCCAGACCTTCGCTTTCGGCCTGACGCTTCACCTGGCCAGAGCCTGGCACAATCAGGGCACGCACGCCGGCAGCCACTTTTTTATTTTTCACCAGGCTGGCCGCAGCGCGTAAATCTTCAATCCTGCTGTTGGTGCAGGAGCCGATAAAGACCACATCCACGGCTAAGTCGGTCAGCTTCTGGCCTGGCTGCAGCCCCATGTACTCGTAAGCACGGCGGGCGGCATCCTGCTTGCTGCTTT
>JAFIFR010000304.1 GCA_020831935.1 Alkalimonas sp.
GTTCGCTAGATTGATGCAATCGAAAAAAGATAGAAGGGAAAATCCCGCGCGGAAAAAAGGGATTTTCCAAACTACTAAGCTGTTAAAAAGGGAATACGAATGAAGCTGGAAGTAAAGTTAGGCCGAGTACTGATTGGTGTGATATTTCTTTTGTCGGCTTTGGCAGCATGCTGGGCTGCATGGGAAGCATTCACTGGTAAAATTGAGTTTGTGAACGTTTTCGCCGGATCTGCAGCGGTTATAGCGGCGGCGATTTCTGCGCTGGTAGCTTTCCGCTCTGCGGAACTGACCGAAGAGAGGTTGAAGCCTTACCCTTATCCGTTTATCGATACGAGCAGCAGATATAGCCTTGCCCAACTAAGAATCAGAAACGTAGGGGGTTCTGCCGCTCATGAGGTCTATCTGGATTGGAAAGGGAAGGCGCTCCCGAAGGTTCATTCTCAAAATAAGGAAGGCGATACCCCGCTTTTAGGGAACGGAAAAGAAAATGCTATTGCGGTGATATTGCCCTATGAATCCTTATCACAAGCCTTGGATGCTCCCCATAAAATATCTGAGCAAGCGAAGGTTGACGGCAACGAATGGCACGGTATTGTCTGTTTCAAAGACTCCAGAGGCCAGCTTCACAAACACCCCTTCATACTCGATGTAACGAATCTGGGACGAGGGTTGCTATACGACTCTGAGGAGCCCAAGACCATGTACGAGCTCCAAAAACTGCCAAAAGAGATCGACAAGCTGACCAAAGCGGTTAAAGAGTTGGGAGCGCCGGGACGTTTTTAACAAGCAAAGGCAGGCGACGCCGGAAAGCGCGCGCCTGCTTTGAGCGTTAGAGGGATGACATGAATAATTGGACTATTGTGAGGGCAGCAATTATCGGGTTCGCGGGTATATCTTCAGCCCTTGCACCAGCAGACCCTTCTGTGCAGGTCGATGTCGGTTGGGAAGCTGTTCTTGTTGGTTTTCTCTTCTTTCCGGTTATCGTTTGTATTGGACTTTGCGTTTTCTTACCTTTCCGTAGCGCAAAACTTAAGTTGTCAGCCCCGGCTTGGAGCCATAATCCTTTTGATTTCTCACGGCCTGAGCAATTTTTTCATATGGCCGGTTATGGAATGCTTGCCACGGGTTCAGGATTGTTGATGGCCGAGCTCTGGGGAACTAGCGCTGGTTTGGTGAGCGCTTTTGCAGCGGCGGCGCTCGGCGGTGGGATACTTGTTGGGCTGTGGATATTAGGGCTCGTTGCTCGAAGGCAGGTAAAATATGAAGTCTAGGGATAGAGTGAAGACCTCTAACCAGGACAAGCACGGCGACAGCTTTTCCGTTGCGGCTTCGCCTACACTACAAAGCTGCGCGTGTTGGCGGCGTTATATAAGGAACGAACATTGGTTAAGAAAATAGGTATTTATGTAGGTTTAGGCTTTTTAATTGGGCTAGGGTTTTCTATAGCTACAGAGATTCACTACTGGGTTGTGAAAAGTGAGCGAAAAGACTACCTGGCAGAGCTTTATCAGCAATTTTCTGATTTACATAATGAGCTTACAATCGATTCAAGTAAGCTTTTTATGAACAATCTCCCTGATCGATATTTCGATCCTAAAAATGACTTGTTTTTTAGCATACAAAGTTTTAAAGACTTAGGTGAAAAGGTCGAAGTTTCTGGTGTTGTAACTAACCTAGGTAATGACGTTTGGAGGGGGGTATACATTGAGTTCGAAAGTTACACTGATGATGGAAATTTAATCGCTCAATGCCATGATTACACTGGGCGGGTTGTGCCACTGCAAACTTCCGGTGTGGTAGTCCGTTGTGAGAAAGTCGATAAATTTAAAGCTGAAAAAATAACGAGCTTAAACATGCGAATTAAGTGGAATTTCCACGGAAGACGAGTTGTACATAATACTGATGATGAGTGAAATATATAACAAGCGCCATCAAAAACGCGCCCATTGGGCGCTCGACTCGCAACAAGTTGCTCGCGTTTGTGGCAGGCGTTATACATTCAATGAGGAACGGAGATAAATGTCAGTGTCAAAATATAAATCTAAAGCAGCAAACGAAAAACATGCAAAATTGTTGATTGGACTCAGCGAAAAAATTGTATGGGCTATTTTGGCTGTCCCTCTAACCTATCTTGTAAAAAGTGACGCTGGACAATTCATGCAACTAGATTGGATTAGCCCTTACATTCTAGTCGGCAGTGCCTTTGGGGTGCTGGCAATGTTTTTTCAAAAGGCTGGCTTTGACATACTTGATGAAGTTAGTTTTAAAGAAGAGTTGGCAGCTAAAGATAAAAATGTATAACAAATTGCTTAATTTCGTACCAGCCACAAAAAGCGTGGCCTCCACTGGACTGCCTACGCTGCGCTGCGGCAGCCAATTAGCAAAGCGTTAAGAGTGTTAGATGAAGATACCGAAGCTCAAAAAGAAATTTCGATCAGCTGATATTTTAATAACCCTATTTTTATGGATGCTTTTGGGCGGCTTAGCTAGTTCATATCAGAGCGGTATTTTTCACGTTAGAGCTATTACAATTTTTCGCAGCGAACATTTCGTCATGTTTTGTGGTATTTTTATTTTCCATATAATAGTGATTTTATTTTTGATTTATCTTTTCCTTTTTCATGAGTTAAAGTTCAAAGGCCCCAAGTATGATCATAACGGCAACATCAATAAAGACTCATAACAAGGCGCATCACTTGCTCCCGTTGGTCGCTGGGACAACATACTCGCTGTTGCGAGTTGGTCGCCCGTGTGCTTCGCGTTAAATATCAATGATGAATAGCGAAGATTTTCGGCTTTACGTCGATAGCGAAGTAACTTATCACGCAACGTTCAAGGAGGCTGAAGAGGCAGCGCAGCCGTTCATGCCTCGCAAGGCAGAGCTTCGAATTGAAATTCTTGCGGAGATCGAACCTGGAGAAGCTGACTTTTGGGCATACAATTACGATAAGCAGCAGTGGGAACCTTCATAAGGACCACCCCGCTCATTTAACAATCAAAGGCAGTCGGACATATTTTGCTTCGCTGCGCTCAAAACGCAAAATATGCCCCTGCTTGGGGCGTTAGCTCTCAGGTTGAACAAAGGAATTATTATGGAATTAAGAAAAATTGAATGGGGTGATGACAGTGCTGAGAAAGATGCCGATCTTTTATCATACTTTGTAGATACTGAGAGCTACGGAAGATGCTTGAGAAAAAGCAAGAGCATTGTTGTGGGCCGAAAGGGTTCGGGGAAAAGTGCTTTAAGAAAAAAATTAGAAAACGACTTCTCTAAGCAAGAAAATACGCATGTAATCAATATTTCTCCAAAATATTCGTCAATCAGAAATATTTTGAATGAACCATCTCTGTCGAATGGTTTTGGAGAGGAGATTTTTTTCCAGCATAGCTGGTTGAGGCAAATGATGCTCGATTGCCTATGTAAAGTCGGGCATGCCGCAAAAGGAAAGTATGCGAGTGAAAGTTTAGAGTTTGCTCGTTCAATCTCTAAAGAGCTGAATCGAACATCTAAAGATATCGTAGAGAATGTCGCAGAGATACTTCAGAAGATTAAAGTTAAAGCAGGAAAGCTCGGTGATTTAGGTCTTCAGTTAGAAAAGGAATTAAGAAACGTTGCTGATGTTGATTCTTTGGAGCATCACCTCATAGCGATAACTAACTCAAATGCTAAATTCGTCATAATGGTCGATGACCTAGATTTAGTATGGTAGTGTTCAGAATTCTGTGTCATTTCGATAAACTATGCAAAAAAGAGATGA
>JAFIFR010000207.1 GCA_020831935.1 Alkalimonas sp.
TTCTCCACCTCGGGCGAGACAAAGCCGCTGACATCGCCGCCGTGGCGGCAGACTTCTTTCACCAAAGTGGAGGAAATAAAGGTATTTTTCTCCGAAGGTGTCATAAAGATGCTGTCGAGTTTCGGGTTTAGCGTGCGGTTCATGCTGGCCAGCTGAAACTCGTACTCGAAGTCGGCGACCGCCCGCACCCCTCGGATCAGCACCTGAGCATCCTGCTCGCGGGCCAGATCAGCCAGCAAACCGGAAAAACCAATCACCCTGACATTGCTGTGGCCGGCAAAGAGCTCCCGCGCCAGCTCGACCCGTTCGCCCAGGGTAAACAATGGCTTTTTGCTGGGGTTGGCTGCCACCGCCACCAGCACGGTGCTAAACAGCCGGGCAGCACGCAACACCAGATCGGCATGGCCATTGGTCAGCGGGTCGAAGGTTCCGGGGTAAATGGCGGTAATATTCATCGGCAGGCAGGTATCCACAGGTCAGAAAATAGCGACTAGAGTTTTTAGTCAGTTTAGCGTTACTATACAAAGAAACCAGTCCAAATAAAAACAACAAAGTCAGGCCGGGATGGAAAAGAAACTTCGCACCAAAGACAAAATTGTGCAGGCCAGCATCGAGCTGTTTAATGCGCAGGGTGAGCGCCAAATCACCACCAACCACATTGCTGCTCATCTGGGCATCAGTCCGGGCAACCTGTATTACCACTTCCGCAATAAAGAAGACATCCTGCGTCATATTTTTAAAGAGTACAGCCGGCTGCTGGAAAGTCGTATTCAGCCGCCGGGGCACCATGCCGAAGCGTTGGATGCACTGGCCAATTACCTGGATGTGGTGTTTGAGCTGATGTGGCGTTTTCATTTTTTTTACGCCAATCTGCCGGATATTCTGGCGCGGGACCCGGTGCTGCACCAGGAGTACCAGGCGGTCCAAGAACAGGTGCTGGCCCGGGTGGTGAAGGTGTTGGATGCGCTTCGCCTTGCCGGCATTATTGAGATGCCACCCGAAGAGACGGCCGAGTTTGCTCATACCGTCAAATTGGTGGTGACCTTTTGGATCAGCTATCTGAAAACCCAGGCACCTGAGCAATGCATTGACAAAGCCAGTGTCTACCAGGGGGTGCTGAAAGTCTTGCTGCTGTTCAAGCCCTACGCCAGTGCGTTGGCCATGCCCCGAATCCTGCAACTGCAACGCCATTATCAGCAGCTGGCACAGCAGGCCAGCCGCATCAGCGTATAAGCAACTTTACAGGGCCGCATTTTGCCAACAGGTCTGCTGTGAAAAACACTGCAGAACGGCGACCAAGTCAGTACAATATGCAGTATTGATGATTATTCATGCCGTTTTTTCAGGAGTGTTTTATGCCAGCCACTGCATTTTTGCAGCACTTACAACAGCAAATCGATGACGTTAAAAGCGAGGGCCTGTACAAGGCCGAGCGCCTGATCAGCTCGCAGCAAAGTGCAGCCATCCGGGTCGGTGACCGCCAGGTGCTGAACTTTTGTGCCAACAACTACCTGGGGCTTGCCAATCATCCCGAGCTGATTAAAGCCGCCCAGCAAGGTCTGGATAGTCATGGCTTCGGTGTGGCTTCGGTGCGCTTTATTTGTGGTACCCAGGATATCCACAAACAACTGGAGCAGAAAATCAGTGACTTCCTTGGCATGGAAGACACCATTTTGTACACCTCCTGTTTTGATGCCAATGCCGGCTTGTTTGAAACCTTGCTCGGGCCGGAAGATGCCATTATCTCCGATGCACTGAATCACGCCTCCATCATCGATGGGGTGCGGCTGTGCAAAGCCAAGCGTTACCGTTATGCTAACAACAACATGGCCGAACTGGAAAAGCAACTGCAGCAGGCGGTAGCCGATGGTGCCCGCTACAAACTGATTGCCACCGATGGCGTGTTCTCAATGGATGGCGTCATTGCCAACCTCAAAGGCATCTGCGATCTGGCCGATCAATACGATGCCATGGTGATGGTCGACGACAGCCATGCGGTAGGCTTTGTCGGTGCCAACGGCCGTGGCACCCACGAGTACTGCCAGGTGATGGACAGAGTCGACATTATTACCGGCACCCTGGGCAAAGCCCTGGGCGGTGCATCCGGCGGTTATACCTCGGCGCGTAAAGAAATCGTTGAATGGCTGCGTCAGCGTTCGCGCCCTTATTTGTTTTCCAACTCGGTCGCTCCGGCCATTGTCACGGCCTCGATTCGGGTGCTGGACTTACTGGCGGAAGGCGGTGCGCTGCGGGCACAGTTGTGGCAAAACGCTGAGTATTTCCGGCAGCGGATGGAAGCGGCTGGCTTTACCCTGGCGGGTAAGGATCACGCCATTATCCCGGTGATGCTGGGCGATGCCAAAGTGGCTGCTGAGATGGCACAACGGATGCTGGCCGAAGGGATTTATGTGGTGGGGTTCTCCTTCCCAGTGGTGCCCAAAGGGCAAGCCCGTATCCGCACCCAGATCTCGGCGGCTCACAGTCGTGAGCAGCTGGATCAGGCCATTGATGCTTTTATCCGCATTGGTAAAGAGATGGGGGTGATCCAATGAAAGCCTTAGCCAAACTCAAAGCCGAACCTGGCATCTGGTTAACCGAGACCGACAAACCGCAAGTTGGCCCGAACGATGTGCTGATCCGCATCAAGAAAACCGCCATTTGTGGCACCGATGTGCACATTTACAAATGGGACGAGTGGGCGCAGAACACCATACCGCATGGCATGGTGGTTGGTCATGAATACGTCGGGGTGGTCGAAGGCATGGGCTCGGAAGTGCGCGGCTTTCAGGTCGGTGATCGGGTATCCGGCGAAGGCCACATTACCTGCGGCCATTGCCGCAACTGCCGTGCTGGTCGGGTGCATCTGTGTCGCAACACCACCGGGGTAGGGGTGAACCGCCCTGGTGCCTTTGCCGAGTACCTGGTGATCCCGGCCTTTAACGCCTTTAAAATCCCGGACAACATTCCGGACAACATCGCCTCGATTTTTGACCCCTTCGGCAATGCGGTGCATACCGCGCTGTCGTTTGATTTGGTCGGTGAAGATGTGCTGATCACCGGCGCTGGCCCGATTGGCATTATGGCCGCAGCGGTTGCCCGCCATGTCGGTGCCCGCCATGTGGTGATCACCGATGTCAATCCGTACCGTTTGCAGCTGGCGCTGAATATGGGCGCCAGTCGGGCAGTGGATGTCAGCAAAGAAAAGCTAACCGATGTGATGCAAGAGCTCGGCATGACCGAGGGCTTTGATGTTGGCCTGGAGATGTCCGGCGTACCGTCGGCCTTTAACAGCATGCTCAGCACCATGAACCATGGCGGCAAAATTGCCATGCTGGGTATTCCACCGTCCGATATGGCGGTAGACTGGAATCAGGTGATTTTCAAAGGCTTGATCATCAAAGGCATCTATGGCCGTGAGATGTTCGAGACCTGGTACAAAATGGCCAGCCTGATCCAATCCGGCCTGGATTTAAGCCCGATGATCACCCACGAAATGCCGGTCGATAATTACCAGGAGGGCTTTGACATCATGTGTTCCGGCCAGTCCGGTAAAGTGATCCTGAACTGGAGCTAAGCTGCATTACTGTCGTCACCAAAACGGCCACTCCTGTGGCCGTTTTTTATGGCTAATTTAGAGCTTTCCCAACCGCTCCAGCAGCAACAAATTCTCCCGCTCGATATGACGATAAAAGTCGATGTCGGCCAGCTTGCTGGC
>JAFIFR010000208.1 GCA_020831935.1 Alkalimonas sp.
ATGACGGCCAAGGTGCAAAGCCATGAAGTGCAATCCTACAAAGACCTGGGAGCGGTCGATGTGGTGGTTAAACCCTTCGACCCGATGACCTTATCGGATCGTATCCGTCAAATCTGGTCTGAATCATTCAAGTAGCCTTTAAATCTCTTTGACTTTCCGTGTTTTTCATTTATAAAATCGCTCGCTTTTTATCATCTTTAAAAAAGGGAGCTTTACTATGATGCAAAAAATAACAATTTCGGTCTTAGCGTTCTGCGTATTGGGAGCTGCTCAGGCTGAGGAAGTTAAAAATTTTAGTGTGAGCGCAGTTTCTGCTGCGACAGTTTTATCCTACAAAGGTGGTGCCGATGATGATTTTAGTGGTTTTGGTACCAGCTTTTTCTTTACCATTCGTGATGATGGCAGCAAGCAGTGGGCTGGTCGTGCATCCTATGCTTACATGAGTCATGATAATTTTTCATCGGTTAGATTGCATGCAACGGATTTTAGTGCAGTTTGGGGCTCAAACTTGAACCGCGTTGGTTTTAAGTGGGGGATTGGTGGCGGTTTGTTTAATGATAAAGTATCTGGTCCTGCACGCAGCTTCACCTTTAATGGCCTACAGTTAACCGGTGGTTTGGGCTATAACTGGGATAGCGTTAGCCTGGCACTTTGGATGAACTTACGTCCAGGCTCTGCCTACAAAGGCGATGGCTTTAAAGCAGAATCTGCTGCCAATGTGGGCCTGGAGCTGGGCTTCCGCTTTTAACGCCACAGCGGATTGAATGCTACCTGGTGATCAAGCCAGGTAGCAAAGCCATTAATACAACAAGCTGTAAAGCTTGCGCCGGTACTGGCTGGCAACTGCATCGCCTTTGGGCAAAGCCGCCAGAATATCCAGATACAGTTTCTTGCTTTCCAAAAAGTTTAAATCCTGCTGCAAGATACCATAGAGCAGCTCCAGCGCTTCAGCCGAGCGTTTGACTTGCTGGTATTGCACTGCCAACTGCTCCTTTAACTGCATATCGTCCGGCGCTTTGGCCAGAGCACTTTCAAGCGCCTGAATTTCCGGGGTATCGGCCGCCTCTTTAGCCAGGGTTAGCTTGGATTGTACTGCTTTAAAATCGGCATTTTGATCCTGCAGTAGCACGGTTGCAAGTAAAGCTTCAGCTTGCTCCAATTGGCCCAACTCGACCGCACAATCGGCCAGCAGCAATTTGATGTCCGACCGCTTTGGTGCCAGTTGCAGGGCTTCACTGAGTAGCGGAAAGGCGTCTTGCTGTTTGGCCTCATTCAACAATGCCAAGGCTTGTTGCACCAGCTCGTCTTCTGGTTTGGGCAGGTAAGCCGCTAACTTGTCGTCCAACTCAGCATCATTCAATGGTCCGGCAAAACCATCGACCGGTTGACCATCTTTGATGATTAAGGTGGTGGGTAGGGCCTGAATGCCGAATTGCATCGCCATTTGCTGCTGCTCATCGCAATTGACCCGTGCCATTAGCAGCTGGCCGTTGGCCTTGTCAATACGCTGACTCAATTGCTGATCCAGTTGCAAGGATTCCTGGCTTTGCGCCGACCAGAATAAAAACACCACCGGCTGCTGCTGGGAGGCTGCCAGCAGCTCACGGACATTGTCGATATTGACATCAAAAATCACACTGGAAGACACAGTAGTTCCTTGGTAACAGGCAATGACATTACTATGAGGACAAGGCCCGCATTTTACAAGGCCAGAGCGTGCAGCAATTGCTGGAAAAAACCAGCAAAAGGCATCGACATCCTGGATACGATGGCGTACATTAGAGCCATACAGACGGCTTAATACAATACAAACAGCCGCAGCCGCCAACGAAGCGGCACCTCCAACCAGCCACGTTCAATAACAGCTTTGCCGACGAAGGCAAAGCCAGACTCAATCGCCTGCTGCATGCAGGTCGTTTTGCTTTGCATTACACAGAACCAAAAGAGAATGAAGCGATGACAAGCCAGAATACCAAACCTGAGATGCTGTCTGGCGCCGCCATGGTAATCCGAGCCCTGGCCGATGAAGGGGTAGAGTACCTGTATGGCTACCCGGGTGGCGCTGTCCTGCATATTTACGATGCGCTGTTTCAGCAAAGCAAAGTCAAGCACGTGCTGGTGCGCCATGAACAGGCCGCGACCCATATGGCCGATGCCTATGCCCGCGCCAGTGGCAAAGCCGGTGTGGTGCTGGTGACCTCTGGCCCTGGGGCCACCAATGCGGTGACCGGCATTGCCACTGCCTACATGGATTCGATCCCAATGGTGGTGCTGACCGGTCAGGTGATGAGCCACCTGATTGGTGAGGATGCGTTTCAGGAAACCGACATGCTCGGCATTTCCCGCCCCATTGTAAAACACAACATGTCGGTACGGCGGCCGGAAGATATCCCCTACCTGATCAAAAAAGCCTTTTACATTGCGCAAAGTGGCCGCCCGGGCCCTGTGGTGCTGGATATCCCGAAAGACATGACCATGCCCAATGAGCGCTACCCATACCAGTATCCGGAGTCGATTAAGCTGCGTTCTTACAACCCGACCGCAGCCGGCCACCCTGGGCAAATCAAAAAAGCTGTGACCGCTTTGCTCAAAGCCAAGCGGCCGGTGATTTATGCCGGTGGTGGCGTCATTATGGGCCAGGCCGCCGAAGAGCTGACCGAGCTGGCCCGCAAGCTAAACTACCCGGTGACCAATACCCTGATGGGCTTGGGTGCTTACCCGGCGGCTGATCGGCAGTTTGTGGGTATGTTGGGCATGCATGGCAGCTACGAAGCCAATATGACCATGCACCATGCCGATGTGATCTTGGCGGTCGGCGCCCGCTTTGATGACAGGGTGACCAACAACACCAAAAAATTCTGCCCGGATGCCACCATCATCCATATTGATATCGATCCGGCCAGCATTTCCAAAACCATCAATGCGCATATTCCGATTGTTGGCCTGGTAAAGCCTGTGCTTTCGGCCATGCTGGCGCTACTGGGGCAAAAGAAAGCCCAACCCGATACGCAGGCATTGGCGACCTGGTGGCAGCAAATTGATGACTGGCGCACCGTGCATGGCGGTCGTTATGACAGCGACATGCTGGTGTTAAAGCCCCAAGCGGTAATTGAGGCTGTCAGCCGCATCACCAAAGGCGAAGCCTATGTCACCAGCGATGTCGGTCAGCATCAGATGTTTGCCGCCCAGTATTACCAGTTCAACAAACCCAACCGCTGGATCAACTCCGGGGGGCTTGGCACCATGGGCTTTGGCTTACCAGCCGCTATGGGCGTGAAGCTGAATTACCCCGATGCCGATGTGGTCTGTGTCACCGGCGAAGGCTCGATTCAGATGAACATTCAGGAGCTGTCGACCTGCAAGCAGTACGGTCTTGGTGTGAAAATTATCAACCTGAACAATGGTTATCTTGGCATGGTGAAGCAGTGGCAGGACATGAACTACGAGTCGCGCTATGCCAGCTCTTACATGGATTCGCTACCGGACTTCGTGAAGTTGGCCGAGGCTTATGGCCATGTTGGCATTCGAGTCACCAAGCCGGAAGAGCTGCAGCCTGCATTGGAGCGCGCTTTTGCCAGCAAGGATGAGCTGGTGTTTTTGGATATTCATGTCGATCCAAAAGAACATGTCTACCCCATGCAGGTTCCGGGTGGTGCCATCAA
Organism: Alkalimonas sp.; assembly: GCA_020831935.1. Taxonomy (GTDB): domain Bacteria; phylum Pseudomonadota; class Gammaproteobacteria; order Enterobacterales; family Alteromonadaceae; genus Alkalimonas. Next base: position 3,663 of record JAFIFR010000208.1, read on the forward strand.
TGAGATGTTCTTAAGCAAAACAAAGAGGACTTAATCATGCG
>JAFIFR010000209.1 GCA_020831935.1 Alkalimonas sp.
GGATCACCGCTTATGTCGAATGGGTGCTGGGCCGTGACCGTGCGCAGAATGCCCCGTATTTAATCAGTGAGTTTGATCCAGAGCATCAGGCTTTGTTGGTGCAAAATCCCTGGCAAACAGCCTTTCCCGGCCGGGTCGCCTTTGCTGCTCTGGGCGCTGAGACCGCTTTGTCCGGTTGGACGGCCGATCGCACCGAGTTTCTTGGCCGCAATGGCAGCCGTCAAAGCCCGCAGGCGCTGGTGCAGCAGCAGTTGCTTTGTGCCAGCAGTGGGGCTACGGCCGATCCGTGCGCAGCCTTGCAGCACAGTGTGAGCCTGGCGCCAGGCGAGCACATTGAGCTGGTGTTTTTGCTTGGCCAGACCGCCGATAAAGCCAGTGCCCTGGCCTTGTTGCAGCACTACCGTGCGGCTGATTTGAATGATGAGTTGCAACAGGTGCAGCAGCACTGGCAGACGTTGCTGCAAGCGGTGCAGGTAAAAACACCGGATCGGGCCATGGATATTATGCTAAACGGCTGGCTGCTGTATCAGACCATCGCTTGTCGGGTCTACGCCAGGGCGGCCTTTTATCAGGCCAGTGGTGCCTATGGTTTTCGCGATCAGCTGCAAGACACCATGGCGCTGAGCTTTGCCGCCCCAGAGCTGACCCGGGCGCATTTATTGCGCGCCGCCGGGCGCCAGTTTGTCGAAGGCGATGTGCAGCACTGGTGGCTGCCGCACAGTGGCCAGGGCGTACGCAGTCGCATATCAGACGACCGGGTCTGGCTCGGTTTTGCCTGTGCCCGCTACCTGGCCAGCTCCGGCGATAGCGCTGTATTGGATGAAAGCGTCAGTTTTTTGCAGGGACCTGCCCTGGCGGCGGAGCAACACGATGCGTTTTTTCAGCCGATGCCAGCCGACGTCGAGGCATCCTTGTATGAGCATTGTGCCCGTGGGCTGGACTTGGCCATTACACTGAGCAGTGAACGCGGTTTGCCGCTGATTGGCAGCGGGGACTGGAACGATGGCATGGATCAGGTTGGTAGCGGCGGCAAAGGCGAAAGCATCTGGCTTGGCTGGTTGCTGCTAAGCACCTTGCGGGCCTTTATTCCGCTGGCAAAAAGCCGGCAGGATCCCCGTGCCGCTTTGTGGCAACAGCACAGCGACCGGCTACTGGAGAGTATGGAGCAGCTCGGTTGGGACGGTCACTGGTACAAAAGGGCCACCTACGATGATGGCAGCTGGCTGGGTAGCCGACAGAGCGATGAGTGCCAGCTGGACTCGCTAAGCCAATCCTGGGCGGTGCTGTCGGGCATGGCTAAGCCAGAGCGGGCGCTCCAGGCGATGAAGGCGGTGGACCAACACCTGGTGCAGGCAGAGCAGCAGTTGCTGTTATTGTTTAGCCCGCCCTTTGATACAAGCGCCCACAACCCCGGTTACATCAAAGGGTATCCGCCCGGGCTGCGTGAAAACGGCGGCCAATACAGCCATGCTGCTATCTGGGTGGTGATGGCCTTTGCCAAATTGGGACAGGCGGATAAAGCGCATCAGCTGTTTCGCATGCTAAACCCGGTCAATCATGGCTTAACGCCGGCGGCTGTGGCCCGCTATCAGCTGGAACCTTATGTACTGGCAGCCGATATTTACTCGGTGGCGCCCCATGTTGGCCGCGGCGGCTGGAGCTGGTATACCGGCGCCGCCGGCTGGATGTACCGGGCCGGGGTCGAAAGTTTGCTTGGTCTGACGCGGCAGGGCGACCATATTCAGTTGGCTCCCTGCCTGCCGGCTGACTGGCCTGGCTTTAGCGCCACCGTCACCCTGGGCAGCAGCTGTTATGTGATAGAGGTTCTCCAGCACGCCGGCCAAGCGCTATTAACCTTGGATGATGCCGAAATCGCTGCAGATTCAGCCATCTTTGTCAGCGACCAATGCATTCGTCTGCCATTAGATAACCAGCCGCATCAGCTTCGCTGGTGCCTGGCTGTATTGCCTTAAGCAGACGGCAGCATCCATAAAAACACCCGCCAGAGCGGGTGTCTTGCACGGCCAATACCAGGCTACTCCAGATTGGAGATAATGACTTCGACCCGGCGGTTTTGCTGGCGGCCCTCGGCCGAGTTATTACTGGCGACAGGCATATCCAGGCCTTTACCGGAGGCATCAAGCCGGTTACCGGCTATGCCCTCGGCCATCAGAAAAGATCGCACGGCATCGGCCCGACGCTGCGATAACAACACATTGGAGGCGGCAGAGCCGACACTGTCGGTATGCCCTTCAATCAGGGCGGTACGCTCCGGATGTGCTGTTAAAAACCGGGCAAGCTTTGCCAAATGGCTACTGCTGGCGCCTTTCAGACTGGCCTGGCCGGTATCAAACAGCACATCGCCCAGGGTGACCACCAAACCACGGTCGGTCGGTCGGGCATTGAGCTCATCGATTTGCGCCCGTAACTCAGCCGTGGTGGCGGCTGAGGCTGCGGCCTGCTGGCGCGCGCTATCGGCATCTTCCCGAGCGCTGGCTGCCTGCAGCCGGGCTCTGTCTTCCCGGCTGGCCGCCTGCTCGGCTTGTTGCCTGGCTTGAGCCGCATCCGTGCGGGCGCCACTGGCATCAGCGCGGGCACTGGCTGCTTCGCGGCTGCGTGCAGCCAGTCGCACTTCATCGCGTTGCTGACTTAAACCGGCTCGCTGCTCTTCCAGCTGGCGGGTTTGCGCCTGTGTCTCGGCCAGGGCAACTTTTCGTTCGGCCATCATTACCCGGTGGGCTGCCAGTGCTTTATCTTTTTCTGGCCGCTCAGCGGCGACCACCGCCAGCTCCGCTTCTTTAATGGCCAGCGGTGCTAATACTGCCAGTTGAGGGTCAGATTGCAGCCGGGTCAATTGCTGACGCACATTGGCGGCACCATCCGGGCTTTGTGGGGCACTGGAGCAGCCGGCTAACAATACTGCAGCCAAGCTCAGGCTGAGCAGGGATTTGCGAAAATAGAAGGGGGTGTTCATGGTTTTACTCCTGATGGATTGCGCTGCGCTTCCTGCTTGACCGCTTCAATGCTTTGCAGCATGTCTTGATTGACTTCGCGGGCTTTGAGCAGCTCCGCCCGGGCCAGTGCCAGCTCGGCACTGAGTTGGGCTTGCAGTGCTAAACGCTCAGCCTGGGGCATATCTTTGGCTGTAATTGCTGTACGGGCAGCAACCAGCTCCTGACGAGCGGTATTCAGCTCAATGCTGGTATAACGAGTCACCTGGGCCCGTTCAGCTACGCCAATAGCCCGCTCTGCAGCGGCAAGCTCAGCGCTGGGAGGTTGCGCCGGAGAACTACAGGCGCTAAGCAGAAGCAGTGTGCTGCCGATGAGCAGCCAGCGCAGGCCAGGACGCACTGGCCAGAATGCCTTGGTTGCTTGTGAGTTTTTAATGTGACATTTCATGATTAGCTCCTACAAAAGCGGGACTGGTGCAAAAGTGCGCCCAGCACTAGGTTAGCTGGATAAAACCGCCTTATCTGTACGCTGACGCGCATAGTGCTGATGAATCTCTACTGGGTTCAGCGCTTATCTTGGAAGTGTTTTTTGCATCCTCGAGCCCTGACAAGGGCTGTTGGATCCGTCATACTAAGGCCACCCTATTGAACCTAGGAACGCCCATGGACGATGCACAGCTTGATCAGGCACTCTTATTTGAAGTCATTGAAAACCAATTGGCTGATCGCTATCCGAAAGAAACCAC
>JAFIFR010000009.1 GCA_020831935.1 Alkalimonas sp.
TGGCACAAAAAAACATCGGCTTAATTTTGGATGGTGAAGCGCTTCGTCGTCACTTTGGAGGCAATACCAAGCATGGTTTGGCGGTTGGGGTGCGCTGCCAGTTGCTGTTAAGCGGCGTATGCGGGCTAAAAAAACCAGTATTTTGCAAATAAAACTTAGCACCTGTGCTGCCACCTGCAAAGTCCAGTCGGTTTTGGCTTTGGGCGGTAGCATCACCGGTAAAGCGTGCCTCGGTTGCTTCCAGCCAATCGCCTTCCGTGGTTTTAAACCATTGGCTGTGGTAATAGGCTTTGCGAGTGGTATCGCCGGTTTCCGTCAAAAAGTTTTCCAAAAAAGAGTGCGGCCGCTCAATGTAGCGCTGGGTTTTGGGGCGCTTGAATCGGGCGATAAACTGCCAGCTACCCAGCTCTGGAGCATAAAACCAGGCGCTGTACTCGGTGTAGTTATTGGCAATGGGGTGGCCACGCAGCAAAAAGCCATAGGCAGTGTCGGTTTGCCATGGGAAACGCAGATAGCTTTGTCCGCCGGAGCCTTCATTGCCAAATTCTCCGCTGACAACGTCCAACCCTTTATCCAGTAACTTGACCTGATACTCGGTAGGTATAGTGGTTGGGTCATCGGTTTCATAAGGACTCCAGACTGAAAACAGCACTCGTCGCTCCGTGGCGGAGTTTACCTGAATGCCAAAATAACCATCGGCAAAGCCATTGGCCATAAAGAAGGAGCCCAGAGCATCATAGCCTTCAGGAACGGTGATCTCACTGTAAAACCATTCAATGGCGCTGTCGGTTGCTGGTTGATAGCCCAAGTGGACTGAAGGCCCACGGCGTCCCCAATAGTCGTCGTGATCGATAAAGCGTACCTGGCCAGCCTTGCTGTTAATCAGCAACTGATCCAGTTGAGCGAAGTGCTTGCTTGGGCTGCTAATGCCCCGAATCACAAGGCGCTGATAGCCAGGCTCTGAGATTTGAAACTGTCCCAGCGCCAATTGGGTAGGAGCGGTATCGGTAAACTGAACTTCCCGCAATTGGCTATTCAGCTCAACCTCCAATCGGGTTGGGCTGGTGATGGCTTGTCCTGTCAGGCTGAGCTCGAGGTCGCCGGTTGTTTCGGTGTGAAAGTAGACCTGAATGACATCCTGACTGTGTTGCCAGTTGCGGATGCCGTCTGCAGTGACCAGTTGCCGGGTTTGCTCAGGATTGGACTCGACCCAACTGTTGGCAGCCAATTCCAGTTGGTAACCGTAGGTAGGGGTAGGCGTCGTCTGCCCGGATTCGGAGTGATCCTCGCTTTGGCCCGTGCAACCAAGCAGGATGCAGCCTGTTAGAGCGATAATCCTTAATTTCAAATGATAGTGCATAGCTGTGATCCATAAAAAAGGGCGCCGCAATGGCGCCCACAAAAGCGCTACTTAAAAGTAGGCGCGTACTCCCAGAGAAAGCTGAGTACCAAAACGTTCCAGATAGGACACCTGGTCGTCCCGGTCAATGTAATGCCAGGCCCTGTTGTTGGTTAGGTTGGAGGCTTCGGCAAACACCGTGACTTTGTCGTTGATGTCGTAGCTTAAGCTGGCATCCAGCTGACCATAAGCGGCGTGCCAGGCTGGGCCGCCCCAGGCATCCGGGTTCAGTAGGTACTTACTGCGCCAGTTGTACGCCAACCGGGCCTGCAGACCATACTGCTCGTAATACAACACGGCGTTGTAGGAGTTTTTCGACATGCCCTGAAACGGCAGGCCAGCTGCTTTTAACTCAGGGTCGTCGTAGTTGCTGTCGACATAAGTGTAGTTCAATAAGAAACCCAGGCCATCAAACGGAGCTGGCAGCAAGTCAGTAAAGGATTGTTGCCAGGCTAGCTCGTAACCGCGAACCGAAGCACCGTAATCACCACTGACTGGCTCATAAATGAAGTATTCAATCCCTTCAACGACACCGGGTTTTCCTTCAGAGCTGATAAACGACAGAATATCTTTGTAGAAAACACCCACATTTAAAGCACTGGCTTCGGCAAAAAACCAGCCCAGCACAAGATCGGCCTGACGAGCGCGCTCGGGTTCTACATTGGCATTGCCCCGACTAAGCACCGGCAAGCCTTGCTCGCGGCTGGTAAAGTTTGGTGCTGCCCAGGGGCGAAGGTAGCCAAGGCTCGGTCGGCTCAGCACTTCTGCAGCCGATGCGCGCAGCTGCAGGTCATCGCGCAATTGCATGCGGAAATTCATGCTGGGCAGAATATTGGTGTAGCTGCCACTGAAGCCGACATCCCGGACTTCATCTTGCCAGTCGTTATTGACCGGTTCGCCGGTCTCGGGGTTGAGCTCTATCAAGCTAAAGTCGTAGCCAAAGCCTGTGGAGTCGACACTGGTGCGACTGGCACGCAGACCCAGGTTTAACACATAAGGCATCTCTGCCAGTTCGCTTTCAAAATCCGCTTGCACAAAGGCTGCAGTGACCGCTTCCGTCACCCGGTAGCTGTTCTGTAGTACGACACTGGGCACAATGCCAGCATTGGCGGCGTCTTCGTTGATGGTGCGGTAATAATCGACCAGATCATCGTAGTCAAAGCTGGGCCAGGGTTGTGGAGTTAAGCTGTTTTCACCTTTTAAAAAGTTATCAAAGTTTGCCGGGCGAAAAACCGAAGATGGAATGGCAAAGAGCTCGAACGCACCACGCTGGAACACCGTACTGTCATCAAATGCATAGCCATCTTGTTCCAGAAAATACCCGCCGCGGCTAAATTGACTGGGGTTGCGGGACTGGAAGCCGTCTTGTTGCTTGGCTTGACGCAAATAGGTCAGGCCGGCATCCAATCGGGTCATGATGCCGCCAAAGGGTTGGTACTGCGTCATCAGTTTTAAATCGGTCACGCTGTCTTTTACCCCGGTACCGGAGCTTAAGCTGTAATGGGCACCGTATTGCTGATCGGCTGTTAAGCCAGGCTCAATCACCACATCCGGCAGCATATGGCCGGTGCTGTAATCGATATCAATCGCATCAACAAAGCCTCGGGCAACAATGAAGCGATTGTCACCGTTGTTTTTATTGCGGGCTTCGGAGTAGGCGGCATCTGCTTCCAGTGTCCACTCGTCATTCAGGTAGAAGCGGGCATTGGTTCCAAGTTGCCAGGTGTCGCTGCGCCGTGGTGTGGTGCGATTCAGCAGTTCGACCATGGTTTCCGGGCCGGTCTGACGAATTTTATTCACCCGCCCCAACTCATCAAAATTAGGGTCGGTAAAGATGGGCGTGCTGGGTGTCCAGGACTCATCGTAATTGACAAAGCCGATCTCGTAAAAGCTGCCATCGGTGGTGTAACGTGAGTACAAGGCATCCAGGTTTAAATCCAGCCGATCATTGGGTTGCCATTGCAGGGCCAACGAGCTGCCAATGCGGGTTCGAACATCCTGAGCATTGGCGAAGTACATGTACATCGGGATTTGCGAAGGAAAGCGTTCGTCCTCGCTGATCACGCCGTCGCCATTCATATCGACATTCAGGAAGGCGTCCTCGTCTTCATCATCAAAGCCAGAGGCCCTGTAGGTATCAGCCCTTAGCGTTTTGCGTGAATACACCATGGAAAACAATGCCCCCAGCCGATTATCGGCGGTCTTATCGCCGATGATAAAAGAGGCGTGTGGGTGGATGTCGCCTGAGCGGGACTCGTGGATCCCCTTGACGGAGGCTGCCACGGTTCGGCCATCCAGCGCCAATGGCTTGCGGGTTTCGATGTTGATGACAGCACCGATGCCGCCATCAATAAGCCGGGCCTCGGGAGACTTGTACACGCTAAGAACATTGACCAGTTCAGAGGCAATGGTGTCGAAGTTAAAATCGCGGCCGGCAAATTCAGAAGCCAACTTACGGTCATTAAGAGTAGTGGTGTTGTAACCACCGCTTAAGCCGCGAACGGAAATGTTCTGACCTTCGCCACTGTTGCGAGTGATGGTGATCCCCGGAATGCGTTGCAGGGCTTCCGCCAGATTTTCATCGGGAAATTTGCCGATGTCATCTGCCACCACCACATCCACCACAGAGGTCGCATTTTGTTTTAAAAACTGCGATTCGCTGATGCTGCCCCGGATACCGCTCACCTGGATGCGTTCAATGTCATCATCGTCCTGCACTTGTTGCTCGGCCAAGCTTAAAGGCGCTTGCAGGCTGAATAGACCAGCCAGGGCTAGCGCCAATGGCTTGGGCGTAAAGGATTGCTTTTTCATAATCTCCCCTGTGTTTTTATCGGTTCAGTGCGATTTACCGCACTTTTTTTCCTGGTGTTGCAATGTCATATCGAAAGCTATCGAAAGTCTTTATTGCTTTCGTAAGTAGTTTTATAGCCTGTTTTTTGCTCATTAATCAATAGCGAAATCAAAAAAAATTAATTCTTGCTTTTTGTTTTTCGGGCTGGTAAATCTAATAACAGGCTGATGGCACGCGAATGCAAGCAGTGTGAAGTGCAAAATGAATCGTAAGCATTTGAAAGAGTCTGTGAAGGTGTTATCTTGACGTTAATGATGAAGCGATAACAACAAGCGGACTTGATATGAGTGGATTAAATACGATTGAGCGGCAGCAGCAAATAGTCAGGCTGACCCAGCAGCATGGCAAGGTCTCGGTGAAAGAACTTTCAGAGCGCTTTGCCGTATCCGAGGTGACCATTCGCAATGATCTGGGTGTTTTGGATCGGAAAAAGCTGCTGGTTCGTTCGCGTGGTGGGGCCATGGTGAATTCCCAGCTAAGCCGGGAATTATCCCTGAAAGAGAAAAGCCACCATCGCCATGCGTTGAAGCAGCAGTTGGGAAAGGCGGCGGCGCTGTTGGTGGGCGACGATGAACAGATCCTGCTGGATTCAGGCACCACCACCCAGGAAGTAGCAGCCAACCTGGTCGATCGCAAGAATCTGGTGGTGATGACCAATGGGTTGAACATTGCCATGGAGCTCTCGCAGGCGGAAGACGTCCAGGTGATGCTGACCGGTGGTGTCTTGCGGAAAAAATCGATGTCGTTTTATGGGCATCTGGCAGAAAAAAGTTTGCAGGACTTTCACTTTAGCAAATTGATTTTAGGGGTTGACGGCTTTGATTTAAAAACCGGGCTGGCAACACACTTTGAAAAAGAGGCGGTGCTCAATCGCATTATGTGCGAAATCGCCAGTGAAATTATCGTGGTGACGGACTCATCCAAATTTGATGCCCGGGCATTTCATCGCATTTGCCCTATTCAGCGGATCCATACCCTGGTGACCGATGAAGGCATTCCTGCTGAGTACGTCCAGGCATTAGAACGGCAAGGTGTGCGCTTACATCTGGTCAAACAGAGCAAATAAAACAGGAGCATGAAAATGTCCAAATTGAATCGTCGATCCTTTTTAAAAGCCACCATGGCAACCGCAGCACTGGGCGCCATGGCCGGGTGCAGCAGTCATGCCAGTGGGGCTTATACCCCGGCAGCCAAAGGCAAGAGTGTAATGGGCCTGGTGGCGCCCAAAATGGACACGGTTCGGGTTGGGCTGATTGGTGTAGGGGAGCGCGGCGTCGGCTTTGTGCGCCACTTTTGCCACATCGATGGCGCTGTAGTGACTGCGATCTGCGATACCGATCCTTTGGTGCTGGAGCGTGCGTCCTCGATTGTAACATCGCTCGGTGGTGACAAACCAGCCGTCTATGGGGATCATCCTTACGCCTACCGCGACATGCTGGAGCGCGATGACATCGATATTGTGATCATTTCCACCCCCTGGGAATGGCACCATCCGATGGCCAAAGATACCATGCTGGCCGGCAAACATGCCTTTGTTGAGGTGCCACTTGCTCTGACCGTGGCTGAAATGTGGGATCTGGTGGATACCGCCGAAAAAACCCAACTGAACTGCATGATGATGGAAAACGTCAACTATGGCCGCGATGAATTGATGGTGCTGAACATGGTGCGTCAAGGGCTGTTCGGCGAGCTGTTGCACGGCGAAGCGGCCTACATCCATGAACTGCGCTGGCAAATGAAGCAGATGGATCGCAAAACCGGTTCCTGGCGCACCCATTACCACACTTCGCACAATGGCAACTTGTACCCAACCCATGGGCTTGGGCCGGTATCGCAGTACATGAACATCAACCGGGGTGACCGCTTTGATTACATGACCTCGATGAGCTCGCCAGCCCTAGGTCGGGCTGCCTACGCCAAACGCGAATTTCCAGCCGATCACCCGCGCAACCAATTGAACTTTATTCATGGGGACATGAACACCAGCATCATCAAGACGGTGAAAGGCCGGACCATTATGGTGCAACACGATACCACCACACCCATGCCCTATAGCCGACACAATCTTATTCAAGGCACCAATGGGGTTTTTGCCGGCTTCCCCAACCGGATCGCGCTTGAAAACGGCGGTCGCAAAGACTTCCATTATTGGGACCATGATATGGATTATTGGTACAAAAAGTACGAGCATCCACTTTGGGTTCGGATGGGGCAAGAAGCTGAAAAGCAGGGCGGCCATGGTGGCATGGACTTTTTGATGTGCTGGCGGATGATTTACTGCCTGCGTAACGGGGAGCCGCTGGACCAGGATGTGTACGATGGTGCTGCCTGGTCGGTGATTCTGCCGCTCTCTGTCGCTTCTGTTGCTGATCGCGGCAACTCCAAAGATATCCCGGACTTTACCCGTGGTGCCTGGGAAACCGGCAAGCCGCTTGGCATTGTCAGCTAAGCCCGACAGATAGTCGTTCATTTGTTGCCCTTTACCGGGGCTTTAGGCCCCGGCTTTTTTGATTCGATTGAGGAACCCATGCAATCACTGCACGCCATCCTTGCTGCCAATAAAACTGGTCAGCAACGAGGAATTTATTCCGTTTGCTCTGCCCACCCTCTGGTCCTGAAAGCGGCTTTGCTGCAAGCGAAGCAGGACCAAAGCCCCTTACTGATTGAGGCAACAGCCAATCAGGTCAATCAGGAGGGTGGTTACACCGGCATGGCACCTACTGATTTTATTGCGTTTGTCCGGCAACTTGCCGCTGAGGTAGGTTTTCACGAGCAGCATCTGATTTTTGGTGGCGACCATTTGGGGCCGGTGTGCTGGCAAAATCTCCCTGCGGCACAAGCCATGGCGAAAGCCGAGGTGTTGATAGCGGCTTTTGTTGCAGCAGGCTTTGAAAAAATTCACCTGGATACCAGCATGCGCTGTGCCGATGATCCGGCGGTGTTAAGCGATGATGTGATTGCTGAACGGGCCGCTCAACTCTGTCAGGTGGCAGAGCAAACTGCGGCAAGGGCAGGGCGTGCTGCGTCCTTGTGTTATGTCATTGGTACCGAAGTACCGCCTCCGGGCGGTGTCGCTGAGTTGGAACAGGGCATAGCGCCGACTTCGGTTGCGAGCGTCCAGGCAACACTGCAAGCTCACAAGCAGGCATTTATCGCTGCGGGCTTGGCCGCTGAAGTTTGGTCCCGGGTGATTGCGGTGGTGGTGCAGCCTGGTGTTGAGTTCGACAATAGCCAGGTGCACGCCTTTGATGCAGCCAAAGCGCATGATTTAACCGCTTTTATTCAAGCTGAACCAGGGCTGGTGTTTGAAGCTCACTCGACCGATTACCAAAGCAGCATGGCGTATCAGGCGCTGGTGCAAGGGCATTTTGCTATTTTAAAAGTTGGGCCTCAGCTGACCTTTGCACTGCGTGAAGCCCTGTTTGCTTTGGCTTTGCTGGAACAGCAGTTGATGCCTGCGTCGCAAAGCTCGGCACTGATCACCACCTGCTTGGCTTTGATGGCCGAGAAACCACAGCACTGGCAGAAGTTTTACCGGGCGGAAGGCGCTGAGCTGGTGCAGCTGCAACTGTACAGCTACAGTGATCGGATACGCTACTACTGGCCAGAGCCATTGCTGCAACAGGCGGTAGCGCGTTTATTTGGCAATTTACGTGGCTGTACGCTTAGCCAGCCCTTGTTGCACCAGTTCCTGCCGCAGCATACGGTACCGGAGTCGGTGCAGTCCTTGACAACAGACCCAGAGCAGCTGGTGATCCGACATATTCAGCGGGTGCTGGCGCGTTATGCCAAGGCCTGTGGTTTTCAGCAGCAGGAGCTCCAACAATGAATAGGGTACTTGAACGGGATTTGAGCAGTTGCCTAGGCCTCACTGCCGCCGAGTTGCGACGGGCCGGCGCGACTGCAACCGCCACTGAAATCAACCAGCAGCCTGCTTTATGGCAACAGCTGCTGCACGAGGTGACTCAGGACCATTTTAGTTTAACGGCCTGGTGGCAGCAGTTGAAGCAGCAGGCTGGCATGCGCATTATTCTGACAGGAGCTGGCACCTCGGCCTTCATCGGGCAGGCACTGGCACCTTATCTGCAACAGCAACTGGGCAGCCGGCATCGGGTAGAAGCCATCGCTACCACCGATCTGGTCAGCCATCCTCAGCTCTACCTGGCCGGGGATAGCCCGGTATTGCTGATCTCCTATGGCCGCTCTGGCAACAGCCCGGAAAGTGTGGCTGCTGCTGAATTGGTCAGGCAGTTGCACCCGGGCAGCCATCATCTGGTGCTAAGCTGCAATGCCGAAGGCAAATTGGCGTTGATGGCGCAGGCCGATCCGGCCAGCCGGCTTTGGTTAATGCCGCTTGAAGCCAATGATCAGAGTTTTGCCATGACCAGCAGCTACAGCTGCATGTTGTTGGCCACCTTGTTGTTGTTTGGTGCCGAGCCCTCAGAGGCCAAGCGGATGATTGATTGCTGCCAACAGCTGCTGGAACAGCGGGTGGCGCAACTTAAAACACTGTCAGCGCAACCTTGTGAGCGGATGGTGTTTCTTGGCTCGGGTCCGCTGCAAGCGGTAGCACGTGAGTTGGCGCTAAAGTATCTGGAGCTGACCGCGGGTAAAATCCCGAGCTTCTACGACACGGCTCTGGGTTTTCGCCATGGGCCCAAGTCTCTGGTGAATAGCCGTACTCAGCTGCTGCTGCTGGATGCTTTTCAGCCCTACAGTCGACGCTATGATCTCGATATGCATCAGGAGCTTGCTCGGGATGAGCAAGCCATCTCGGTGCAGTTGGCTTCACAGTATTTGGTGGCTGATTATCAACCAGCCGACGACATCTGGTTGTGCTTCCCGTACGCTCTTTGCGGTCAGCTGCTGGCATTTTTCAAAGCGCTGGAGCTGGGCGTATCCCCGGACAACCCATGCCCGTCCGGTTTGGTCAATCGGGTGGTGCAGGGCGTCACCATCTACCCGCTGCCAACAGGGCAAAGACCATGACTGTGTATTATGGACTGGACATCGGTGGTACCAAAATGGAGATGGCCATCTACGATGCCAACTGGACCTTGCTGCATGAATGGCGTGTATCAACCCCCGGGGGCGATTACCCGCAGTTTTTGCAGCAAGTACAGCAACTGGTCGCGCAGGCAGATCAGTGGAGTGGTCAGCATGGCATGCTTGGCATTGCATTGCCTGGCATCAGCGATGCGCAGGGGCTGGTGATCTCCAGCAACCTGCCCTGCTTAAATCAACAACCGGTGGCAGACGACCTGCAAGCGCTGCTAACACGACCTGTGGTGATCGAAAATGATTGCCGCAGCTTCGTTTTATCCGAAGCCCGGCTGGGTGCAGGTCAAGACTTTAACCGGGTGCTGGGGGTGATTCTTGGCACTGGCTGTGGCGGTGGTTTCTACGCCGATGGTCAGTTGCAGCAGGGAGCCCAGCAACTGGTGGGGGAGTTTGGTCATCAAAGTCTGGCTGCCCGGGTGATCCAGCAGCACCAGCTGCCACTGTTCCGCTGCGGCTGCGGTTTGCTTGGCTGCGCAGAAACCTATGTTTCAGGCCGGGGCCTGGAGCGATTGTACCAACATCTACAGGGCAACCAAGCCAGCACCTATCAATGGTTGGAGGCTTACCGTGCCGGTGAGGCCGCAGCGCAAGCCACCTTTGCTGTCTATATGGATGCATTGGGTGCCGTGTTGGCGGCACAAATTCTGGCTTACGATCCCGATATCATCGTGCTGGGTGGGGGCTTATCCGATATTGCCGAAATCATTGCTGCAGCACCTGCCGCGGTGAGACCTCACCTGTTTGCAGGCTTGGAAGTACCGCCTATTCGGGCAGCCGCTGCCGGTGCGGCCAGCGGCAAGCGTGGCGCAGCTTTAGCCGGAGCTTTGCATGAACATTGAACCTTACCAGATCCTGGCGCCCAGAGTGCTCACCCCGGAAGGCTGGCGCTACCAGCACTACCTGCAGATTGCCGATGGCTGCATTGTCGATATTCAGACTGAACCTAAGGCGGGTTGGCCGCTGCACCGCCTGTCGGAAGGCTCCTTGGTGCCAGGCTTGATTGATGTTCAGGTCAATGGCGGTGGCGGCGCCTTGTTTAATCAGCAACCGACTCGTCAGGGGTTGCGGCAAATGCTGAGTGCCCACGCCCGCTTTGGTACCACCGGTATGGTGCCAACGGTCATCACCGACTCGGTCGGGGTTATGCAGCAGGCCGCCGACACCATATCGGCTGCACTTGCCGCCAAAGAGCCCGGCGTACTGGGCATTCACTTCGAAGGCCCTCATTTGTCTCTGGCGAAAAAAGGGGTGCACCCGCCGGCTCATATCCGCTCGCTGACCGATGCGGAGTGGAATTTGTACCAGCGCAACGATTTAGGCATCAAGGTGGTGACTTTGGCCCCGGAAAGAGTCGCCCCGGAGCTCATAGCCGAGCTGGTTGCGGAGGATGTCCGGGTTTGTTTAGGCCACTCCAATGCCGATGCCGCCACAGTGCAAGCAGCGCTAAACGCCGGTGCCACCGGCTTCACCCATTTGTACAACGGCATGTCGCCACTGACATCGCGCGAGCCAGGCATGGTGGGGGCCGCTTTGACCGACAGGCGTAGTTGGTGTGGCATTATTCTGGATGGTCACCATCTGCATCCGCTTGCCGCTTTGCTGGCTTATCAGGCCAAGCCAAAAGGAAAACTGTTTTTGGTCACCGATGCCATGTCACCTGTTGGTACCGAGCAAACACAGTTTGATTTCTTTGATGGTCAGGTGGTGCGCCAGGGCAGCCGTTTGACCGATCCAAGCGGCTCTTTGGCGGGCTCGGTGCTGGACATGATCACCGCCGTGCAACAAGCCAGTCAGCAATTGGGTGTTAGCCTGGCCGAAGCATTGGACATGGCGTCGGCCTTCCCGGCTGACTTTCTGGGTTGTGCTGACCGGTTGGGTCGTCTGGCACCGGGTAAACAGGCCGATATGGTCTGGCTGGACGACTCGCAGCAAGTTCGACAAAGCTGGGTCGCCGGTCGGCCATTTTATCTGGATCCACAATCGAAGGTAGCGTTATGACAACGAGCTTTAAGCAACAGAGCAGCTTCTTTCCGATGCTGTTGATTGGTATTTTGTTTTTTGTGTTTGGCTTTGTGACCTGGCTGAACGGTGCTCTTATTCCATTTTTAAAAATTGTCTGTGAACTGAATGAGTTTCAGGCCTTGTTGGTCGCTTTTGCATTTTACATTGCCTATGTGGTGATGGCCCTGCCGATGTCGGTATTGCTGAACCGCTTTGGTTATAAGCACGGCATGACCATTGGGCTTGGCATCATGGTGCTGGGATCTGTGTTGTTTATACCGGCGGCACAAAGTGCTCACTATGCATTCTTTTTGCTGGCGCTCTTCGTACTGGGAACCGGCCTGACCATCTTGCAGACAGCCGCCAACCCCTACATTGTTTGCATCGGCCCGCGTGAAAGTGCGGCCATGCGCATCAGCATCATGGGCATTGTCAACAAGGGGGCCGGCTTCATTGTGCCTTTGATCTTTGCGGCCTGGATCCTGACCGGGATGGAGCAGTACACCGAAGAAGCCATGGCCTTGCTGACACCCGAGCAGCAAGCGATAGAGCTGCAAGCCCTGTCAAATCGGCTGGTGGTGCCCTATTTGTACATGACGGCGGCCTTGCTGGGGTTAATGGCGTTTGTGCACTTTTCCCGCTTGCCGGAGCCGGATTTATCCGAGCCCGAGCCTGCTGCGGATGCAGTGACCACCCTGGTGGCAGAAACCGAGCAAGCGGCTATGACTACAAAGTCGACGGAATCGGATTGGCGGGCGATTTGGCGTCACCCGCAACTGGTGCTGGGGTTTATTGCCTTGTTCTTTTACGTTGGGGTGGAAGTCATCGCCGGTGACAGCATTGGGCTCTATGGTCAGGGGCTTGGTGTGGCGCATTTTGGCGTGCTGACCTCCTACACCATGGCGTTTATGGTGGCGGGCTATTTGCTTGGAGTGCTGTTGATCCCGCGTTATTTGTCGCAATCGGCGGCTTTGCTGGGCTCGGCACTGGCAGGTCTGGTCTTTACACTCGGTATTTTGCTTAGCTCCACGGAGCAATCCGTGCTATCGGATTGGACGCTGGGTTTGGTTGGCATACCAGCCGTGCCGGATTCGGTGCTTTTTGTCGCCTTGCTTGGATTTGCCAATGCGTTGGTTTGGCCAGCAGTCTGGCCGCTGGCGTTGCAAGGACTGGGGCGTCTAACGGCCACTGGCTCGGCCTTGCTGATTATGGGCATCGCTGGCGGCGCTTTATTGCCACTGGTCTATGGCTATCTGGCGCATAGCAGCGGCAACAGCCAATCGGCTTACTGGATGCTGTTGCCTTGCTATGCCTTTATCCTGTTTTACGCCATCAAAGGCCATAAAATCAAACAGTGGCGATAAGCTACTGAGCAAAAAAGACTTGCTTCTTCGTTATCCGACCAAAGCGGCTATACTCTGGGGTAGATTTAAATTGCTAGCAGAGGAAGCCGCTTGCTGAGCCCTTTTTCAACACCCAGTCACTTTTTGCGCTTTAGTCGCAGAAGGCTTTGGCTATGGAGCTATGTCAGCCTGCTGGGTGCGCTGATCAATCTGCTGGTGTTGCAACTGCCATTGCTGGCTCCCTTGTTGTTGGGCAATACGGCATTTTTGGTGCTATTGCTCCGATTGGGACCAGCTTGGGGGCTGGCTTGTTTCGCTGTAGTCACGCTACCATTTTGGGGAGCCTGGCTTTGGTGGCTGAGCCTGGCCGAATTTTGTCTGGTGTTTTTAGCCTGGCGGCTTGGTCAACAAAAAATCGGCCACCTTTACCTGTGTTGCTGGCCTTTGCTTGCTGTTGCGGTTGTGTTGTATCAACTTTGGCTTGGCGCAGGTATTGGATTTGCCCTGCTGATCAGTGGGGTGCTGGCTCTGGGAGGGGTGCTCAACCTCTTTGGCAGCAAAATGATTCTGAATGTGGCCATCGGCAAAGGTCAAAGTCAGCATCAGCCGTTAGCAGAGCAATTGGCTGGCCGAATTACAGTGTTTTCGGCAGTACCTGCGCTGGTATTGATTTTGGCAGCCTTGCACGCCTATGTGATCTGGGATCTGAGCAAGCGCCATGAACAGTTGATTCGGCTGGAGCAGCACTTTCTTAATTACAGTGCCAATCAATTGCAGCAGTTTCGGGCTGCCGTGAAACAAGCAGCACTGAGTTACAGCCGGCAGCCGGATGCGGGAGTGTTAACTGATTTACTGGCCATGCAGCCGCATTTTATTTCAACGGCTATTGTGGATGCTGTTGGCGATGTGACGGATTACCGTATCCGAACCGGTGAACAGTTGCAAGGGCCGGTCAATGTGGCTGATCGTGCCTACTTTGAGCAGCTGAAGCTGAAACCGGTAGGCAGTTTTGTCAGCGATGCCTATGTCGGGCGGGGATTGGGGCATGACTTGCTATTTGCAGTGAGTGCGCCGATGCTGAGCGCGCAGCAAGAATTCCGGGGCATTGTGCAAGCCTCTGTGTTGTTGTCCTCTTTAATCCAACAGTTGCAGCCAGCTGAAGCCAGCCCGAATATGCGCGCTGTGCTGCTGGATAAACAGGACCAGTTGATTTGGTCGGTGCCATCATCCGAGGCCTATGGCCGCTCCTTCCGTATCGGAGCCGACTTGTTGCCCGGTAAACTGGTGTTTGCTTCGTCCTGGCTCAGCCCAGATGGCGGCATTCAGTTGAACCAGCCAGGCCGCAGCTTTATTCGCCAGCATCAAACCGATGATGGCTGGCTGTTGCTGCTGCAGTATCGGTTGGACTCGGTATTGCTGGGTTACAACGTGCTGACTTTGATGGTGATTTTGCTGGCTATTCTGGCTTTGTGGCTGCTTAATCGCAGCTCTTTCTATGTGGTTCGGCTCTATACCCGGCCTTTAAAGCAACTGATACAGTCCATTCAGCGGTTGGAACTGCAACAGCAAGCTCCATTTTGCGACCTGTCGGATCGCGTATCAGGGCTTGAAGTGCAACAATTGTTTGAGGCCTACAATGCCATGGTGGTGCGTTTGCATCAGGCTGGCAGCCGGCTGGAAGAGCTGAATAGTAGTCTGGAGCAACGGGTCAGACAACGTACCGAGGAGTTGCAAACCGAGCGGGACAGAGCGACCGAACTGGCAGAAGTAAAATCCCGCTTTCTGGCCACCATGAGTCATGAACTACGCACCCCATTAACCGCCATCATCGGTTATACCGAGCAGTTGCTGCGTCAGCAAAAGCAGGAATCTTCGCAACACGATCAGCTGCAGGTGATCGCCCGCAACAGCCGCTATTTGCTGGATGTCGTTAACGACATTTTGGATGCTGCCAAGCTGGAAGAAGGCAAGTTGACCATGGTGCGACAGCCGGTGGCATTGGCAGCTTTGCTGCAGGACTTGTGCAGTGATGTCAACAAACTGGCCAAAAGTAAAAAGCTGCAGTTGGAAGTCGTGATTGCGGACGATATTCCAGCTTGGCTGCTGTTGGACCCACAGCGGGTGCGTCAAATTCTGCTGAACTTATTAAGCAATGCCATTAAATTTACCGAGCAGGGCAAGGTGGTGCTGCGAGCATCCAGATTATCGGCTCACCGCTTGCAGGTGGAAGTGAGCGACACCGGCATCGGCATGAGCATGGAGCAGCTGGAGAAGATTTTCTCAGCTTTCGAGCAAGCAGACTCCGGCACCAGCCGCAAATACGGTGGAACCGGCCTTGGGTTGCACATTAGTTATCAGCTGGCTGAATTGATGCAAGGCGAATTGTCGGTCAGCAGTTTGTTAGGGCAGGGCAGTCATTTCCGGTTGGAGTTGCCCCTGGTGGAGCCTGAAGCTGAGCAGCTGGCTAAACAGCAGTCCTTGCAGCCACTCTCCTGGCAAGTGCCAGTACTGCAGGGGCAGGTGCTGGTGGTTGATGATGTGGCGGATATTCGGTTGCTGGTGGCGGACTTGCTTGAGCAAAGTGGTTTAACCGTGACTCAGGCTGAAAATGGCGAGCAAGCTACGCAGCTGGCCCAGCAGCAGCGGTATGACCTAATCTTAATGGATATGAATATGCCTGTTTTAGATGGCGCTGAAGCCACTCGGCGATTGCGACAGGTTGGTCTGCAGTTGCCGATTTTGGCATTGACCGCCGATGTACTGCCGGAAGATAAAGCGGTGTTTTTGCAAGCCGGTTGCAATGAAGTGTTGACCAAGCCGATTGACCCGCCTGAGTTGTATCAGATGGTGCAACAGTATCTGCAGGGGCAGCCGCAGGTGGAGGCAAAGCCAGACAAGGCCCAGGCTGCAATCAAGCGGATTGAGGCACTAAAACAAAGCTACCTGCAGCAGCTGCCAGCACAGTTGCAGCAATTGCAAGCCTTTGTGGCCAAGCAAGATGAGGCCCAGATTCTGGGGTTACTGCATCAGATCAAAGGCACCGCCGGCAGCTTTGGCCTGGCAGCTATCAGTCAGTGCGCTGCTCGTTTGGAGCAGCAGCAAAAAAAAGGCCAGCGCATCACAGCAGAAGACTGCGAGGCGCTGGCTGCGTTGATGCAGTCCGCTTAACTGGTTGCTAAGGGACTGCCTCGGTCAGATTTAGAAATCAACCTGCAGCACCGCCGTGCACTGCTCAGTGCTTGCGCGACACAATTGATACTGAGCCAGGTTGTCACTGGTTCTGAACTGGTCGTTGTAACGGCCGGCTCGCTGCACAGTCGACACCGGTTGGCCATTGCGGCGCAGTTCCAGTCCTGTCACGTCCCCTTTCATTCGTAATTGCACCAGCGTTGAGCCGGAGCGGGCACGGTTCACCCGAATCAGGCTAAGCTCTGCTGCAACAGGGGGGACTGGTTCACTGAGTTGCATGGCAATCAGCAGCGGATCATGATCCGATGTGCGGAATGGATCGGCCTGATAGAAGTTATCGGGTTTTTCCAGACCACCTGGCAATGGGCCTTCGTTGTAGTTGAAGGCTGGGATCTCATCCGAGTTGATGTACCAGGACTTGGCTTGCAGCACTTTGGCCGCGAGGGAAGGGCTGGCGAAAGCGTGATCCAGGCTGCCGGATTCGCCCATAAAGGTGTAGCTGTACACCCGGTAATCGTTGTCGTTGCTTTGCACCGCTAGGTTGACAAAGCCTGCTGCCTCAAACGCTGCCAGCGGGTTTTCTTTAGCGTAGGCATTAAAGTCACCCAGTACCAGATAATCGGTGTTTCCGGCTCCAGTCGGATCAGTTTCTAACCAGCGCAGCAACGCATGGGCCGATTGGGTACGCCAGTGATTCCAGCAGCCTTGGCCATCGCCCTGATCGGCATTGATGCCGCTGGCGTTGCCACACACTTTCGCCCGCAAGTGAATGGCTACCGCGGTAAGGGCAGCACCTTCTGCGGTGATAAAGCTCTGGGCCAAGGCCGGGCGCTGACGCGAGGTGTCAAAGTCGGGATCGACACTGGAATCCAACACCGCAAAGTCACCCAAGGGTGAGACAGCAGTGGCACGGTAGATAAACGCCGGTTTGATGGCGTCGGTGCCAAGCCAGCCGGTGGCTACGTAGTGCCAGTCCGATTGTCCCGGTACATCATTCAGCGCTGCAACCAGTCGTGCCAGGGTGGCGTCATCGGCATCGTTTTCGATTTCAATCAGGGCCAGCACATCGGCATCCAGCGCCAGAATGGCCGGTACCAGTTTATCCAGCTGGCGTGTCAGCTCGCTTTCTGAGCGGGCACCACGGCAACTAAGCGCATTGGGACCACAGCTGTTGCCTGGCAGATCAAAAGTGGTGAACAGGTTTTCCACGTTAAAGGTGGCGACTCGGAAGTCCCCTTGTTCGCTCAGAGTCGGAGCCTGCAGTCTTGGGTTGCTGTTGGTCAGAAAAACCGGGGTGCTGAGGTAGCGGGCACGGTAGGCACCAAAAGCATAGCTCATCACGCCTTCAAAACCAGCTTGCAGCTGATAGCCATTGCGGATTGGATTGCTGGCCGAGATCGGCTGAATGCCATCTTCACCAGTGATAAATGGCTGGCGGTTGACGCCGGTTAAACCGTTGTCAATAATCAGGCGATTCAGGCGGTTTTGTGCCGTCAAAGCTTGGGCTTCTGCGCCTGGGCTAACAACTTGTGTTGGGTTGTACAGGCGTCCATTGGAGACGCTAAACTCACCAAAACGAACCGCATTAAAGACATCGGTTACTGTCAGGTTTTCTGCGGTTTGCAACCACATGCCTTCGATGGCTTCAAGCTGAGCAAAGTCAGCAACAGGCAGGTGCAATTGCACTGGTGTGACCTGATGCAACTGGTTGCTATCACAAACCGCAACCTCGCTCACTGCGGACAGCTGGGTTTCTTCAAAAAACTCGGCCACTGTACCACGAACCCGAACCAGATCGCCGGGTGCAACCGGCACACCAAAACCATTGTCGTAGACAAAGATGCCTTCGGACGTGGCTGGGTTGCCATCTTGGTAGTGGTCCTTTTCCTGCAGATAGAAACCACCGAGACCACCGTTGTCGGTGTTTTGGAACACCGCGGTCACCACCGCTTGCAGCTGAACTTCAGCACCTTGCAACGGGCTCTGGAAACCGGCGCCCTGAACCTGATGAATGCGGGTGACCGGGTTGTCACAAGCAAAGGGGGCGGTTTCAATTGGGTTTTCAGCGGTCAGCAGCAGATTGGACAAACGCCAGGTGCTGCAGTTGCCGCTGTCAAACTGGTAACGAAAAGCCAGGTGGGCCTGACCACTGAGCGAAGCCAGCTGTTCAAAACCGTCGAAGCGGACCGGCACATTGTTGCTGCTAAAATCATCCGGGCTGATGCTGGTGAGCAACACCCAGTCTGCAGGATTAAGCTCTGTACCGTTGAATTGGGTAGAGTAATAGATATCCAGGTTATTGACACCGGCGAAGCCACGAGCAATATCAATGGCCAGGCGCTCATCGGTCTGGCTGTCGACATCAAAGGCAGGTGATACCAGCCAACTGTCATTGGCATTGCAGCTGCCGTCAACAAAGCCAGAAAAACTGACGTTGTTAAAGCCGCCATCCCATTGCCATTGCTGCTCCCCATTTAAGCTCCACTGCTGCCAACCTTTGTCAAAAGGGTTGCTGGCAAAATCGCGTTGATAGACTGTAATCCGCTCGGCATCGGCACTGATGACACCACTGACCTGAATATTGTCAAAGCGGTTGTTGCCGGTCGCGTTGCTGGCACCAAGCAGCTCAATTCGAAAGTAGATCTGTTCTTGGTTGTTGAGCGCCGTAATATCGCTCAGATCATAGCTGCGCAACTGAAAGCTGCTGCCAAGGGCGCCTGAGTCCACTGCAAACTCGGTAAAGTCCTCGCCATTCAGTGACCAGCTTAGACGACGCTCGTTAAAACCGGTGGCGGTGCCGCGCTGGGCCCAGCTTAAGCGGAGGTCCTGATAACCAGTGCTGCTCACCTGAATGATGATGGCAGCGCCATTGTTGCTGGTCGCCGGGCCACCTTGCACCGACAAGCTGCCACCAGCGGCGAAGCCAGGCAGGGCATTGATGGTGGTACCTGCGAAAGACTGGATGGTCAGATAACTGCCATTGGCTGCAGTTTCCTGATTAAAGTCAGTAAGGTAAATCACACCGTTGCCAATGTCTGGTGCTTGTGGAAAAGAGTCCGGGCTAAAGCCAAAGCTGCCGTCCGGCAGTTCATTGAAGTTTTGTGACCAGTAGGCGATGGGGCTTTGGGCCCACAAGCCAAAGGTGCTGAGCAGCAGCACCAAAGCCAGTAGCTGTTTCATGGGTCGGTTCCGTATTGTTTGTAGTTATGACGTGGTACGGCAGTACGCCTGGTTAACACCGGCCTCGGGCATGGGTTCGCAAAGGCTGGTAAGAGTTGGCTAGTATAATGCGCTCATGTGTCATTTTCATTAAACTTTTCAGTAAATGCTAATTTTAACATGGCTCGAGGTTTTTTTTGTTAACATTTAATGCAATAAAAAAGCCCGGTTCAAAACCGGGCTCTGGAACAATGGCTTGTTTTAAGCTGCGTTTACCTTGGCGGTGTTGGCTTGCTCGGACTCCAGCAAGGCTTTGTCGGCAGCCAGATAATTAAAGTCAAAGTCATCGACGTTGATGGTGCGCAGACGACTGACTTCGGCTTTACGCAGCAACTCGGCTTCCTGTTCTGAAATAATCTTCAGCTCCAGCCCCAGGTCTGCAACCTCGTTCAGGCGGAAGAATGGCAGGCGCTTGTTGGCTGCTTGGCAGACTTTGTCGAACAAGGGCTCGGCAGCCAGCACATCACGCAGTGCCTGCTCGACCATGCCAATCGGGTTGTTGTCTTTCGCGGCTAGATACAGGTGGTGACCCAAGCGCGAACGTGCTTCGCATGGTGTTTGCATAATGCGGGCAACCTGATGTTCCACTTTGTCGGCAGGGCGGCGCAGCGTCCGACCCCATGGGAATACGACGCGCTTTAACACCACACCGACCAACCGGTTCGGGAAGTTATCAAAGAGTTCGTCCAGCGCTTGTTGCGCCCGGGCCAGATTGTCTTCACAGGCCCATTGCACCAGCGGAAGATCTTGCGGCTGACGACCTTCGTCCTGGTAGCGCTTTAACACGCTGGATGTCAGATAGAGCATGCTGAGAATGTCACCCAGACGCGCCGAGATCCGCTCGCGGCGTTTTAAATCACCGCCCAGGGTACCCATGGCAACATCCGACATCAGTGCCAGTGCTGCACTAAAGCGATTCATCTGCTTGTAGTATTTTGCGGTGGCGTCGCTGTACGGGGCACTGCTAAAGGCGCCACCGGTCAAGGACAACCAGAAGGTACGGAAGAAGTTGCTGATGGCGAAGCCAATGTGGCCAAACAGCGCCTTATCAAAGGCCGTCACCGCGGCACGGTTGTCCTCGTTGTAGGCGGCTTGCAGCTCAGCCAGCACGTAAGGATGACAGCGGATGGCGCCCTGGCCGTAGATGATCATGTTGCGGGTGAGGATGTTGGCGCCTTCGACCGTGATGGCAACAGGTGCACCCTGGTAACCACGAGCCAGATAGTTGTCAGGCCCCATGCAGATGCCTTTACCACCATGCACATCCATCGCATCGATCATCGCCAGGCGCATGCGCTCGGTAATGTGGTATTTGGTGATGGCAGAGATAACCGAAGGCTTTTCCCCCAGGTCAATCGAACCCACTGACATGGTGGTGGAAGCACATGCCATATAAGCATAGCCTCCAATACGGGCCATGGCTTCTTCAACGCCTTCCATTTTACCTACCGGGATCTTGAATTGACGACGGATACGGGCATAAGCGCCTGTTGCCATCGCTGCGGCCTTGATGCCAGCTGTGCTGTTGGATGGCAGGGTAATGGCGCGACCTACCGACAAGCACTCAACCAGCATACGCCAGCCCTGGCCAGCCATTTTGGCGCCGCCAATGATGAAATCAAGCGGTACAAAGACATCGCTGCCCTGCGTCGGACCATTTTGGAAAGGCACGTTCAACGGGAAGTGACGACGGCCAATTTTCACCCCTGGGGTATCGGCTGGGATCAACGCACAGGTGATGCCCAAATCTTCCTTATCTCCTAGCAGTTTGTCCGGGTCTTGCAGTTTGAACGCCAGGCCAAGCACAGTGGCAATAGGGGCCAGTGTAATGTAGCGCTTGTTCCAGGTCAGACGCATGCCCAGCACTTCTTTGCCTTGCCATTGCCCTTTACAGACCACGCCAAAATCAGGAATGGAGCCTGCATCGGAGCCTGCCTCTGGGCTGGTTAGTGCGAAACAGGGCACATCCACACCTTTAGCAAGGCGAGGCAAGTAGTGATTTTTCTGCTCATCCGTGCCGTAGTGTTGCAACAGTTCGCCCGGGCCTAAGGAGTTCGGGACACCGACAATACTGGACAACACCATGCTTTTGCTGGTGAGTTTTTGCAGCACGCAGGACTGGGCGTAGGCAGAAAACTCCAGACCACCGTATTGTTTCTTGATGATCATGGCAAAGAAACCATGGTCTTTCAGGTATTGGTAAACCTCGGGTGACAGATCGGCACGCTCATGGGTTATTTCCCAGTCGTCAACCATATCCAGCAAGGTTTCCACCGGGCCATCCAAAAACGCCTGTTCTTCAGGGCTTAAGCGTGGAGTGGGGAAGTTGTGCAACTTTTGCCAGTCCGGGTTGCCACGAAACAGATCGGCTTCCCACCAGGTGGTACCAGCATCGATGGCTTCTTTTTCGGTGCTGGACATCTCCGGCATAATTTTGCGATACAGGCCCAGCAAAGGTTGCGTCAGCAGCTTTTGCCGGACGAAAGCAATGTTTAACGGCAGTGCCAGCACCAGAAAGATAATCCAGCTGACCATGCCGACAGGGCCGGCGAAGGTACCAGCGGCCAAGGTTAAGGCTATGGCTGCAGTAAACAAGGTTAAGCTGGCTCGGTAGTAGGCAAGCATGCCAATCACCAGCAGCAATATCAGGCTAAATACAAACCCTTCCATATTTATCTCCTAAGAGGTCTGACCACTATTCATCCAAGAGTATAATCTTCCACAGCAAGTTGCAAGTATTTCAGTCAGGTTGCCATGGTTGGACGTACAAAGTGCTTTACATGCCTTGATACGAATCAGTATAGTCGTTTGGCTCACTGTTGGCGTCTGGTGGCGCCAATCATTGTTCTGGGAGTAGTGAAGACCATGTGCGAGTTGCTGGGGATGTCTGCCAATGTCCCAACGGATATCTGTTTTAGCTTCAAGGGATTAAAAGAGCGCGGAGGCCGGACTGGTCCGCATCGGGATGGTTGGGGTGTTGCCTTTTATGAAGGCAAGGGTGTCTGTACCTTTAAAGATGCGCTGCCCAGTTACGAGTCAGAAATTGCCCGCCTGGTCAGTGATTATCCGATTAAAAGCTGTGCTGTGGTGGCTCATATTCGGCAGGCCAATCGTGGCCGGGTTAGTCTGCAAAATACCCATCCCTTCACCCGCGAGCTTTGGGGTCGCTATTGGACCTATGCCCACAATGGTCAGCTGCATGATTACAAGGACTTGCCGGTGGCTCGCTTTCAGCCAGTTGGCACCACCGACAGTGAGCGGGCTTTTTGTTACCTGATGAGTGAGCTGGACAAACGCTACCCAACTAAGCCGCGCTCGCGCAGAGCCGCCTTTCACTTTTTGCAGAAAAAAGCGAAAAGTCTGCAACAATTGGGGGTGTTCAATATGCTGCTGACGGATGGTGAGTATCTGCTGACTTATTGCACCACCAAATTGCATTGGATTACCCGGCGGGCACCTTTTGGTATTGCCCGCTTATCGGATGTGGACGTGGACATCGACTTTGCCAGAGAAACCACACCCAATGATGTGGTGACGGTGATTGCGACCGAGCCTCTGACCCTGAATGAGCAGTGGCACAAGATGGCGCCGGGTGAAAGCCAGCTGTTTCGTTACGGTGAGCCGATTTAACGCGAAGACAGGGCTGCGGTGTCGCTTTGCTGCCAACGGACTTCATGCAGTTGCAAATCGACCTGCTCGACATTGTCTTCACCATGCCAGATCCGCACCAGCAGGTAATCCAGTTCTGGAGCGACCCAGGCATAAATTTGTCGATCAGAGTCGTCTTCGACCCGCTCTATTCGCCAGGCTTTCACTTCACCATAAGGCAAGGGCAGGGTTTCCTTGCCAACCACCTGAAAATGATAGGTTCTTGGATCACCCCGCCGGTTTAATACCTCGTAACTGAAGGTCCGCTTGCCAGCAGCAAGGTCAATGGCCAGTTGTTGGTGGTAACTGAGCTGATCCAGCCAGGCATCACTCCAACCATGTTCTTTCAACTCTCCCTTACGACCTTGCCGCACCTCTTGCTTGATAGGATCCAAGGTCAGTTGGTGATGACGGTTAGGCCCTGTGCCGCTGCGGCGCATTTCATAATGCAACGGCTGGACCCGGGTTCCATCCAGTTGAAAGGTCGTTTGCTCTTCCCGGCGATCACGCAGCACCATCCAACTGACTTCACTGCGGTAACGCAGGGTATAGGTACCGTTCTCTTCAGTTAGCTCACGCTCGCCCTGGCCATGGCTGCGGCCATTACGATACACCACGTATTTTGCCTGATAGGGTTTTAACTCCAGCGGGAGCTCAGTGGTCGCTGGTTCGGCGAAAAGAGGAAAAGCCAGCCAGGGCAGGCAGAAAAAAGGCGCCCGCAGGCGCCATTCAGAAATCATGTTCTTCATCATCATGGGCATATCCATACTGCGGTAAAGGTTCATTGTCCAGCAAGGCATGGTTGCCTTGCTGTTGCAAACGACCCTGACAAAACCAGCGGATCACCAAAGGATAAATTCGGTACTCTTGTTCATGCACCCTGGCAGCCACTGTTTCTGCATCATCGTCAGCAAAAATAGGTACTTTGGCTTGCAATACCACAGGTCCGCCATCCAGCTCCTCGGTGACAAAGTGCACACTGCAGCCATGGATGGAATCCCCGGCTTCAATCGCACGTTGATGGGTATGCAAACCCTGGTACTTTGGCAACAGGGAAGGATGAATGTTCAATAATTTTCCGGAAAAGTGCGTAACGAAACCCGCAGTCAGGATCCGCATAAAGCCGGCCAGCACCACAACATCGGGTTGGTAACGCTCGATCAGTTGCTGCAAGGCGCTATCATAATCCTCGCGGTTTTGGTAGTTCTGATGACTCAGGCTATGGGCTGCACAGCCGGCATCCCGGGCACGGGTCAGGCCATAGGCGTCGGCTTTGCTGGAAATGACCGCCGTCACCTGGCCGGCAATAAAGCCTGAGGCGCAGGCGTCCAGGATTGCTTGCAGGTTGCTGCCGTTTCCGGATATCAGTACAACAATGGATTTCATGCCAACCCTTAGCCGTGCTTAACGAATAATGACCTGTTCTTCGCCGGCGGCTGCCGGTTGGATCTCACCCAGGTGCCAGGCCGTTTCGCCAGCTTGTTGCAGCTGTTCCAGTGCCGGTTGCAGCTGTGCGGCGGGTACCACAACGATCATGCCGACACCACAGTTGAAGGTGCGGTACATTTCGTGGGTGGTGACGTTGCCCTGCTGTTGCAGCCATTGAAAGATTGCCGGCCATTGCCAGCTGCTGCCATTGACAACGGCTTTGGTGCCTTCAGGCAATACCCGTGGAATGTTTTCCCAAAAGCCACCACCCGTCACGTGGCAAAGCGCATGCACGGGCTGCTGCTTGATCAGGGCCAACAGGTTTTTGACATAGATGCGAGTGGGTTCCAACAGGTGATCGGCAATGGATTTCCCCGCCAGCTCCGTGTCGGTCGATTGGCCACTGACTTCTAAAATTTTACGGATCAGCGAAAAACCATTGGAGTGCGGGCCGGATGAAGCCAAAGCAATCAACTGGTCGCCGGCTTGCACCTTGCTGCCGTCGATCAGCTCGGATTTTTCCACCACGCCGACACAGAAACCGGCGATATCGTAATCATCGCCATGGTACATGCCAGGCATTTCAGCGGTTTCACCACCGACCAGCGCACAGCCAGACTGAGCGCAACCGTCGGCAATGCCTTCGACTACGGTAGCTGCGGTATCGACGGCCAATTTACCGGTCGCGTAGTAATCGAGGAAGAATAATGGCTCAGCACCTTGCACAATGAGATCGTTCACACACATGGCCACCAGGTCGATGCCAACGCCTTCGTGCCGCTTCAGGTCCATGGCTAAGCGCAGTTTGGTGCCGACGCCGTCAGTGCCGGATACCAGCACTGGCTCCTTGTAACCTGCCGGGATTTGGCACAAGGCCCCAAAACCACCCAAACCACCCATCACCTCCGGGCGATGGGTGCGTTTTACAGCACCTTTGATACGATCGACCAGGGCGTTGCCAGCATCAATATCGACACCGGCATCTTTGTAACTTAAAGATGGATTTTGGTTGCTCACGGCATTCCTCAATTCGGGTAGGGCTGAAAATGGGCGCTATTTTACCTGCTTAATGGGCCGGACAAAAGCTTTACTGGGTAGCATTTGTCATGGCCTGCTGGACATAGTCGGCAATGCTGATGCTGTCGTCCTGCACGATCTTGTGGTAAATTATTGATGCAAATGGAAATTCCTTGTCAAGGTAGGTCAGGCAAACGTAGGGGGCATCCTGGCTGCTTTTGTCATGAAACCAGTTGCCGCCAAGCTCACGGCGGAAAACTTCACCGGTGTAGGCGCCTAAAATTGTGCAGAGCGTAAACAGCAGATCCTGCGCATGAGCCTGAGTTTTTTGCCGCTGATGCAAGGCAGAAATCAAGGTATCCAGCTGCACCAGGCTGTTGCGGCTGTAATCCAGCTCCAGCTGGAACTCTTCACGTCCATATTGAACGGCGTCCGCTGCCGACTGGACCATCAGGTCTTGTAACTGTTGATCGTGCATGCTATCTCCTTGGGTTGTTCATTCGTATGCGCGGCTAAAATGCACTGGCGCAGCAATCTGCTGCCGGGGCCAAGTTGTTCTTCGTAAGGGCTGAGCAGTGCCATGGGAGCCAGTTTTTCACCGCCTGAGGCCAAATCCACCAATTGCAGGCTGCCATCGTGCAAACCCGCTTGAACGCTGAAGTCGGGAAGCCAGCAAAAGCCCAGGCCAAGCTGGAGAATTTCAATGGCTTCGTAAAAGTTATCGACGGTCCAACGCTGCTCGGATTTTAGCCAGCCACTTTGTTCCTGTGGCTTTTGCGCGGTATCTCGTATCACAATTTGCAACTGTTGACTGAGCTCGGCCAGTTCTACTTTGCCTTGGTTGGCTATTGGGTGCTGGCTGCCAATAACCGGCACAAAGCGGGTAATGCACAAAGGCTCGCCTAGAAAGCCACGGGGAACCTGGCCGGTAATGACCAAATCAGCCCGTTTCTCCTGAATGATTTCGGCGGTGCCAGTGAGAACAGAATCAATAATTTGCACCCGGCTGCCCCGGCTTTGCGGGTAAAACGTCTGCAGAGCCCGGTACAGGAACTGCTTGGGGTAGGCCAGCTCAACAGCAATACGGATTTCAGGCTCCCAGCCTTTATCAATGGTGTCAGCCAGTCGCTCCAGATCCTCAATTTGCTGCGTGACCATGCGTGAGCGGCGCAGCATCACCTCGCCTGCTTCGGTCAGAAAGGCTTTGCGGCCTTTGACTTCCAGCAATTCGACACCCAGCATGCTTTGTAACTTGGCAACGGCATGATTCAGCGAGGATTGACTTTTGTTGAGAAGATCGGCTGCCTGGGCGTAACCGCCGGCATCAACCACTGCTTGCAGGATACGCCATTGTTCAATGGTAGTCTTGGGGCGATATGGCATGAAACCCTTGCTCTCCTGTTGGCCCGGACGGCTAGCGCCGGGCGACAATCACAGCCCTTAGTGGTGCCGGATACCCTTCAATGGTTTTACTATGGTCATTTGGGTCCAGAAAATCAATTAAACTTTCATTTTGCATCCAGTCGGTGCTGCGCTGCTCTTGCAAACTGGTAGGCGTGCAGTCCACCACCTGCGGATTTTGAAAGCCCAGCCGCTTGAGCCAGTGACACAAAGCGGCGCAACTGGGGATAAACCAGACATTGCGCATTTTGGCGTAGCGTTCACCGGGTACCAACACACTTTGCTCGTCACCTGGTATCACCAGGGTTTCCAACACCAGCTCACCGCCAGGGCGCAGCTGCATTTTTAGTTGCTGCAAAAACTCCAGCGGCGAGCGACGATGGTACAGCACCCCCATTGAGAACACGGTATCAAAGGCTTCCAACTCCGGCAGTTCGTCACAGCCAATCGGCAACAGGTGCACGGATTGATCGGGGTGAAAGTGTTTGATGGCTTCAAACTGACTGTAGAAGAGCTGCGATGGATCGATGCCAACCACAAAGTCGGCACCGGCTTTACGCATACGCCAGAGGTGATAGCCACTGCCACAGCCGACGTCCAATACATAACGGTGTTGCAGGGGTTGAATATGAGGCAGCAGGCGCTGCCACTTCCAATCCGAGCGCCATTCGGTGTCAATCTGGATGCCATGAATGCAAAAAGGGCCTTTACGCCAGGGCATCAGTTGACGGAGCAGGTGCTCGATGCGCTTACGCTGACCGGCGTCAATATCATCCGGTGAGCCTAGTGTAATGGTATCGCCAAGCTCAATCTGGGATGGCGTTGTTGCAGGCAATTGAGCCAGAATTTTTTGCCAGCGCGGAAAGTCGCCGTGTAAGGCATGCTGCTGCCAGTGAGCCAGTTGAGCGGGTAAGGTTTGCAGCCAGTGTGCCAGCCGGTTGGCAGCGATCTGCTGATAAAAGGAGTTAAATAAGTCGCTCATGCGTTTCTCACGGCTGTTTAAAAGCTATCATGGAGCAGAAGTTAAAGCATTGGAACCAGACGGTGCTTTCGCTAAAACCAGCGGCCTGTAAGCGCTGCTGGTGCTGTTCAATGCTGTCGGGTTGCATCACATTTTCCAAAGCGGTGCGCTTTTGGCTGATCTCCAACTCGCTGTAGCCATTGGCCCGTTTAAAATCGTGGTGCAACTCTACCAGTAGCTGATTGCTGCAGGGGGCGGGGCTGATGATTTTTTCCGACAGCAGCAGGATGCCACCAGGCTTAAGCGCCTGAAAGACTCTGTTGAGCAAGGCGGTGCGGTCGGATTTGGCCAGAAACTGCAAGGTAAAGTTGACCACCACCATGGCGGCATTGCTCAGCTCTGTGCTGCGGATGTCGCCTTCGATCACCTCGACCGGAACATCCGAGCGAAAGGCTTCCAGGTGTCGCCGGCATCGCTCGACCATGGCGGCGCTGTTATCGACGGCAACAATCTTGCAGCCAGTGGCGCTGATATGACGCCGCATGGCCAGGCTGGCAGCGCCCAGTGAGCAGCCCAGATCGTAAAAGTGGCTGTGGTCTTGTTGGTAGCGACTGGCAAGCTGGCCGATGGTTTGGATGATGCTTTGGTAGCCTGGGACCGAGCGTTGGATCATATCCGGAAAGACATCGGCTACCTGCTCATCAAAGCGAAAATCCTGAATATGAGCTAAGGGCTCAGCGTAAATCTGATCTTTTGACATAACACTTGCATGACGAACGACAAGGCTCTAAGTGTATCTGAAACGAGCGTAGAACACGATGCATTTGTGGTGTCAGGCCCTTACTGGTTGTGCAAGGGCCTGACTTGAAAGAGACTAGGCTTGGCTTGCCAGCCGCTTATTGGCTTCACGGCGGCGGACGTAATCACCCAAGCCCAGGATCAGGATGGCAATGCTTTGGTACAAGGGGATCATCACCATAATCAGAATGGCCCGTTCACCTTCAGCCTCATTGTTGA
Source organism: Alkalimonas sp. (assembly GCA_020831935.1). Lineage (GTDB taxonomy): Bacteria > Pseudomonadota > Gammaproteobacteria > Enterobacterales > Alteromonadaceae > Alkalimonas. The sequence continues at coordinate 28,536 of JAFIFR010000009.1, forward strand.
CAAGGCCAAGGTAGGGCAGCAGAGCAATGGCGTGGATCAGCACACTGGCCAGTGGAAAGAGTTTTCTTAACTGATACTTAAAGTGCAAGAGCAGGCAAAGGGCGACGGTTACAACCGTAGGCAGTACCAGCCACAGCTGCAACGGTGAGCTGCCGACCAGGCTGCTGCTGAGCTGAATCACCAGCCCAGCCTGCAGCACCAACAAAAGCAAGGTACCGACAAGCAATTTCATATAAGGGTTATCCTTGAGTGTCTTTTTTCAGCCAGCTTACTTGATAGAGGTCATGGCGTCGATCTTTTAAGTTCATCACCGAGCCTTCATTGCGAATTTGCTTCAACCGGTCCAAATCCAGATCGGAAAACATCAGCATTTCGGTGTTGGGGGTGGTTTCGGACATCACGGCATCGTGCGGGAAAGCAAAATCGGATGGGGAGAAGACTGCTGATTGGGCGTATTGCACATCCAGGTTGTCGACTGACGGCAGGTTGCCGCAACTGCCGCAAATCACCACGTAACATTCATCCTCAATGGCGCGTGCCTGGGCACAATGCCGGACGCGCAAATAGCCGTTTTTGGTGTCGGTCCAAAAGGGCACAAAGAGCACGTCCATATCCTGCTCGGCCAGTAAACGGCTGAGCTCCGGAAACTCGACATCGTAGCAGATTAAAATACCAATACGGCCGGCATCGGTCTGAAACACCTGCAGTTGATCGCCGCCCTGGATCACCCAGTCACGGCGTTCGTGCGGGGTAATGTGGATTTTGCTTTGCATCTCTACGGTACCATCGCGTCGGCAAAGGTAGCTGACGTTGTAGAGATTATCCCCCAGCAATAAAGGCATGGAGCCGGTAATGATGTTGATGTTGTAGCTGACCGCCATGTTGGACATTTCCTGGCGAAAGCGCTCGGTAAAGCCCGCCAGGAAACGGATGGCTTCCGTTTGGCTGGCATTGCGGTCACACAGGCCCATCAGCGGAGCATTAAAAAATTCAGGAAAGAGCGCAAAGTCGCTTTGGTAGTTGGATAACGCATCGACGAAATACTCGACTTGTTGCAGCATTTCATCAACCGACTGTACTTTACGCATCTGCCATTGCACTGCGCCGATTCGAATTTGGGTTTTCCGGCTTTCAATCAGGCGGCCTGGCGGCTCATAAAAGATGTTGTTCCATTCCAGCAAAGTGGCATAGCCCTGGGACTGCTCGTCTTCCGGCAGGTATTGTTTGAGCAAGCGCTTGAGCTGAAAGTCGTTTGACAGCTGAAAAGTCAGGATAGGATCGTAGATTTCCTGTCGCTTCACCGCTTCAAGGTAGTCGGCGGCCGACATTTCATCTGCGTGCTGGTGGTAGTTCGGGATCCGGCCCCCGGCTAGAATGGCCCGCAAATTTTGCTGGCGGCACAACTCTTTGCGGACTTCGTACAAGCGGCGGCCAAGGCGGTAGCCGCGGTAGTCCGGATCAATGAGCACATCCAAACCATAAAGGGCATCCCCATGGGGGTTGTTTAAAATGGTCATGCGTTGACTGATTAGCTCGTCGTAGGTGTGGGGGTTGCTAAAGCGCTCGTAATCGACCTGCACCGCCAGCGCAACACCAACAATGTCGTCGTGGTCGACCACCACAAACTGGCCGTCCGGAAAGTCCTGCACCAGTTTTTCAATGGTGTGCCTGGGCCAGGCGCCACCTAGGTTGGTGTACACTCTGTCCATCAGACGTTTGAGCTGGGGGTAGTCGGCAACTTCTAAGTTTCGGACTTTGATATGGAGTTCTTCTTGCACCAGATGTTCTCCTTACTTCTTGAAGCTTGATATTTTGGCAGGCCGGATCCTCGCTTAAGAGGATAGGGGGTGTCGCTGGACTTCCGGACCTGCAACATCACAGCACTCCAGCTGTTCCAGGGAAATACTCTGTTGCTGATCAAAGCCGGACATCAGTGTTTCAAGCGGCACCTTCAGCCCCGTGACACCACAAGCCTGATTGCGTCCCCGGGCCTTACCTGCATAGAGGGCTAAATCGGCCAGCTGCAACGCTTTCTCCCAGTTTAGCTGCTCTTCGGATATATCGGCAAAGGGCAGGGTGATAAAACCTGCTGTGGCCGTGACTACAATGGACTGGCCGCCAACCTGATAGGGTTTGTCGGCCAACAGGTAAAGTGTGCGCTCCACCAAGGCGGTTAGATCCTTTGCTTTGATACGATGCAGGTAAAGCAGAAATTCTTCGCCGCCCCAGCGAATGGCCTGCTCCTGATGCCGCAAGGAGTGCTGCAAACGTTTTGCGACCTCAACCAGGATGTCATCACCAGCGGCATGGCCGTGTTGATCGTTGATTTGTTTAAAAAAGTCAATGTCGAGCAGGATCAAGGCATCACGCTCCTCACCCTGATGGCGGTGCTCTTTTTGCTGCCAGCGCTTGGCCATGCGTTGCTGGAATGACCGGCGGTTAAAGAGCCCGGTTAAAGGATCGCGCAATGATTGAAACTCCAGCTGCTTATTGGCTTCTTTTAAGCGGCGATTGATATGGCGGACTTTGCGATACAGCTGCCACATCAAGACACCAGCTAAGGCTGCCGCTAAGGTCGCTAAAAGAAAGAGCCGGTTTTGCAGCTGTTTGTTTTCAATGGTGCGTTCTTGCAGTGCATTGTCTTGCTCCAGCCGTTGGATCCGGTGGGCTTGTTCTCTGGCTTGAAAGCGTTGCTGCATTTCTGCCAGGGTTCGCTCCCGTTCAGCGGTAAAGAGTTCGCGGTTTAGCTCGCGTTGCTCGCGCAAAACCGCAGCTTCTTCTCTGGTATAACCCGCATGCTGCAGGGCATCGGCAAAATCGCCCAGAAAGCGCTCCAGATCACTGCGCCGGCCATGCTGTCGAAAATACTCGATGCTTTGCCGCATTTGTTGCAAGCCTTGATCCACCGAACCTTGTTTCACATCGATGTAACCTAAGTTCATCAGAATCAGCTGCAAGGTCAGTTCATCTTCCAGCTCTGTTGCCAGCGCTAATGCTTGTTTCAGTGGCTCTATCGCTTGCTGATATTGGTTCAGTAGTATATGGGCGGCACCGATGTTGTTTAGGCTTAGCAAGACAATACCTTGGTAGCCATATTCATGGGCAGTTGCAATGGCCTGATAGTGCGTTTGAATCGATGCCTCATGCAGGCCCAGTTCACCTTCGATGTAGCCTTTACTCAGATAGTATTCGGGCAGGTGATCGGGAAGATAGATTTTTGCTCCAGAAATGGCTTGCTCAATCAACTCCAGCCCTTGCTCCAAATTCTGCATATCGGCATAAAGCTGAGCAAGCTGGCTTTGCAGGTGTGTTCGGCGAATGCCTGCACGCTCGCCCTCGGTTTCAATCACGGCTTCCATGGCTGCATGCAAGTTCTGGCTGGCTAACTCAAATTGATTATCACGCAAATAGATGGTGCCAAGCAGGTTGTGAGCAAAGTAACGAACACGAGGCTGTTCCGCATTGGGTAAAAAAAGCTCCAACTCGACCATGGTTTTGTAAGCCGCATTCAAGTCATCTTGCCTTAAGAGAGCATAGATTTTTGTGGCGAGGGCCTCACTCATCACGTCGCCAGAGGGGTGAGCTCTGGCGTGTTCCATCAGTTTTATCAGGACTGGCTCCCAGGTCTCTTGCTCGTCATAGGACAGATGATGCAGGACTTGCATGGCAAGATAGCGTGTTTGACTGCCGTAAGCAGGTGAGTTCAGCAGCTGGGTACGAACCCTTTCAAGCTGCTGCTGTTCTTGATACTGATCTTGCCCAATAAGCAAAAGATAGGCATCCAAAGCGGCTTCTGCATCGGCATCAAGTGGGTTTGACGCATGCACAGATAGAGTAAACAGCATGAACAAAGCGGCAAGCCAGTAATTTAGTCGACTTGATACTCTGGACGCTGTCGTTAAATAATAACGCAAAAAGGTGCTGGGTTGCGCACTGTGCTGCACTGAATTCGCCTGTAGGAAAAGTAACCGCGCTTAACATAGCAAGTCTGAGCAAGAAAGCCAACCGTCTTGATTTGTAAATGCTTTATTAGTTAGTGCTGTTGACTGGTTGGGTATAAAGCGCAAAGCAGGCATACTGGATCACTGAACGAATCGATTAAGGAACCCTTCTATGAGGCGGCATTGGTTTCGGCTTGGACCCGCTACCCTGGTAACCGCTGCTTTCATCGGTCCGGGTACTGTGGTGACGGCCTCTTTGGCCGGAGCAAATTATGGCTATGCTTTGCTTTGGGCCTTGCTGTTTTCGGTGGTTGCGACCATGGTGCTGCAGGAAATGGCGTCTCGCCTTGGCATTGTGACTGGCCAGGGACTGGGCGAAAATTTACGGTTGCTGGTGCAACAACCGCTGCTCAAAGTTGCTTTTTATGGCTTGATCATCGCAGCTGTGGTGATAGGCAATAGCGCCTATCAGGGCGGTAATATCACTGGGGCCAGTTTAGGGGCTGATGCCATCTGGGGGGATAGTCGGCCGATCCAGAGTTTGCGTGACCTAACCGGGCTGAACCCTTGGGCATTATTGATTGGCGGTTTGGCTACGGTGGTGCTATGGCGCGGCGACTACCGGCTGATAGAGCGCAGTTTAATTGGCTTGGTGCTGCTGATGAGTGGTGCTTTCGTGGCAACCATGCTGCTCACCCGCCCGGATTATACAGCCTTGTTCACCGGCCTGGTCTGGCCTTCTCTCCCAGCCGGTTCTACGCTGACGGTGATAGCCTTAATTGGAACCACTGTGGTGCCTTACTCGCTGTTTTTGCATGCGGCCAGTTCGGCAGAAAAGTGGCGGCAATGCCCGGATAAGCGTCAGGCGCTGCGAGCGTCCAATGCTGATTTACGCACTGCGATTCCGCTTGGCGGCATTGTCTCGATTGCGGTGGTGTCTACCGCCGCTACCGCCTATTTTGGCACAAGCCTTCACATCGACAATGCGGCTGACTTGGCGCTGTCGCTGGAGCCGTTATTTGGCTCCGTTGCAACCTATTTGATGGCGTTCGGGCTGCTGGCAGCCGGGCTTTCATCGGCCGTGACGGCGCCATTAGCGGCTGCTTACGCATTGCGTGGTTTGCTGAATTTATCGACCCGTCAGTTTCGGCTCACCTGGCTGGTGATTATTGGCATTGGGGTAGCGGTATCGTCGCTGGGGCTGCGTCCTGTGTCGGTCATTTTGTTTGCGCAAGTGGCCAATGGCATTTTGCTGCCCGTGCTGACACTAAGCCTGCTGTTGGCAGCAAACTCTTCTGTACTGGGACCATACAAAAACCGACCATGGCACAATGCGATGGGACTGGCTGTACTCTTGGTAACCTTGTTGCTCAGTGGCCGCAGCCTTTGGCTGGCATTGCTGGC
>JAFIFR010000210.1 GCA_020831935.1 Alkalimonas sp.
GCCTGCGGCTAGCGAATAATAACTAACAACAAGGGCTGCAGAAGCAGCCCTTGTTGTTATGCTCTGATCAGCGTTGACTGAACCAACAGCCGATTAAAAACTCGGGCCAACGATAATGGATACCCGCCGGTTCTGGGCGCGCCCCTCTTCTGTTTCATTGCTGGCAATGGGAAACGCACTGCCCATGCCCCGGGTACTGATTAAGTGTTCAGCCGTACCCGATTCAATAAAAACTTCAGCTACCCGCTGAGCTCTTCGCTTAGAGAGCTGACGGTTGTAATCATCATCGCCAGTTGCATCGGCATGCCCTTCAATTCGCAAAGAATTGATGCCAACGCTGCGTAAGGTATCGCTTAAGCGCCGAACTTCTACTTTGCTGTCGGTTGACAGTTCAGCTTGATCAAATCCAAACAGCAACAGCACCGATAAGTTGAGGACCCACTCATCCCCAACAGGCTCAAAGCCTTCTTGCACCAATACCCGAACCTGCTGACTGCTTAAACCTTGAGTAGACTGACAAGCTGCCAGCCCAAAAACCAACAACACAGCAAAACCAAAAATACGATAGTGTCGCATGAAGATACCTCTTTGTTTTTCATTCCCTGCACAAAACCAAGGTGGCAACGGCCAAAACAGCAGTCAATCGAGCCTGCGAAATCTAGGGCAAGCAGTAGCCATTGCGTCCACTGCCTTTCACTTGATACATAGCGGCATCGGCTGCCTGCATCAAAGTCTCAGCGCTGTCCCCATGCTGAGGGTAACAAGCCACACCGATGCTGATAGACACCTGCACCCTTACCTGATTCGTTAAAGTAATGGGTTGACCGACGTGGGCAATGATTTTTTGACACAGGTGCTCAAGAGCCTCTGTGGCTTCAGGTCCATCAATCAGGACGCAAAATTCATCACCACCAAGCCGCGCAATCAGATCGGTGCTGCGCAACTGCTGCTGAATACGACTGGCTAAGGCTTTGAGTACCTCATCGCCAGCAGCGTGGCCATAGGTATCATTGACAGCTTTGAAGCCATCGCCATCAATGTACAAAATTGCCAACTCCCCCGACTGTCGCTGCACACGCTCTAGCGCACGATGCAACGACTGTTCAAAATAATTTCGATTACGAACACCGGTCAACGCATCGAAGTAAGCATGCTGCTGCAGCTCCGAATGCGCCGATTCAACATTGGATTGCCATTGATTCAGCTCGTCCAGCAGCGCATTAAAGTTAATCCGCAACTGATCTATTTCTGCGATGTCGCTGCGTGAAATCCGTTGGCTAAAATCACGTTTGGCCCGAACCATTGAGCTGACAGAGGCTAACTCCAACAAAGGTTGACTCATAAGCCGGTGCAAGTACCGCGTGCCCCAGAGCAGCAATACCAGGGTCAATGCCAGACAAAACAACAAGCCGATAAACCCATGCCACATGTAAAGGGCAATCCTCTCCCCTTTTGGCCAAAGCGTAATCACAGCAATTTCTTGCTGCTGCATCAAAACCGGGCTGCTTTCAGAGTGTAACAACCGATCAAGAATCAAGTGAGCAACCCCAGTGGAGCTCGAAGGCGAAGCGTCTTGCCATTCAAAGTAACTGCTGCCATCTGGCAGACTAATACGCGCCTTGAGGACATCGGCATCGGATAACAGTTGCGCCAATTGCTCGGCAACAATGTCCTTGTCATCAAAGTAAACGGCGGCTTCAATGGTGACCGCTGTCGAACGAGCCAGCAATTGCAAGTTCATCTGGGTGAATGCGGCCAACTTGTTCATACCCAAAGCACCAATGATCATGGCCAGTAAAACAACACTGACGACCACCACCATCAAACTGGTTCGAAGATACACTTGCCGCAACGATGGCAGTTGCGACTGCTTTCGTGGATGCAGTACCTTCATAAGCCACTCCGGGACTGGCCCAGTCGCAACACACTGGGATGAATTCTGACCTGACTCCGGGAGATGGCATCCAGATTAATCTTAAAACTTGCTTTGCTGTTTTCGACATGAAAGCAGAACATACCGCCAATGCTGCAGTACTCGTTTTCTTCTTCCATGGTGATCACTGCATTGGCACCAACTGCTTGATAAAGCAGCTGATACACCTCGCTGCTGGCTTCACCAAGATAATAGACCTGACACAATCCGTGTTCACTAAGCGCTTGCTCCAGAGTCACAACCTGACTGACGACCGGCACCTCACCAATGTAATGTGTAGCTTGCAACAGCATGTCGGCGTATTGGACATCACCGAGTATGCAGACATCAACTTGTGCAGGCGCTTCAGGCCAGCGGCTGTATCGAATGATGCCGAGGACTAAAAATGCGATTTGTTCAGAGATGGGAGTGGGTTCAATGACCGGTTGAGATCCGGTTTCTCCGGCAGCATGCGAAGTCTTGCTTGCTGCGATACAACACAACAACAGCAAGACTATCAACGCATGCTTCAAGCTGGGAAAAACAGATTCAGTCACAACATCATCCATGTGAAAACAGCGAATACGATCCGGGCATTCTAAAAGCGGATAATTTTGTTTCGGCGAATTCAGCCAAAACTTGAATGCATTGTACCTATTGTAGCGGACTTTGGCGAGTCTTTGTCTATTCCGCCACCTCTGTGGAAGCCTGCACCCGAGCCGACCAGGCATTGACCGTGGCTTTGACCAGAGATGCCAATGGAATGGCAAAGAAAATCCCCCAAAAACCAAATAAGCCGCCAAAGAACAACACCGCTACGATGATGTACACCGGATGCAAGTCAATGACTTCGGAAAACAATAATGGAACCAATAGATTGCCATCAAGTGCCTGGATTACGGCATAGGCCAGCATTAAATAGCCAAACTGGGCACTAAACCCCCACTGAAACAATGCCACCAGTGCAATTGGCAAGGTGACAACCGCAGCCCCGATGTAGGGGATCAACACGGAGAAGCCGACCAGGACTCCCAGCAACAGTGGATAGTTCAGGCCAAACAAAGCAAAGACAGCATAACTGACCGAGCCGACAATCAAAATTTCCAGAATTTTTCCACGGACATAATTCATAATTTGGAAGTTCATTTCCTGCCAGACCTGGCCAATCAACTTACGTTCGGTCGGTAAAATGGCCGCAAAGCGTGTCATCAGCAGCTCTTTGTCTTTCAACATAAAAAAGACCAGCAAGGGCACCAGAATCAGGTAGATCATCAAGGCAACCAGGTCAACGATGGACGCCAGCGACAAGGACAGCATATCACGGCCAAAAGCCATTAAACGTTCATCAACCGACTGCATAAAAATATTGACCTGTTCGGTACTCACCACGCCAGGAAAAGCTTCGGGTAACTCCAGCAAATATTGCCTGCCTTGCTCAATCATCTGCGGCATATCCCGCAGCAAGGTGCGCCCCTGATGCCAAAACAATGGCATGGTCCACATCAATACCATGGTACTGAGTCCAATAAAGGTAGAGACTACCAAGCTGGTACTAATGGCTCGCGATAGCCCCAATCGGGTCAGCCTGGCGACCGGCCACTCCAGCAAGTATGCAAAGGCAATGGCAACCAGCAAAGGCGCTAAAATCCGTCCCAGCCAGTAAATGGCCAGAAACCCAAGCAACAACATAAGAAAAAGCACCACAACCTGAGGATCAGAAAACTTGTGGTGATACCACTTCTTCA
>JAFIFR010000211.1 GCA_020831935.1 Alkalimonas sp.
TGCCCAGCGTGCGCTGCCATGCAGCAGCCTACTGGTGGCCTCGCGCAGCCGTACCAGACCATAGTAGGTTAACGGCACCAGCAGCAGGCTGGTTAAGGTGGAAAACAGCAGGCCACCGATAATGGCAATGGCCATAGGCGCGTAGCTTGGGCCGTCGCCAGCCAGCTGGGTGCCGCCCAGTGCCAGTGGCAGCAAGCCAAGCACTGTGGTCGAGACCGTCATCAGAATGGGTCTGAGCCGGGCAGTACAAGACGCGACAATCACATCTTTAAGTGCTGCCGCTGGCTGCAACTGCCGCTCTTGATTGATACGGTCCACCAGCACAATGCCGTTGTTCACCACGATCCCCATCAGCACCAGCATGCCAATCATGCCCATAATGCTCATCGAGGTGCCGGTGAGCAGAAAGGTCCAAAACACGCCAACCAAAGAGAACAGCAAGGAGCCAATCACAGCGTTTGGCATCAGCAGAGATTCAAACAGTGCTGCCATCACAATGTAGATCATCGCCACGGCCAGCAGCATATTGACCAGCATCACCTGCTGCGCTTCGTTATGCCGCTGAAATGCCCCGTGAAAAGACCACTGATAGCCGGCCGGCAAATCAACTTGCTGCATCAACTGGCGTATCTCCTGCTGCGCCTGTTCCATGGTAGCCCCTTCGGCCAGGCTCATGCTCAGCGCAATACCGGTTTGGCGGTTCAATCGACCAATACGCGACAGCCGCGGGGCTATGTTAAGCTCGGCCAGTTGCTGCAGCTGGATGCTGGCACCGGCATGCACCAGCACCGGCAAGGCTGCCAGCTCAGCCAGTGACTGGCTGATGCGTTCATCAAACTGGACCCGCAGCTGCACTTCACCCTGTTGTTCGGTGCGGTAAGTGCGCAGGTTGGCACCGCGTAGTGCCAGCGCCACCCGCTCAGCCACCATACTGGCAGGCAGGTTCAGTCGTGCCAGTTCGTCTTTATTCAGCACGATCTGCACTTCCTGCTGGCCGCGCTCCAAGTCGGAGCTGACATTCTCGAGTGCTGGCAAACTGCTCAGCATGGGCTCCAGCATGGTAGCCTGAGCCAGCAACACCTCGGTGGAAGGGCCAAGTAAATGCAGTTGCAAGCCACCACCACCGCCACCAAAACTGAAGGAAGGCCGTGAGCGCACCAGCGCTGGCCAGTCGGCCTGGATCTGCTGGCGCAACTGAGCCAATGGCATTGGCAAATCGTCTTTTAATAAAATAATGGAGATGGCATAGCCAGCCCGGTAATAGCTGTAAACCGAATCAATATGAAAGCGCTGCTGGTTGTCGTACAAATAGGCTTCCATCTGGCTGACTTCAGCCCGGACTTCCTCCAGGCTGTAATTGCCCTGCACCCGGTAATTGAGGAAAATCCGGCTGTTGTCTTCCATATCACCATCGCCGCTGCCTACCTGACCGAGCGGGATCACGATGCTGCCCAGCACCAGTATGGCGACCAACGCCGCCAGTTTGGGCCAGTGCATCACGGTGTTAAGTAAGCGGGTATAAGCACGCTCGCCACGACCGGAGCCGGCATCTTGCTGCACCGGCACTTTCAGCTTGGTGCTGAGCAGTGGAATTAAACTCAAGGCCAGTAGCAAGGAGATGCCAAGGCACAAACAGATGGCAATGGCGACATGCTCCAGGAAAATGGTCAGATCCATTTTCTGGCCAATGATATTGGGTAAGAACACAATGGCGGTAGTAGCGGTACCTGCCAGCACCGCCAGGCTTACCCGGCGCACCCCACGTTCGGTCGCAGCCCGCACATCACCGCCCAAAGCCCGCTCGCGGAAGATGCTTTCGGTCACTACCACGGCATTATCCACCAGCATACCAATGGCCAGCATCAGCCCCATCATGCTGAGGATATTTAAGCTGTAGCCCAGAAAATACATGGCACCCAGCGCCATAATAATGGCCGCAGGCACCGACAGCACCACCACCAGGGTGGTGGCCAGATGGCGTAAGAACAAAAACAACACGATAAAGGACAAGCCCGCACCAATGCTGCCAGCCAGCAGCAAATCCCGTAGCGACGAGGTCACGCCCTTGGCCATATCGTCCATCACATACAACTGAATGCCGGAAAAAGCCGGGTTCTGATCGGCAGCGCGCACCACCGCCATAGCGGCATTGGCAACCTCGACCAGATTAGCGCCGGAGTCTTTAAACACATTCATACCCACCGCATAGGTCTGGTTTAAGTGACGGCCATCCTCGCGTTTGGGCAATTCAAGCGCCACGGTCGCCACATCGGATAGCTGCAAACCAGGCCGGATCGGCAGGCGTTCTATCTCTGTCAGTGAGCGAAACTCCCCCACAGGTTTCACCAGGATATGCTGCTCGGGATTTTGCAGACTGCCGGCGGTTAAGGCAAAGTTGCTTTGCCGAAGCTGCGTCAGCAACTGCACCGGATCGACATTGAGCGCGTGCAAACGGGCCGGATCGAGCCGGATAATGACCTGGCGTTTATCCACCCCATAGAGTTCAACTTTCGATACACCAGGTACCCGTTCCAGCGGGCGCTTGATGTGCTGCTCCAACAAGTCATAGGCCAGGGCTAAATCCCGCTCACTGGAAATCCGCAGCTGAAAAATCGGCATGTCGTCGGTATTAAACTGAAAAACAAAGATCCGCTCCAGATCAGCCGGCAACTGCGCCCGCACCGCATCCAGCCGCTCACGCACTTCCATGTTTTTGCTGCGAATAGGCTCGTCCCAGTTAAACATCAGCGAAATATCGGCGCTGTTTTCGTTGGAGAAACTGCGCATCTCCTGAATGCCACTGACGGTGGCCAGCGCTTCTTCAATCGGCCGGGTGATCAACCGCTCTATCTCGGCCGGAGTGGCATTTGGATAGGGTGCCTGAATGTAGATCTCTGGAATGTCGATGCCGGGGAATTTTTCCAGCGGCAGCAAGCGGCTGGCCAGCACGCCAAACAGCAGCAACGAAATGCAAATCATGCAAACCGTGATGGGCCGGCTTAGCGCCAGCCGGGTAATGGCCAGAGGCTGCTCAGTCATGATTCACCTCCAAAAGATCAGACGCATCGGTTGCAGCCGGCTCTGAACCAGTCGCACGATCCGGGCTCACCAGCGCGTACAACACCGGAATAAATACCAGCGTCAGCAAGGTCGATAGCAGCAGACCAAAGATCACGGTAATGGCCATCGGTGCCCGAACTTCACTGCCCTCGCCACTGCCAAGTGCCAGTGGCAGCAAGCCCAGCACCGTGGTCAGCGTCGTCATCAGCACTGGCCGTAAACGGCTCTCTCCTGCTTGCAGCACCGCCTCCCTAAGCTGCAAACCGGTCTGACGCAGTTGATTGATCCGATCAATCAACACAATGGCGTTGTTGACCACGATACCGGCCAGCATGATCAGGCCAATAAAGACGATGACCGACAAACCCGTCCCGGTGAGCCAAAGCCCAAGGATGGCCCCGGCTCCAGCCAACGGTACGGTGAACAGGATCACCAGCGGCTGCAACAGGTTCTCAAACTGCGAAGCCATCACCAGATACACTAGGAAAACCGCCAGCAGCAAGGCCATCATCAGGGATTGGTAGGCCCGGCTCATTTCTTCACTTTGCCCGACCACCTCGGCCACTACCCCAAAGGGCAGTGCCTG
>JAFIFR010000010.1 GCA_020831935.1 Alkalimonas sp.
GGAGATAAACCGATGATAAAAAAGTTACTGACACTCAGTCTGGCGGGGTTAAGCTGGCTGGCACTGGCCGGACCATTTCAGAGTCAGCAGCAGCTGGCTGATTTTACCGGGCAGAGTCAATGGTTCTTCGCCGTTGAGTCCAACCTGCTGCCTGAGCCTGGCCGCTTTAGCGCACGAATCGAGGTGCATAATGGCTCAAATCATGCCTTGCCAGCTGGCGAAAGTGACTGGGCCTGGTATTTTCATTCCATTCGAAAAATTGACACAACTCTGAGCCAAGGCTTGCAACTTGAGCACGTTCAGGGCGACTTACACCGTATCCGCCCTACGCCGGAGTTCGCTGGGCTAGCCGCAGGTGACAACATTGCACTGCGCTTTACCTCCGCCCCCTGGATCATCAGTTACTCCGATTGGATGCCGCGCGCTTTTATGGTATCCGGCAGCCTGACGCCGTCCATTTTTGCCAACACCGACAGCGAAACCTTTCATGATTTTGTGCGCCCAATGACAGAGCCTGAGCAGCTGCTGCGCAACTTTGGCGATGGCGACCAGTTTCAGACCATGACCCCAGAGCGTCGCTTTGCCAACAACAGCAATAACCCAAGCAGCACGCCGCTCAACGCGAGTCAGCTACAGCAGCGCATTATTCCCCAGCCGGTACAACTGCAGCATCGCCGCGGCCACACCCGCTTTGGACCACACTGGCGGCTGCAAGCCCGAGGCGCTTTGGCGCAGGAAGCCGACTATTTAACGGAGCAGCTGAGCCAGTACTTTGGACAACCGCTATCCAGCGCCCCCAATAGCCCGCAGATAGAATTGCAGCTGGACAGCAGCCTGCCTAACTTACAACCTGAAGGCTACCAGCTGAGCATAGAACGGCAACGGATCCGCATCACCGGGTACGATGAGGCTGGTGTCTTTTACGGCATTCAAAGCTTGCTAGCACTGTTACCAGTGCAAAGCGCCGCCGAAGTGACGCTGCCGCAGCTCAGCATGCTAGATTACCCGCGTTTTTCCTGGCGCGGCATGCACTACGATATGGCCCGTAATTTCCATGGCCTGGAAGTGACCTTGCGCTTAATTGAACAAATGGGACGCTACAAGTTAAACAAGCTGCATCTGCACCTGACTGAAGATGAGGGATGGCGGCTGGAAATTCCGGGCTTGCCCGAGCTGACCGAGATCGGGGCCAACCGCTGCTTCGATTTGACCGAGCAGCAGTGCTTACTGACCCAGCTGGGCACCGGGCCATTCAGCGATGGCACTGGCAATGGTTACTACAGCCGGGAGGATTTTATTCAGATCCTGCGCCATGCCAAGAAACACCACATTGAAGTGATTCCGGAAATCGATATGCCAGGCCACGCCAGAGCCGCCATTAAAGCAATGGAAGCACGCTATCAACGCTTGCAGGCGGCTGGGCAACCCGAAGAAGCCCGGCGCTTTCTGCTATCGGAAGCCGATGATCGCTCCGAATACCTGACGGTACAAAACTACAACGACAACTCCATCAATGTCTGCCTGGACTCCAGCTATGCCTTTATTGATAAGGTAATGTACGAGCTGCAACAGATGTACCTCGAGGCCGGTTTGCGCCTGCGGGTCTTTCATATGGGCGGCGATGAAGTCGGCGCCGGCTCCTGGCAAGGGGCGCCCGCTTGTCAGCAACTGATGGCAGAGCCACTGAATGGCGTGGCCGGTGTGGGCGACTTAAAACCTTACTTTATTAATCGGGTGGCACAACTCGCCAATCAGCGAGGCCTGGCAATGGCCGCCTGGGAAGATGGCCTGATGGCCGACAGCACCCGACCATTTCGCCGTGAGCAGTTTGACAACAGCGAGGTCATCGTCAATGCCTGGGACAATATCTGGGAATGGGGCTATGGTGACAGAGCTTACCGCTTCGCCAACGAAGGCTATCAGGTGGTGCAATCAGCTGGCACCAATCTGTACTTTGATCACCCTCAAGATGTGCACCCGGAAGAGCGGGGCTATTATTGGGCGGCTCGCTACACCGACACCGAAAAAGTGTTCTTTTACCGCCCCGATCACCTTTACAGCAATGCCGAGTATACCCGGGATGGCACACCCATCACCAACTTAGAAGCCTTGCTCGGGCGTGCTTTGCCTGAACTGGAAAAGCCGGACAATATGCTGGGGATCCAAGGGCAGGTATGGACCGAAACGATACGAACAGCCGAGCAGTTAGAGCGAATGATCTACCCGCGTCTGATTGCGCTGGCCGAGCGCGCCTGGCACCGGGCCGAGTGGGAGCCGAACAAAGACAGCACCGCAGCTCGTCTGAGTTGGCAACAGTTTCTGCAACGACTTACCACCGTTGAGTTTCCTCGCCTCGCGCAAGCGGGTGCCGGCCACTATGTCCCCCCACCGGGCGCCATCCGAGAGCAGGGTACCATCAGAGCCAATCATGCCTGGCCTGCAATGCGCATTGAATACAGCCTGGATCAGGGGCAGAGTTGGCAGCAGTATCAGCAGCCATTGCAACATGATGGCGCTCTTTGGTTGCGCGGCCGCAGTCTGTCCGACCAGCGCAGTCGCATCATCAGGCTGTAGCTTTTTCACGCGAGGGCCCCGCAGCTGCGGGGCTTTTTGAGCCCAAAAAAAGCCAGCAAAGCAAGCTTTGCTGGCAAATGACCCTTGGATAAAGGATTGGCAATCAACTCAACATCCGTGTCTGCCGAGGGTGTTTATTACCAACTACCAATAACAAACACCAGGGACTTACCCTCTGATCCGGCACCATCAGAGTCCCAAGGAGCGGGTGCGGTGAGACACCCCAACGCTGCAACTCAGGATGACAGCGCTGTCAATGCAAACTATATGCTGTTTTTTTCGGCAATGCAAGTGTTGAATAAAAAAAAGGGCCTGCAGGCCCTTTTTCAATACAAAAACACTGTTAGCCGTTGGCAGCCTGCGCCGCAGGGGCTTCGCGCTCACTCTGCCAGCGCGTTAAACGCTGCACTTGCTGGATCGACAGCATGTGGGCATAGATAGCCGCCAGGTAGCCTTGCTTGCGCAGCTCGACAAACTGCTCATCCGTTAGCTCATTCAGCTTTTTCTCATCGATCAGGAAAAGACCGTTGATTTCACGCTTCTGGCCATTGATCTGCACTGTCAGGGTTTTACCTTCCAGCAAGTTCAGCTCGGTCAATTTTTCAACAAAGGTGCGGGTTGCCCGGCTGGTATCAAAGAAATCGGCCAATTGCTGTTTGGCGCGTTGCAGCAGCTCAGACTCTTCACCTTGCTCCGTGTACAGCGCTTCGCCTTCGTCTTTACCCAGCCGCGGGCTGTTTTCATCGATACCAACGGTTAGCTGTTTGTCGTTCTCTGGATCCGGCGTCAGGAAAAACGGGTAATTACGAGCAGCTAGTGGCACGTAAGAAACCTGCATCTGGTCATCTTGCAAATACAGGTTTTGGCCTTGCTCCAGGCCCAACAATGCCACTGGTTGGAAGTTGCCAGAATCGTTGTTTTTAACAAACACGATTGGGAAAACCGCTGCAGTCGGACCAAACTCGTGCACCACCACTGGCAACAAATGTTCAGTAGCAATATGCGCAAAAGGTTGTTTGAAATTAACACGCAGCCCTTGGTGCTGCTCTTTGGAAAGAGGAACTATCTTCGTAGTCATAAAAAATCCATACGTCCTGTTGTGTACAAAAAAATCGCTTGCCTACCTTACTGCAGTTTGCGGCTTTCAGCCAGCCCAAAACAGCAAAACTTTATCCAGCGTTTTAGCCGGAGCCATCTTGAGTGTTTACATATTGCTGTAACTCATTAACCAACCAACGATAAATTTCTTGCTCCCTCGGGCAGCTTCCTTCAGCCAGTAGACCTCGCTTACTTTCTGGGATGTGCGTCAGCTCTGCCTCCCCGGTGCTCAAGTAATGCCGAAAAACGGCTTGCCAAGATTTCTTCTGTGCTTCGGGTAGTTGCCGCAGTTGCAGCAGGCTATGCAACAAGGCCGCAAATGGACTGCCTCTGTTGTCAGCGTTGCCAATCGAGCCATTCCACCAATAGTTGCACAACAAGCTGAGGTCCGAACAGGATTCCACCTGATGCCACCACAAAGCTGGAATATAGAGTGCGTCGCCTGGTTCCAACTCAGCGACCTGAGCATGGGCCAGAGCTTCAGTTGCTTTGGGGTAACGTTGCAAATCCGGTTCAGAAAAGTTCACCAGGCTGATAGGCGTACCGGTTGGCGCATAATCGAGCGGCCCAATGTACATATTACCGATCTGCTCTGGTGGGAATAAGGTAAAGTGCCGCCGGCCGGCAACCACGCAGGCCAGATTATCCGCATCATCAAAATGCGCCGGCACCATCACCCGGTTGCCGAGCCAAATCCGTGGCCTCACCTCACTGGGCAATAATGGGTTAACATTGTCTTGCTCAAAGCCAGGCAAACACTGATGCACTAAAGCACTTTGTGCTGCTATGCGCACGGCTTGCGCTTGCCCCTGAGTTTGAATCAGTTGTGCCACAATAGCCGATACAGGATAGTGCCGTCGCTCAAAATTGAAACCATCCAGCTGTGGTTGGTAACCGATTTGCCCTTTCGTTTCAGCCGCCAGTAGCAAGGTTGTGACTTCATGGCCGTTATCAAAACCATGCAGGTACCTGCCTAGAGCACCATCCGACTGCAGCCCTTGCTGCACGGCAGGCCAGTTTGCAACCAGGCCTTTTAACACAGCAGGCTGTTGCAGCGGCCAAATTTCGTTAAAGAACACCTCTGAGGTTGGTGCCTGCCAACTGCGAATAGCTCGGGTCATGTCAACTCCTGATAAAAAAAGGGCTACACTGGATGGTAGCCCTTTCTAATCCGTTGGGTAACCTTTTTAGAAAGCGACCCGGATGCCTGCCACGAAGCGACGACCATTCTCATAAATAGAGAAAGTACGTGCTTTGTTGGTGTTGTACTCCAGCACCTGCTCATTGGTCAGGTTGATGGCTTCCAACGCCAAGCTGACATTGTCCGACACATTGTAGGTGAAGCTGGCATCCAGTTGGCCATAGTTGTCATTCCACAGCTCAGAGCCATTGAAGTGCAAACCTTTGTACCACTCAGTGCGGTAGTTGTACATTAAACGGGCGCTGAACAGGTCAGTTTCATAGTAGGCGGTCAGGTTGTACATATGATCCGAAGTGCCTTCCACCAAGCCCGATCCTGGCATGCTTTCATCACGCGTTTCGCTGCGCTTGGCATCGGTGTACGTGTAGTTGGCAATCACACCAAAGTGCTCACCAAAAGCTTGCTGATACGTCAGCTCCAGGCCTTTGGTCGAGCCACCAGGGCCATTTTCAGGACGAGTGAAGGTCACATCAACCATCTGGTCACCCTCTTCCCAGTAGCGCTGATCGACAAAGGTACTGAAGCTGCGGTAGCTTTTAATCCGCTTGTAAAACAGCGTCGCGGCCAAGACAGATTGCGGGTTAAAGTACCACTCATAGGCCAGATCAAATTGGTCGGCTATGATTGGCTTTAAGCCGGGGTTGCTGGCCGTACCGGTGGGTTGGGCTACATTCAGCGAGCCATAGGTAATGGACGTTGAAATATCGTTCCAATTTTGCCGCGCCATCACCCGGGCTGCACCAAAACGCAAGATGGTGTCATCGGCCAAATCATAAGCCAGGTTAAAACTAGGCAAAATTTCCTGGTAATTATTTTTTTGCTCAACCCAGGCCAGCTCAGCTGGCGTTAGCCAGTCACGGTCAATGGTCAGAAAGCCCCAGCTATCACCGGAAAACTCATAGCCGCCGGAGGTCTGACGGGTATCGACATAACGTACCCCGACATTGCCTCGGAAGTTGTCTCCCTCGAAGTCACCCTGAATGTATAGGGCAGTAATGTCCTCTTCCACCGCCCAGTTCTCATCCAGAATCAGTGAGCGCGCATAATCGGCCGGTACGCCGTTTAACCCGACAAAGGCGATTTCTTCCATGCGGGCACGGTTGTGAGCAATTTGCTGCGTCATATTGCCACTAACAACAGCATCAATATGATGGGTGCCCTGAGTCAGGCCGCAATCGGCCATGGTTGGGCAGCTATCAAAAATATACTGCAGATAAACCGGCCAATCCGGCGCCAGGCTCTCGTCGCTCAAGGTGTTGGGACCATGCCAGCTGTAAGCAATACGATCTTGAGTTCGCTTGGCGGCCCGGTATTTCACACCGGCATGGATGTCTGTAAAGGCACCGGCTTGCACTGGAAAGCTCAAGTCCAGTTGAGCATAATTCTCCCGATCGGTCGTGGGCTTTTCACCACCCCAGATCCAACCCGCATTGAACTGGCTGGCATCGGTCGCGTCGACGTCAGTGCTGGCCGATGGCGTCGAGCCGCGCAAATCAAAGTTGTAGCCGGTTGCCGCGCCATATTCCCATGAGGTTTCACGCAGGGTGCCCCCTTTAGCACGGGTGCTTCCGACCTGGGCATGAACTTCAAAGTCATCGCCACTGTAGTTGATGTCCAAATCCAGCGAGCGGGTTTCGGTCGAGGCAACCCGATTGATAAAGTTAAATGCAGAAGTTCCACCATCGGCTACAGAGCCCGCCACAATGCTGTTATCGATGGTGGATAGCCCGCCCAGGCTGGCTGCGTCATTGTTGACAAAAATCAGCCAGTTTGAGTTTTGGTTGTCCGCATCCACTTTGGAGTTCAGGGCATTGAAGGTGATATCCCACTCATGGCTTGGAGCAAATTGAAAGGATGCAAAAACCGTTTCGCGCTGACGCTTTTGTTGAAAACGCGCCACACCAATGTGGCTGGGGACTTTGAGGTCCAAATCTGGATTATCCGGCCAGCCCAACACCTCAAAGCCCTGACGGACAAAGTCACGATCCTGGCGCATGGCTGAAACCAACACACCAAAGGTTTCATCCTCGTTTTTCCAGGAATACAAGCCGGAAAGCTGAGGATCCCAATTTCCAGAGGTTTCCGTGTACTGCATTTCAACACCCAGGTTGATGGTGTTGGCATCCAGATTGAGCGGACGACGAGTGCGCAGAACAACAGTACCCCCAATGGAGCCTTCATCAATGCGCGCCATTGGCGATTTATAGACTTCTAAATCCGAAACGAGAGCAGATGGCAACATGGTGTAGTTAAAGCTACGACCTGGCGCATCCAGAATAAACCAATCTGCAGTAGCGATGGTCTGGCCATTGAGCAAGGTGCGGTTGGTGGCAGAGCTGGCACCACGAATAGTAATTTTTTCACCTTCCCCGAATTCACGACTTACACCCACCCCCGTGATCCGTGACAAGGATTCAGCCACGTTTTTATCCGGGAACTTACCGACATCTTCTGCAGTTACCACGTCGACGACGGCATTGGCAAAACGTTTCGCATTCAGGTTAGCTTCCTGCGAGGCACGAATACCACGAACCTGAATCACTTCAACATTGTCTTCAGTGACCCCGTCATTGGCCATGGCTGGCATGCTAAGACCCAAGGCCCCAGCCATTAAGCCCATTTTTACCGCCAGGGCACACTTGTTGATTTTATTGCTGGACATAAGCTTCTCCCGTTCCTCTTATTGTCATCTGCTGTCTTTATTATTCCTGATCCTTAATGACAACGCTGTCATTAAAATTAAACTTACACAAAAAAATTTGCGATTGCAAACCAAAATCGATGAAAATTTCAACTATTTTCAAATGGCAGCGGCTAGCAGGCTGCCAGCTCGGAGTGAAAGCATGGGTAAAACCTAGGTAAACAAAGGGTTGTACCGACTTTTTCTCCGAGCCATCTGTGGTACAAGTGCGCATCCAGATGGCCAGATTGCTTGCGATTCGGTCAAAAAAAGCGTATCACTATCCCAATGATGCTATAATTTTGACCAGCGCTGTCATCGTTGCTTGCCTGCAGGCCCACGTACCTGCTGCCGTTACTGCGTTCTACCAACAAACCAAAACAACAAAGGATGCTGCATGAAAGTCACCATCAATGATGTGGCCAAACAGGCCGGAGTGTCGATTAAAACCGTCTCCCGGGTGATGAACAATGAACCTTCGGTTCGCAAAGATACCTTTGACAAGGTGATGGCGGCCATCAACGAACTGCATTACCAGCCAAATGCTGCAGCCCGCAACCTGGCCAGCACCCGCTCGTACAGCATTGGTTACATCTACGACAACCCCAATGCCTATTACATCATTGATATGCAAAAGGGCTTGCTGGACAGCTGCAAAAAACATGGCTACGAGCTGCTGATCCACCCCACCAATGCCAAATCCCCCGGAATTGTGGACGAAGTGAAAGAACTGGTCACCAAATCAAGGCTGGCGGGTCTTATCCTGACGCCGCCTTTTTCCGAGATGCCGCACATTGCAGAAGCGCTGGAAGATATGAAGGTCGACTTTGTCCGCATTGTGTCGGGGTCAACGCCATCGCCAGGCGTGCACAACTGTGTGTTGATTGATGACTTTACCGCCGCCTTTAAAATCACCAATCATCTGCTGGAGCTCGGCCACACCGACATCGCCTTTTTATGCGGTGACGAAGAGCACAGCTCCAGTGGCGAGCGTTTGGCCGGCTTTAAAGCGGCCCTGACCAAGCACGGCTTAACGGTCAACCCCAAGTACATCGTCCCTGGCCATTATTCGTTTGAGTCCGGGGTGGAAGGCGCTAAAAAGCTGATGGCGTTGCCGAAGCGACCCAGTGCCGTCTTTGCCTGTAACGATGAAATTGCCGCCGGTGCCTTGTTCAGTGCCCGGCTGATGAACATTCGTATTCCGGACGAGCTGTCCATTGCCGGCTTTGAGAACAGCCCTTTCTCGCGTCAGACCTGGCCACCGCTCACCACCGCCCATCAGCCGAACAGCACCATAGCCTCTCAGGCGGCAGAGCTGTTGTTTAAGCACACCCGCCCCAATGCCAACAAAGCCCAAATCCAGGCACAACCGGTCTTTATTCCGGAGCTGCTGGTGCGGGAGTCGACCAGCCCACTGGGCGGCGAGCAAAGAGGCGACCAAAGCGCAAAGCCATAAAAGAAAAGGGCAGCCTGACGCTACCCTCTGTTGTTGGAAACGACCCTAGCCGTCGAAGCTGTAATAGGTTGGTGAGCCAGGCCCAACCGGCAAGCCCAACACAAAGACCCAAACACAAAACAGCGTGACCCAACCGACAAAGAACACCATGGTGTAAGGCAGCATGGTGGCAATCAGGGTTCCGATGCCCATCTCTTTTTTGTAGCGGGCAGCTACTGCCAGGATCAGGCCAAAGTAGCTCATCATCGGTGTAATCAGGTTGGTGACCGAGTCACCAATGCGGTAGGCCGCCTGCACCACTTCCGGTGAGTATCCGATGATCATCAGCATCGGCACAAAAATCGGCGCGGTAATGGCCCACTGCGCCGAGGCCGAGCCCAGCATCAGATTGACAAAACCACACATGGCAATAAAAAGCACAAACAGCAGTGGCCCGGTCAGCCCCATTTCCTGCAGGAAGGTTGCGCCCTTAACGGCAAAAATGGTGCCTAAGTTGGTCCAGCCAAAGAAGGCGACAAACTGGGCAGCAAAGAACACCAGCACAATGTAAAGCCCCATCGAGCTGATGCTTTTCGACATCGCATTGATCACGTCTTTGTCGTTTTTCATGGTGCCGGCAATTTTGCCGTAGACAAAGCCCGGAATGGCAAAGGTGATAAAGATGTAGACCACGATGCCACGCAAAAACGGCGAGCCCAGAACGCCACCGGTATCCGGGTTACGCAAAACGCCATTTTCCGGCACCACGGTCAGCGCCAGCAGGCCCAGCAGCGCCGCCAGAGTTAGGCCGGCACCGATAAGGCCACGCTTCTCTTCTGCCCGCAGCGGCTCCAGCCCCTGGTTATCCAGGTCCACGGTCGCTTCCGAGCGGTCGTACTTGCCCAGCTTCGGCTCGACAATTTTCTCGGTAACAATGGCGCCCAAAATGGCAATCACAAAGGTGCTGACCACCATAAAGAAGTAATTGGCTTCTGGCCCGACCGTGTACTCGGGATCAATCAGATGTGCGGCGGCCTCGGTAAAGCCGGCCAGCAGCGGATCAATGGTGCCGATCAGCAAATTGGCACTGTAGCCGCCGGAGACCCCGGCAAAAGCGGCAGCCAGACCTGCCAGAGGATGGCGCCCCAGCGAATAAAATATGGCCGCAGCCATCGGGATCAGCACCACGTACCCCAGCTCAGAGGCGGTGTTCGACACGATGCCGGCAAAGACAATGGTCACGGTCACCATGCGTGGTGAAGCGTTCATCACCAGGCCGCGCATGGCAGCAGAAATCAGCCCGGAGTGCTCGGCCACACTGACGCCCAGCAGCGCCACCAGCACCACCCCAAGCGGCGGGAAGCCGGTAAAGTTGGTCACCAGATTGGAAACAATGCGCTGCAAACCTTCGACACTGAGCAAGCTGACCACGGTAATGACGCCATCGGGCGAACGGCCAGCAGCGCCTTCCGGCCGGGGATCAATGGCGCTTAACTCAAAGAATGCCGCCACGCCACTGCCCAGCACCACGGCCAGAGCAAAGAGCGCGAACAGGGTTACCGGATGGGGCAGCAAATTGCCCAGCCACTCCACGGTATCCAAAAAGCGGGTAAACCAGCCGCGCTTTTCCGTTGGGGTATCAAATTGCTGTGAACCAGCCATAACAAAGCCTCTTTTATCTATGCGGTCGCTGGCCAGAGCTGCCACAGGCAGGCTGCCATTACAAAAGCACTGTTTTTAACAGCTTATCGCGAAAAAAA
This sequence comes from Alkalimonas sp., assembly GCA_020831935.1. Taxonomy (GTDB): domain Bacteria; phylum Pseudomonadota; class Gammaproteobacteria; order Enterobacterales; family Alteromonadaceae; genus Alkalimonas. Next base: position 10,749 of record JAFIFR010000010.1, read on the forward strand.
TGGAAAGCAGCGCAAAGTTAACAGTCAAATATGCTGGAACAGGCCAAAAGCGACACTTTTTATCGTTTTAAACCGCCAGACTGTACCACAAAGCAGCGGCGTGACAAAAGCCGATCAGTTGAATTCAGCCGTTTCAGCCACCCAGATAGCCAAACCCAATAGCAAGCCACGGAGCGACCTAGCACTAAAGTACCGTTGCCGATGCCGGTCCTTGCGCCTAGCATGGAGTGATTGTGACGAGATTGTGCCGAACAGGAGTCCCCAAATGCGTATTGTCATTACCGGAGCCACCGGTGGTATCGGCTTTGCCGTGGCCGAACACTTTGCCCGCCAGTCCCACCAGGTGGTGCTGGCAGATTTACTGCCCGATCGCATTGAGCACTGTGTCGAACAGCTGCGCCAGCAGGGCTTTGCCGCCGAGGGGTCGGTACTGGATGTAACCGATGCCGATGCAATAGCGCGCTGCGCCCGGGACTTTCCGGCCGATGTGCTGGTCAACAATGCCGGCATCCAGCATGTCGCCCGGCTGGAAGATTTTCCGGCAGAGAAGTGGCGCCTGCTGCTGGAGGTGATGCTGACCGGCCCGGCCATGCTGAGCAAAGCCATGCTGCCTGGCATGCAGCAGCGGGGCTTTGGCCGCATTATCAACATTGGTTCTATCCATGCGTTGGTGGCGTCGCCTTTTAAGTCGGCCTATGTGGCAGCCAAACATGGCCTGATTGGCTTTAGCAAGGTGGTGGCGCTGGAAAACGCCAGCCACAACATTACCATCAACACCATCTGCCCGGCCTACGTCAAAACCCCACTGGTGGAGCAACAGATTGCCGCTCAGGCCAAAGAGCATGGCATCAGCGAGCAGGAGGTCATCGACAACATCATGCTGGCGCCGATGCCACAAAAGGCCTTTATCGATGTGGCGGAAATTGCTGCCAGCGCGGCTTTTCTGTGCTCGGATGCCGCCCGCCACATCACGGCGCAGACCCTGGTGCTGGACGGTGGCTGGACAGCGCGGTAAGCTCAACAAAACGCTGGCTGCCAGCTCCTTAGGATAGCGCATGAAAGAACCCGCCGAATTAATCGCAGAGCAAGGCCACATTGGCCTTGGCACCATAGCGGTGATTTCGGTGCTCTATCTGGTGGTACTCTTTAGTGTCGGTTACTTTGGTCGCCGCATCGACGGCAAACATCCGCTGGCGCCCTGGGTTTTTAGCTTTGCGCTGTCGATTTACTGCACCTCCTGGGCTTTTTATGGCGTGACAGCCCAGGCGGCGGTCAATGGCTGGTGGATCCCGCCCACCTACATTGGCTCTTTTATCTTGTTCTGGTTCGGCTTTCAGCTGATGGCCCGCATCGCCATTGCCTGCCGTCGCTACCGCATCACCTCCATTGCCGACTTTATTGCCACCCGCTTTGGCCATTCCCGGCTGTTGGCAGTCAGCATTACGCTGATCTTGTTTTTAGCCGTCATCCCCTACATTGCCCTGCAGCTGCACGCCGTCTCGACCAGCATCAATGTGCTGGTTGCCAGCGAACAAGCCAGCGACTGGTTCCGGGATACCGGCCTCTATGTCAGCCTGTGGATGGCAGTATTTGCACTGCTCTTTGTCAGTAAAAGCGCCAAGGCCCACCAGCCCAACCCCGGCTTGATGACGGCCATTGCCTTTGAGTCGCTGGTCAAACTGCTGGCGTTATTGGCGATCGGTGCCTTTGTTTGCTTTGGCATTTACGATGGCTTTCAGTCCATTTTCAGCGCCGCCCGTGAGCATCCGGGACTGGCCGAGCTGCAACGGCAGGCGCTGCCGACCCACAGCTACTGGATCCATGTGCTGCTGGGCTTTACCGCCACCCTTTGTTTACCCCGCATGTTCCATGTCTCCTTTGTCGAGAACCAACGCTTGGGGCATTTGCGCAGTGCCCGCTGGATTTTCCCGCTTTACCTGCTGCTGATGAGCCTCTTCACCCTGCCGCTGGCACTGGCGGGTGTCATGTTGCTGGGGCATGAAGGCAACATCGATCTGGTGGTGGTGCAATTGCCACTGGCAGCCAACCGCACCGACATCGCCCTGCTGGCCTATCTGGGCGGTTTTTCTGCGGCCACCAGCATGGTGGTGGTGGCGACGGTGGTACTGGGCATTATGATCACCAACGAACTGCTGACGCCACTGCTGTTTCGTGCCCGTCAAACCGAACACAATCCGCCGGGCTTATTAAAAATTGCCAATCTGCGCCGGGTATCGATGCTGCTGGTGCTGATGCTGGGCTTTGTCTATTACCGCTGGATCGGCACCGAAACCGGTCTGGCGCAACTGGGACTGATGGCCTTTGCGCTGGTGGCACAGCTGGCACCAGCGCTGATTCTGGGCCTGCTGTCTCGCCGGGTCAACCAACAGGGCGCGCTGGCGGGCTTGCTCAGCGGTGCCCTGCTCTGGGCTTACATCCTGTTGTTGCCGGAGCTGAGCCGGGCCGGCTGGCTCGGCAGTCAATGGCTGACGCAGGGGCCTTTTGGCATCGGCTGGCTGGCACCGCACCAGCTGTTTGGTCTGGAATACGATGCCATTACCCTGGGGGTGCTGCTCAGTTTAAGCTGCAACTTGCTGATGGTGCTGCTGGTCAGTCAGCTCACCCAGACCCGGGTGGGCGAATGGCTGGAAAGCGGTCGTTTTTTGCAAAAACAAGCCCCCAGCCAGGCCCTGAGCAATCGTCAGGCGCGTCTGTCGGTGCAGGACTGCTATTTGTTGCTGCGCCGTTTTGCCGGCGAGTCGGAAGCCAACCGGGTGCTGCAGCGCAGTGTGCGCAGTACCGAACCCGAGCAATACACCCCGGCACCGGCCAATCTGGTGCAGGCTTGCGAGCGTTCCTTATCGGCGGTGATTGGCGGCGCCTCCATGCGGCTGGTGATGGATGCTGCCAGCCGCCACAGCCAGTTGCCACTGGAAACCGTGGCCCGCTTTGTCGATGAAGCCAGCCAGGTGTTTCAATTCAATCAGGCGCTGCTGCAGGCCACCATCGACAACATCAGCCAGGGCATCAGTGTGGTGGACGCCGATCTGCGAATCATTGCCTGGAACCAGCGCTATCTGGATATGTTTGCCTACCCTGCTGGTCTGGTCGACGTTGGCCGGCCTGTGGCCGATTTGATCCGCTTTAATGCCGAGCGCGGTTTGATCCACAGTGCCGATATAGAAAGTGAAGTGGAAAAACGTCTCAGCTACCTGCGCCAGGGCAGCAGCTACAAATTCCAGCGACCACAACAAGACGGTCGGGTGTTCGAGATGCAAGGCAACCCGCTGCCGGGCGGTGGCTTTGTCACCACCTTCACCGACATCAGTTCCTTTATTGAGGTGCAACAAGCGCTGGAGCAAAGCAATCTGACCTTGGAGCAGCGGGTGACCGATCGTACCCGCAAGTTGGAAACCCTGAACCAGCAGCTGCAACAGGCTCAGCAAAAAATTGAAGCCAGTACCCAGGCCAAGACCCGTTTCTTTGCCGCTGCCGGCCACGATTTGATGCAGCCTTTCAACGCCGCCGCTCTCTTTGCCGGTTTGCTGCGGGAAAAAGCCGACTCCATTGAGCAAAAGCAGCTTAGCGAGCACTTGATCCGCTCGCTCGACTCGGCCGAAGAGCTGCTGGCCTCGATTCTGGAGTTAACCAAGCTGGACGCCGGCGTGATCAAAGCCCACCACCAACCAGTCGCCCTGACCGACCTGTTGGACGATAGTGCGCGCGATGCCGGTGTGCTGGCGGCTGAAAAGGGCCTGAGTTTTCGTTATCTGCCAAGCAAGCTGGCGGTGCATACCGATCGCAAATTACTGAAACGGGTGGTGCAAAACCTGCTGGCCAATGCCATCCGTTACACCGAGCAGGGCAGGGTGCTGCTGGGCTGCAAACGCCGAGGTAGCCATTTGGAGATCCGGGTCATTGATACCGGCATTGGCATCGCAGAGCAGGATCAGCAGCGGATTTTTGAAGAGTTCCAACAAGGCGACAGTCAGCACCAAAAAGGCCTGGGCCTGGGTTTGGCTATCGCCAATCGCATCAGCAGCATGCTGCAGCACCCACTTAGTGTGCGCTCTGCTCCGGGCCAGGGCAGTTGCTTTAGCATTCAGCTGCCACTGTGCGCTTTGCCTGCACCGCAAGCCAAAACCGTCAGCCCGGCCGATATCAAAGCCAGCTTTACCGGCAAAACCGTGTTGCTGCTCGACAACGATGCGCAGTTGCTGCAGGCCGTGACCGAATTGCTGCGCAGCTGGGACTGCCAGGTGCATCCGATCACCGGCCCGGAACAGGCACTGCAGGCCATTCGTGACGGCCTAAAGCCCAATGTGCTGTTGTTTGATTACCATCTGGATAACGGCGCCACTGGTGTAATGGTGGCGGAGCAGCTGTGCAATCACTTTTCGCTGCAGCTGCCGGTAGTGATTCACTCGGCCGATCACAGCGAGCAAATCCGTGAGCATGCGCTAAATGCCGGCTTCCACTTTCTGCTCAAACCACTCAAACCCACGGCACTGAAACGCTTGTTCCAACGCTTGCTGCGCTAAGGTGTTTTTAAGTACTCGTTCTCATAAAAAGTGCGCAGCCAATGCGGCCGGAACAGCGCCATCAAGGTCACGGCCATGCCATTGAGCAAGGCTTCGGGGAAGCTGATCAACAGCGCCAGCACTAAGTAGTTATCCTGAATGATGTGCCAGGGGTAACGTCCGTCCAGATAAAACCAGAGCGCGGTAAGCCCCATATGCAGCGCTATGGTCAGGGCCGCTGCAAAAAAGGCGGCCACAAAGATGTAGATAAACAAATGCCGGGGCAAAAAATAATAGCTAAACCAGAACACCGCCGCACTAAAAAGCCCGGGCAACACAAAGGTGGTCAGAGCATAAAGGCCGCCATCGGCCAGAGAAACCTGACCAAGCGCCAGCAAAACCAGCCAGGACAACAGGCAAATCCAGATCGCAATGCGCCAACCATGACAGAGCGTCAGCACCGTAATAGCCAGAAAATGCACTGCCAGGCCCTCGTAGATACTGGCTTGCAACAACCACAGCAGCAGCAACACCGCCGCCGAGCCAAACACCAGATGCTGGTACTCCGGCTCGGCCCTGAGCTTGGGCCAGAATTCGCGCGGGAAGCTCCACCAAAGCGTCAACATCCAAGCTCCCCAACCCAACAGACTCAGTAGCATAACGGCTCCCCAGGCAGACTCACACAACAGGCCTATGGTAGCATTTTTTGCATCGAACCATGTGCTGAACAGCAGATCTCCAAAAGCACTGCAAAAAAAAGGACAGCGCAAGCGCTGCCCAATCACAAGCCCCAACCAGGCTTAGAACTGATTCATGGTGTTGTCTTTGCCGGATGCTTTTAAGGCCGCATCACCGGAGAAGTACTCTTTGTGATCGTCACCCATATCCGAACCGGCCATATTCTGGTGCTTGACGCAGGCAATGCCCTGACGGATTTCTTTGCGCTGCACACCGGCCACATAGCCCAGCATGCCCGCTTCGCCAAAGTACTCTTTCGCCAGGTTGTTGGTCGAAAGCGCTGCCGTGTGGTAGGTCGGCAAAGTGATCAGGTGGTGGAAAATACCTGCTTCACGGGCCGCGTCGGCCTGGAAAGTCTGGATGCGACGGTCCGCCTCAATCGCCAGCTCGCTGCTGTCGTACTCGGCGCTCATCAGTTTGGCACGATCATAGGCCGAGACATCTTTGCCTTCCTGCTGCCAGGCATCAAATACCTGCTGGCGGAAATTCAGCGTCCAGTTAAAGGACGGGCTGTTGTTGTACACCAGCTTGGCATTGGGCACCACTTCGCGGATGCGGTTGACCATGCCCGCAATCTGGCCCACGTGCGGCTTCTCGGTTTCAATCCACAACAAATCGGCACCGTGCTGCAAGGAGGTAATGCAATCCAGCACCACCCTATCTTCACCACTGCCCGGGCGGAACTGGAACAAACCGCTGGCCAGACGTTTTGGCTTTAACAGCTTGCCATTGGCTTTGACCACCACATCACCGTTGGCAATGTCGTCGGCGCTTTGCACGTAGTCGCCATCCAGGAAGCTGTTGTACAGATCGCCCAAATCGCCCGGCGCTTTAGTCACAGCAATTTGCTTGGTCAGGCCAGCACCCAGTGAGTCGGTCCGGGCCACAATGACGCCATCGGGCACGCCCAGCTCTAAGAAGGCGTATCGTACGGCGCGGATTTTGGCCAGGAAGTCGGCATGAGGAACCGTCACCTTGCCATCCTGGTGGCCGCACTGCTTTTCATCCGATACCTGGTTTTCAATCTGAATGCAGCAGGCACCGGCTTCAATCATTTTCTTTGCCAGCAAGTAGGTGGCTTCTTCGTTGCCAAAGCCGGCATCGATGTCGGCAATGATCGGCACGATATGGGTCTGATGGTTGTCGATTTGCTGCTGCAGCTCAGCCGCTTTGGCGGTATCGCCCGCTTCTTTGGCTGCATCCAGCTGGCGGAACAAACCACCCAGCTCGCGCGCATCGGCCTGGCGCAAAAAGGTGTACAGCTCTGCGATCAAGCTGGGCACCGAGGTCTTTTCATGCATCGACTGATCCGGCAATGGGCCAAACTCAGAGCGCAGCGCTGCGATCATCCAGCCCGACAGATACAGGTACTTTTTGCTGGTGCTGCCAAAGTGTTTTTTAATGGCAATCAGTTTTTGCTGGCCGATAAAACCATGCCAGCAGCCCAACGACTGGGTGTACTGGCTGCTGTCGGCGTCGTAGTCGGCCATGTCCTGGCGCATAATGCCGGCGGTGTAACGGGCAATATCCAGCCCGGTTTGAAAGCGGTTTTGCAGCGCCATGCGGGCGGCGTATTCCGGGCTGATTTCCTGCCAGCTTTGGTCGTGGCTGCCAATCAGGGTGGCGAATTTATCCAGGGTGGCTTGGTAAGTCATGCTATTTTCCTCAGGGCGTATGGCTGTTGTGGTTTTAATCTAGCCCTGATTGACGCATAAATACAATCAATAAACTCCATTCCTGCCATTCATCAATGTTATGATAAGGTTCACCTGAAATTCTGCTCAGAATAAAGGGCAAAAATGCAGTTAATCATTGATTTTTAATGAATTACTAAATACTTCACCGCTCTACTTACCACAAACAGGCTGTGCACAACACGCCAACAGTGAAAGAACAGCCACAAAAAGCAGGAATTGACTGGCAAAAACCGCCTTTATCATAAATAGGATAAATGCATAACATCACAGGCATTGATTGAGGGAATATTAAGAACCCGTTTCCGGCAGCTTCAGTTTTTCGAACAGAATACCGGCCAGAGTACGGTTGTTGACATTGAGCTTGCGTAAAATAGCCGAGACGTGCTGCTTGATGGTGGTCTCCTGCACATTCATCTCGTAGGCAATTTGCTTGTTCAGCAAGCCATCGGCAATCATTTTCAGCACCCGGAACTGTTGCGGCGTCAGCTGCTCCAGCCGACTGGCAAAGTCATCATCAATCAGACTGCTGGCTTCGGCCACTTCCTGGCTGAGCTCGGCCGGTAACCAGCTATCGCCCTGCTGCACTGCGGCGATGGCTGCCGCCATCAGATCCAGCGGTGCCGATTTAGGCACATAAGCAGCAGCGCCCAGCTGCATGGCCTGTTTGATCACCGCAGGATCTTCCACCGCCGAGACCATCAGCACCGACACATCCGGGTACTCGGTGCGCAAAGCAGTCAAGCCGGCAAAGCCATCGGCGCCGGGCATTTTTAAGTCGAGGAAAATTAAACTGGTATCCGGGTGCTGACGCAATAACGCCCAGACCCGTTCCATGGTGTCGGCTTGCAGCAACAGCGCCTGGTCGCCCAGAATGGTTTGTGCGGCCTGAGACAAGGCTACACGGAAAAGCGGATGATCATCGGCAATGATGGCAATCATAGCGGTACCAAGTTAGCAAACAAGAAGGCGTGACCACTATCATAGCCGGAACTGACCCTAACAGTACAGTTCCGGCCACAGTAACCGCCTTAGAAGCGGTAGCCGACCGTCAGGCTGATGGTGCGGGGATCGCCGTAATAACCGATCAGGGTATTGTCGCCACCCAAGCCCGGAATAAAGCTACCGTCATCGGCAATGGAAATAAAGGCATAATTCCCCACCAGGTACTGCTCATTGGTCAGGTTTTTGCCATGCAGACCCACCGTCCAGTGGCCATTGGCGCTCAACCAGTTGACCGACAGATTCAACAAGCCATAACTGCTTTGCTCCAACAGGTTACCCACTTCTGTCAGTGAGTATTTGCTGCGGTAGGCATAGTTGCCGTTGAAAATCAAATCCCCACTGGAAGCCAGCGGCATTTCATAACTAAAGCCCAGGTTTGCAGTAGTTTTTGGCGTATTGGTGATGACAAAGTTATCGGTAATATCGATCTGCTGACCAGTCGTAGCATCAAAGCTAAAGACATTTTTAAACTTCGCATCAATCAAACCAAGGCTACCGTACAACTGCAGGTTGCGATTAGCCATCCAGGTAAACTCAAACTCAGCACCGGTCGCATCGGATTGGCCCACATTACCCAACCGCTGGTTCAACACCGAGGAGTCGTTTGGATCCGGGATCACCGAGATGTACTGGCGGTTTTTGTGATCCAGCATAAACAAGGTGGCATTGAGGCGGAAGGTATTGGTCAGATCGCTCTTTACCCCAATCTCATACGAGTATACATCTTCCGGGTTGGCTGCTGGCTCAGCGGTTTCGGCCCGTGGATTAAAGGTACCGGATTTAAAGCCCTGACTAAAGCTGGCAAAAAACATGGTATCGGCGCTGTGCTGGTATTCCACCCCAAACTTCGGAGTCCACTTGCTCCAACTGGCACTGTCATCGAGCACGATCGGGGTTTGCAGGCCATCTGGCCGGACATAACCAGGCACCCAACCCGACTCTGGGTAAACAGTATCGAAAATCAGGCCATTGCGGACCAGGGCATCTTTTTTGTCCTTGGTGTAACGAAGGCCGGCGGTCAGGGACCACTGGTCATTCAAACGATAGGTTCCCTGAGCATAAGCCGCACTGCTGTCGCTGTCGCTGCAGCCAGCCACTTCACGGGTCAACCCGGGTGTCCCAAAGGCGGTTTGCCCCAGCACTTCCAAAATGGCATCAAACACCCCACACGACTCAGAGGTGAAGTAGTACAAACCAGACACCAGACTTAGGTTGTCGCTGCGGTAATTCAGCTGCAACTCCTGAGTAAACCATTTATCTTCGTAAATCGCTGGCACATCAAAAATACGCAGTGGCGTGTTGTCAAAGTCGATATTGACCGGCGAGTAATTTTCCCGCCGTGAGGTAATGGACTTGACACTGATGCTGTCGTTGACCGCCCAGTCCATCAACAAGCTCACGCCTTCGGTTTCAACCCGGGTCCAGGTTGGCAGGCTGGTGTAGGAATCGTAGACACTGTCTGGCACCGGCGCATCGGTCAGCAAGCTTGGTAGCAGGCGGAAACCGCCTTTGGAGTTGGATTTGTCGTCGGTTTTGTCGTAATTCAACCGCATAAAAAAGTTATCGCCAGGACGAAACTCCAGGGTGGCCCGAAAGGCCTGAATGTCTTTGTTGTAGTTTTCTTTGTCCTGATTGGGCAGGTCGGAAATCAAAAACTCACCGTAACCATCCCGCTGCAAATTCGCATAGCCCAGACCGAAATAGAGCCGGTCCTGGATCAGCGGCAGCTGGCCGGTGACTTTCAGGTCACGCTGGTTGTAGCTGCCCACCGTGCCATTGATGGAAAACTCCGTATCGCCCGTCATTTGCCGCGTGACGTACTTGACGGCGCCACCGATGGTATTTTTGCCGTACAAGGTACCCTGAGGCCCGCGCAGCACTTCCACCCGCTCAATATTGAGGATATCCAGTACCGCACCCTGGGGCCGGGCGACATAGACATCATCGATATAAATGCCAACACCAGGCTCATAACCCCACAGCGGATCTTCCTGGCCTACACCACGAATGAAGGCCGTTAAGGTGGAGTTGGTGGCGCGACTTTGCTGCAAAGTGGTATTGGGCGAAAATTGCTGCACTTCCAAAATGGTTGATAGCCCGCGTTGCTCAATGTCATCGGCACCAATGGAGGTCACGGCAACCGGCACGCGTTGCAGATTCTCTACCGTGCGACGGGCGGTGACTTCAATCCGCTCCAGCTTCAGTTCACTGGCCTCCGTTGACTCTTCATCACCAGCTATCGCCGTTGTTGCCATCAGGCTGGCGCCAACCGCCAGAGCCAGTGTGCTGACGGTAAATCCCCGAGTTGTCACCCTGCTGTTTTTTAGTTTTTCGTTCGTTGCCATCATGGCTCTCCTGCGTGAGTCGTTAACATTACGCCTCTACTGTAGGCTTAAATGCAGAATTTTTAACCTGTACCTTAGTACTATGGCCTGAGCCAGGCTGTTGTATCACACTGAATCAAAATTAAACGAGGAATTTTGCATGCTGGGGTTATTCGGGTTAATCCTGGGGTTGCTGCTGTTGATCGTGTTGACGATGCGGGGCTTCAATCTCTTTATCACAGCGCCGCTGTGCGCACTGATGGTGGCCGCCACCAATGGCATTCCTTTTTGGGATATCGCCGATAAGGTCGACTTTGTTCATGGTTACATGACTGGGTTTTCTGGCTTTGTCGCCGCTTGGTTTTTAATGTTTTTGCTGGGTTCTTTGTTTGGCAAGCTGATGGAGCACACCGGCGCTGCTGATGCAGTGGCGCTGGCGATTGTCAAACGCATCGGCCACACCAGGGCGGTGCTGGCAGTAGTGATGGCCTGTGCAGTCTTGACCTATGGCGGCGTCAGCGTCTTTGTGGTGGCCTTCTCGGCCTACCCGATGGCGGTGAGTTTATTTAAAGGCGCCAACCTGCCCAGACGTTTTATCCCGGCAGCGCTGGCTCTGGGTTCGGTGACCTTTACCATGACCTCGGCCGGCTCACCGGAAATCCAGAACTGGATCCCCATCCCTTACCTCGGCACCACCCCTTATGCCGGCTGGGAAGTCAGCCTGGTAGTGGCGGTCATTATGGCCATCAGCGGCTACATGAGCCTGATGTGGATGATCCGCAAGGCGGTGGCCAAGGGCGAGCATTTTATTCAACGCGCCAGCGATCCCGAGGTGGAAGACCGCAACCTGCCAAACCCTGTCTTTGGCATTATCCCCCTGCTGGTGGTACTCACCCTCTCGTTCTTTTTGCATGAGTCCTTGCAACAGGCAGCGCTGATTGTCGCGCTGGCTGGTGGCGTCAGCAGTTTGTACCTGCTCAATATGAAGTTTTTACACAACCCAGCTGCGGCAACCAATGAAGGGGTATTGGGTGCCTTGCTGGCGATTGGCAATACGGCAGCCGTAGTTGGTTTTGGCAGTGTCGCTCGTTTAACACCAGCCTTTGCCGGTGTGGTCGACTACATGACGCATCTGCCTGGCCCTGAGCTGCTGGGGGCTGCCGTAGCCGTCAGTGCCATTGCGGGTCTGACTGGCTCTGCTTCCGGTGGCCAGGCCATTGCACTGCCGGAAATCGCACCGACTTACCTTGACCGTGGGGTTGACCCGGAACAATTGCATCGGGTGGTGGCTATTTCGTCCGGTGCACTCGATTCCTTGCCGCACAACGGCTATGTCGTCACCACCATTCGTGCTATTTGTGGTGAAACCCACCAAAACGCCTACTGGCCGGTAGCGGTGGTCAGTGTGTTGGTGCCTTTGGCCGGCGTTTTTGTCGCTATTGGCCTGTTCCAATTAGTTTAAGGAGATAACGCATGTTGCTTCGTAGTCTGCTGCTCGTCGCTTTGCTGTTCAGCGGCCTGGCCAAGGCCATGCTGGTCGAAAAACAGCGTTTTGAAATCGCCGAATTCACCACCGAAAATGGCCAGGTCATTGCGCCGGTTCAGGTGGGCTGGGAAGCCTATGGCCAGCTGAATGAGGCCAAAGACAATGTCATTTTGATCACGCACTTTTTTTCCGGCAGCTCCCATGCGGCGGGCAAGTACAGTGCCGATGACGCTGTTCCAGGCTATTGGGATGCCATCATAGGCCCGGGCAAAGCCATCGATACCAACCGCTTTTATGTCATCAGTGTCGATACCCTGGTCAATGCCAATGTGTTTGACCCCAACGTCATCACCACAGGCCCGGCAACCATCAACCCGGCCACCGGCAAACCTTGGGGACTGGACTTCCCGGTGGTCACCATTGGCGACTTTGTCGAAGTGCAACGCGCTTTGCTCGATAGCCTGGGCATTGAGCGCCTGCATGCGGTGATCGGGCCATCGATGGGTTCTTTTCAGGCCATTGAGTGGGCAACCCGTTACCCGGAGCGAGTAGAGCGGCTGGTGCCGGTGATTGGCAGCGCCTTTATCGATGCCTGGGCAGCCGTTCGCCTGGAGCGTTGGGCTTACCCGATTAAAGCCGATCCGGCCTGGAATAACGGCGATTACTACGCCACGGGGCAACCGACCGAAGGCTTGATCACGGCGTTATCCTACATCATTCAGGATGCGGTCTACCCCACCGGCTTCAACCTGCGCTACCCGGCGCCCTACACCGATGCAGCGCCCCATCAGGACATACGAGCGGAGTTTTCTGCCTGGCAGCAACTGCGTGAGCACGCTGCCATCCGGGCCGCTTATCAGGATGCCAACCATATCCTCTATCTGGTGCGTGCATCCCAGCTCTTTCGAGCCGGCATGGGGGACAACTGGCAACAAGCCTTAAAGCAGGTGCAAGCACCGACCCTGTTGCTGCCTGCTGCCGGCGATCAGCTGCTGCTGCCACAAATGAGCCGCACCACCCAGCAAGCGCTGGAAGCCGCCGGAAAAACAGTGCACTACCATGAAATCCCCGGCATCTGGGGGCACCTGGATGGTGTGGTTGGCATGGCGGCCATGGCGGATGTACTGCGCGACTTCCTGACCGACTAACTGCAGTGTTTTGGGCTGTTCTCCTGGTTGCTTTGCCCACTTTGGCGCCCTGATGGGCGCCTTTCTTTTGTCGCGCTATAACAGTTTTCTGCCATACTAAAACAAAGTAACCGCGACATCCGGTGCCATGAAAGCGACTGCCATCGGGTTAGGCCTGCTGCTTGCCAGCTACGTCACCTGGGCCGAACCCCTGTTCATTGCCAGCTCCGATTACAGTCCACATACTGGCGAGCACCTGCCAGAGGGTGGGGCTTTAACCGCCATTATGCAGGCCGCCTTTGATAAGATGGAACAACCTGTCGAAATCCATTACATGCCCTTTGCCAGAGCCATGCAAGCCAGTCGTCTCGGCCAGTATGCGGCGGTGCTTGGGGTCAAACATACCGAGGAACGTGAGCAGGCGTTTTACTTTCCGGAACCTATTTACCAAACCGCCATTGTTTTTTTTAAACGCGCCGATAGCCATTACCACTTTGATAGCTACCTGGACTTGGTGCATCAAGGCGTACGCTATGGCTCTGTGCTGGGCTACTCTCACCCGGATGGATTGCTGGAAACCCGGATCCGGCATTATCAGGTCTCCAGTGAAGAGCAGTTGTTTGTGTTGCTGCGGGCTGGCAGAGTCGACCTGATGGCCGGTGATAAACTCAATGGCATTTATTTGCTGCACCATGAGTTTCCCGAGTTTCTATCCTACATTGATTGGGTAGAACCACCGATTGAGCAGCAACCCCTCTATCTCTTGTTTTCCCGCCAGCACCCACAAGGGGAAGCCTTAAGCCAGGCTTTTAGCGAGGCCATTATGCAGCTTAAGGAGAGCGGCGAACTGGCGCAAATAAAACAGCGATTGTTACCGGATGCACGAAGTCTGCAATCTGCACCAGAGCCGCAGTAGTTCCACTCCCCTACCGGACTGACCAGCCTGCACAACGCTCTGCGCCATTGCGCTTTAATGCGAGTTCACTTATCTTGGATATCTGCCCCCTTGAAGGAGCCCGCTAGCTGATGACTGCAGCGCCCGAGAAGCCCAGCGCCACACATTCTGAAGACAGCCTGCTAGAGCTGCGTTCCAGACGCTTGCTGCAAATATCCGCAGCAACCTTGTGTGGTGTGTTGCTGGCAGCCACCGTCTCATCCGGTCTGACTCAGGCTTTTTTATTGGCTGGCGCTGCTTTTTTAGGCATGGCGTTCGCGGCCGCCTGGTGGCAACGCTCATTGCTGGCAGCCTACATTTTACTCTGGTCGATGGCGTTGATGCTGACGGGGCTGGCCGTCGCTTCCGGCGGGGTTCGGGATCTTGCCGTGGTAGGCTTCCCTGGTGTATTGGTGTTTGCAGCAATTTTAGGCAGCCGTAACTTATTCCTCTCCTTACTGAGTTACATGATACTGGCCTCTGCGGCCATGGGTTATGCCAGCATGCAAAACTGGCTGGTACCCTACCTGCCAGCCGATAGTTGGCGCCATATCCTCTATATCTGTGTCATTTTAAGCATCATTGGCTTTAGTGTCTTGCTGATGGCACAGGATCTGCACCGCTCTTTGCGTGCCCTGCAGCAGGAGAATAAGCGGGTGCGTGAAACGCAACAGCAGCTTGAGCGTCTGGCGATGCACGACAAACTGACCGATCTGCCCAATCGCAGCTTGTGTGAACAACTGTTTCGGCAAATGCAACTGGACTGCCTGCAAAACCATCAGCGGCTGGCCCTGTTGTTTTTGGATTTGGATAATTTTAAACCGGTCAATGACGCCTTGGGTCATGCCGCCGGCGATCAGTTGCTGCAGCAGCTGGCCAAGCGGTTGCAAGATGAACTGTCAGAGCAGGATGTGCTCTGCCGCTTTGGCGGCGATGAATTTATGGTGCTTAGCCCATGTAACGACGATGACAGCCAGCTGGCCGATTTGGCGTCCCGCTTGCTAAAGCAAAGCACCGAAGCCTTCACCCTGATGCAAACCAAAGTTGAAGTCTCTGGCTCGGTGGGCATTGCCACAGTCCCTGCCGATGGGATTGAGTTTCATGTGCTGTGCCGCAAAGTTGATATGGCAATGTACAGCGCGAAAGAGCAGGGACGCAACACCTGGTGTTTTTACAACGACGCCATGGATCAAGCCAATACCGACAAGTTTAATTTACTGCAACGCATTCGGGCGGCCATGAAAAACCAGAGCTTTGCGCTTTATTACCAACCCAAAGTCTGCCTGCGCAGTCAACAAATTCTGGGAGCAGAAGCCTTGCTACGCTGGCCGCAGGACGATGGCAGTTTTATCAACCCGGCCGAGGTCATTGAGCTGGCTGAGCGCAGTGGCCTGATCCTGGAGCTCGGTGCCTGGGTGCTGCAACAGGCCTGCATCGACTGCCAACAATGGCGTCAACAAGGCTTTCCTGATGTTCGGGTTGCGGTGAACTTATCCCCCTTGCAATTTCGGGATGGCAAACTGGAACAAACCCTACTGGCGGCTCTGGCCAACAGTGGCCTGCCGGCAACGGCCCTCGAGCTGGAGTTAACCGAATCGCTGCTGATTGACGACACTCGGCTGGTGCAAAACCAATTGCAACGGCTTGGCGCACTCGGCATCACCTTTGCCATTGATGATTTTGGCACCGGTTACTCCAATCTGGGGTATTTGCGCCAGTTTAATGCCTCCAGCCTGAAGGTGGATAAGTCCTTTATCAGTTCGCTTTCGGTATCTTTGCGGGATGAGCCTTTGATCAAGGCCATTATTCAGCTGGCCAAAGGCCTGGAGCTCAGTACTGTGGCTGAAGGCGTGGAGGACGAAGCCACCATGCAACGCCTGCAGCAATGGGGCTGCGACGCCGCTCAGGGCTATCTCTGGTCGAAAGCCCTGCCGGCCCCCGACTTTTTACAGTACTTGCAGCAACAGCGCTAAAATCAGTTGTCGCAACACGCAGATTCTTTTATGGTAAGGTCATTCCAATCCGGTGAGTACCTCATGCACAGACTCCTTCTATTATGTGCCGGCCTGTTGCTGACAGGTTGTGCCACCCTAAGTAAAGACGAATGCCTGCAAGCGGACTGGCAAACCCTGGGCTATGCCGATGGGGTGCAGGGCCGTTCACCTGCCCGCATCGATACCTATCGCCAGGATTGCGCCAAACACCAGGTGGTGCCTGATCTGGCTTTGTACCAGCGCGGCCATCGCCAGGGCTTGCAGTTGTTTTGCCGCACCAGCAATGGTTTTGAATATGGCCGCTCCGGTCAAAACTACCAGGGCGTTTGTCAGGGGGAAGCCGAAGCAGACTTTTTACTGGGTTTTGATGCCGGCCGCCGAATCTTTTTATTGCGGCAGCAGGCGCAACAAAGTGAACGCCAATTGACACAGCTGGATAACGACTACCAGCAGTTGGCCGAACAGATCCGTGACAAAGAAGCCTTAATGTTTGGCGACGCGCAGACACCGGAAGGCAGGCAGCAACTCTACCGAGAGATCAGCGAACACCGGCAACAACAAGCCGCTCTGGTGCGTCAGCGCACCCAGCTGGAATTGCAC
The DNA here is from genome assembly GCA_020831935.1 of Alkalimonas sp. Classification (GTDB taxonomy): domain Bacteria; phylum Pseudomonadota; class Gammaproteobacteria; order Enterobacterales; family Alteromonadaceae; genus Alkalimonas. The sequence continues at coordinate 27,171 of JAFIFR010000010.1, forward strand.
CTTGACGGTTTGCAGCATCAGATCATCGAGCTGGAGCAGGCATTTTCCTTTTACTGAGCCAGCTCTGCATGGGCTGATGCCAACCGCGGATACACCACCATGTGGTCAAGATCGAGCCGTATGCCGATCATTTCACCCACCGCATGGTTGTGGTGGCTGAGCGCCAGACAATAGACCTGATCGCCGCTGTGCAGCTCCAGACTGTAGAGTATGTGGGAACCACGAAAGGACTTTTCCAGCACTTTGGCAGTCACTCCGCTGTCATCGTCGTGCACGATATCATCCGGCCGGATCAGCACATCGACGCTATCCCCCTGCTGCAGACCCGGTTGGTAACTCTGTCGGAAAATGCCAAAAGACGTCTGAACCCGTTGACTATCCAGCATCTTACCCGCCAGCAAAACCCCCCGACCGATAAAGTCGGCAACGAAGCGATTCACCGGCTTGTGATACAGCTCGTAAGGGGTCGCCCATTGCTGCATACGTCCATGCTCCATCACCCCAATCAAGTCCGCCATGGTAAAGGCTTCAAACTGATCATGGGTCACCATCACGGCGGTCATTTGTTCCTGTTTTAAAATCTGCCGGATATCGCGCGCCAGCGACTCCCGCAGCTCCGCATCCAGACTGGAAAAAGGTTCATCCAGCAACAGCACTTCGGGTTTGGGCGCTATCGCCCGGGCCAGGGCAATCCGCTGCTGCTGGCCACCCGATAACTGGTGGATATAACGCTCGGCCAGATCGGGCAAGCCAACCAGCCGCAACAACTCCCGCACCCGCTGCTGGCGCGCACTGCGGCTTAGTTGTTTGATGCCAAAACCAATGTTTTCCGCGACGGTCAGGTGCGGGAAAAGCGCAAAATCCTGAAACACCATGCCCAGTTTGCGCTGTTCAGGCGGACAGGCGTGATTGGGGGCACTGACCACGCCTTGCGCCAGTCGAATCGCCCCTTTAGCGACGGGCTCAAAGCCGGCAATGGCGCGCAGCAAGGTGGTTTTGCCACAACCGGAGGGGCCCACCAGACAACCAATCTGGCCTTTTGACAGCGAAAAGGTGATGTCTTTCACCACAGTATGGGTGCCATAAGCGACGTCAAGTTGCTCCAATACCAGCATAGTTCGTCCGTTTTAGTGCGCCCGCTCCATGGAGCGGGCTAGGATAATCACCGGCAATAACCCAACCAGCACAATCGCCAGCGCCGATAAAGACGCATCGGCCAAACGCTCGTCGGACGCTAGCTCAAAGGTACGCACTGCCAGGGTGTTGAAATTAAAGGGCCGCAAAATCAGGGTAGCCGGCAGCTCTTTTAGTACGTCGACAAACACCAGCAGCAAGGCTGTCAGTACACTACCACGCAACAGCGGGACATGCACCCGCCACAGCACCTGGCGCGGCGAGCACCCAAGGGAGCGCGCCGCCTGATCCATATTGGGGCGAATACGCTCCAGACCAGCTTCGATGCTGTGCAGCGAGACCGCCAGAAAACGCACACTGTACGCCAACAGCAGCGCAAATAAGGTCCCGGAAAACAGCAGGCCAGTGCGAATGCCAAACCATTGCTCGGCCAGCAAATCAATATGCCGATCCAAAAATGCCAGCGGCAGCATCACACCAATGGCGATCACCGTACCGGGAATGGCATAGCCCAGCGCCGCCAGGCGCACCGGCACCAACACCAGCCAGTCACGCCGGAGCCGCCGGGCATAGGCAAAAATCAACGCCAGCAAGACCGCCAACAGCGCCGCCATGGCCGCCAGCGAGAAACTGTTCCACACCAATTGCAAAAAACGCTGATCCAGGGTGTCGCGCCAGGTCGCCAAGGCCCAGATGAGCAATTGAGTAGCCGGCACCACAAAACCAAAAACCAGTGGCAGCAGACAAAGTGCCAACACCCCCAATGCTCTGGGGCCTTGCAACACTTTGCGCGGGGCCTGGCTGTCTTTTTGTCCCTGATGGTAATAGCGTATTTTGCGTCTGGACCATTGCTCCAGCACCAGCAAAAACAGCACAAAGCTGCTGAGCATCGCCGCCAGCTGCGCCGCAGCCAGACTGTTGTTCAGACCAAACCAGGTGCGGAAAATACCGGTGGTGAAGGTATCTACCCCAAAGTATTGCACGGTGCCATAATCGGCGAAGGCTTCCATCATCGCCAGCGCCGTACCGGTCAGAATGGCGGGACGCGCCAGCGGCAAGGCCACTTGCCAGAAGTGCTGCCGGGTGGTCAGCCCGAGTGTGCGGCTGGCTTCCTGCAGCGAAGCGGCCTGTTCTCGAAAACCATTGCGGGCCAGCATGTAGACATAAGGGTAGAGCACCAGCGACAGCATCAGAATAGCGCCACCTAAGGAGCGGATTTCCGGGAACCAGTAATCGCCGTAACGCCAGCCGAATACATCACGCAACTGGGTTTGCACCGGCCCGGCAAAGTCCAGCAAGCCGGTGTAAGTATAAGCAATGATGTAGGCCGGCATCGCCAGTGGCAATAGCAGCATCCACTCCAGCAAGCGTCGCCCCGGGAACTGGTACTGCGAAACCAGCCAGGCACTGCCGGTACCAAGAAATAAGGCGCCAAAGCCGACCCCAAAAGCCAACAGCAAGGAGTTGCTGATGTAGAGCCAAAGCACGGTCTGGCGCAAATGCGACCACACCTCCCACTGCGGTTGCAGCAGGCTCAGCAAAATCACCAGTACCGGCAAAGCCAACACGCTGGCTGGTATCACTACCAGCCAGCGCCAGGGATCAGGTCGCCACCCGAATTGTTTTAACACCGGAGGGGCCTACAGCTACTACAGCAACAACCAACTAGCGCCAACGTGCTCTGTCCATTAACCGCAATGCTTCCGCATTCAAAGTTCCCAGCCGTTCCAGTGGCAGAGTATCTGCTTTAAAGTCACCATAGGATTGCAAAGTCTGGCTGTAAGCCACACCGGGGCGAACCGGGTACTCATGGTTGGCTTCGGCATACCACTGCTGGCTGTCTTGCTGCACCATAAACTCCAGCAGTTGCAGCGCGGCGGCAGGGTTGGGTGCATGGGTGGCCACACCGGCACCGGAAATGTTGATGTGGGTACCAAGCCCATCTTGCTCAGGCCAGTACACCGCCACCTCAGCCGCAGCTTGTTGATCGCGCGGGTCATTCATCATGCCAGCCAAATAGTAGGTATTAGCGATGGCCAGATCGCAGACACCGGCTGCCAGAGCCCGGATTTGATCCCGGTCACCACCGCGCGGCGGGCGGGCAAAATTGCGTACCAGACCGCGAACCCACTGCTCGGTTGCTGCAGTGCCGTGATGTGCCAGCTTGGCTGCCACCATCGATTGATTGTAAATGTGGCCAGAGCTGCGGACACAGATACGGCCACGCCAGCGTTCGTGGGTCAGATCGTGCAGCACGGCTTTGTCCGCCTCGTCCAACCGCTTTGCAGCATAGAGCACCGGCCGGGCGCGCACCGTCAGACCGAACCAGTAGCCAGCCTCATCCCGCAAATGGGCAGGGATGGCCTGTTGCAGCAACTCCGATTGCTGCGGCTGCAATACTTGCTGCTGCTTGGCCCGGTACAAACGGCCCACATCGGTGGTGATCAGCAAGTCGGCCGGGCTATTGCGCCCTTCGCTGACAATGCGGGTAATCAACTCATCGGCATTGCCGGTAATCAGGTTCACCCGAATGCCGGTGCTGGCGGTAAAATCATCCAGCACCGGTTTGATCAACTCTTCCTGCCGGGCGGAATACACATTGACTTCGGTACTGAACACCGCCGTACTTTGGCCCGCAACCAGCATCCAGGCACTGCACCACAACAAAACCGCCGCAAAACGCATAGCAACTCCAGCTGAAAAGGTCGTTCAATCAAATGATGACGGCAAGTATAAACCCAATGAGAACGATTCTCAATAATACTTTTCAGGTATTCAGCGCTGCTTTTGCTAAATTAATCGAACTTGCAGCCGCGGCAGTAAAAAGCCATGGTAGGCTAGAGCAATTCATTCAGTTGCAGCAAAGCGGCTGGCAGTGGGCTTTGCTAGCATGGCACGGTAAATTAGGCCATAATACAATTCGTTATACACTGCGTGCTTGTTTTCAAAGGAGCGACACATGATGCTGATGGCCGTGCTGTCATGCTTTATTTTAGCTTGCTTTGCCCCCTGGGTGCATCGCTTTACAGGACGTCACAGCGGCTGGGCGCTTGCGCTGTTACCGGCAACCTTGTTTGCTTACTTTGCCAGCATGCTGCCGATGGTCAGTCAGGGCGAAAAGTTGCAGTTTAGCTACAACTGGTTCCCGGGACTGAACATTCATCTCAGCTTTCTGGTGGATGGCCTCTCCCTGCTCTTTGCCTTGCTGATCACCGGCATTGGCTTCTTTATTTTGGCCTACGGTGGCCGTTATCTGGAAAAGCACCGGGATCTGGGACGCTTCTTTATCTTTTTACTCGGCTTTATGGGCTCTATGCTGGGCGTGGTGCTGTCCGATAACCTGATCAGTCTGTTCGTGTTCTGGGAGCTGACTACCATCACTTCCTTTATGCTGATTGGCTTTAACCATGAGCAGGAAGAATCGCGCAAAAAAGCCCATCAGGGCCTGATGGTCACGGTGCTGGGCGGCCTGGCGTTAATGACCGGCCTGATTATGTTGGGGCTGGTCGGTGGCAGCTTTGAATTAAGCGAAATTTTAGCCGCCGATGGCCTGACCGAGCATCCGTTGTACCTGCCGATGCTGATCCTGCTGTTGCTGGGCGCCTTTACCAAGTCGGCCCAAACCCCCTTTCACTTTTGGTTGCCCAACGCCATGGCAGCACCAACACCGGTTTCGGCCTACCTGCACTCGGCAACCATGGTCAAAGCGGGCATCTATTTGTTGGCGCGCCTGAGCCCGGGCTTAGGTGGCACCGAGGTCTGGCTGCTGACCTTGTCTTTCTTTGGTGCTCTGACCATGCTCACCGGCATTTTCCTGGCCAGCCGGGCTACTGGCGTGAAGCGGGTATTGGCTTACTCGACCGTGATGGCATTGGGGACTCTGACCATGCTGCTGGGGCTGGGCACCGAAAAAGCGGCTCTGGCGGCGGTGACCTTCTTGTTGGCCCATGCACTGTACAAAGGTGCGCTCTTTATGGTGGCCGGTATATTGGACCATTCAGCCGGCGTGAAAGATTTCCAGCAAGCAGGCGGCTTACGTCATAGCATGCCCAAAACCACAGTGGTGGCGGTGCTGGCATCCTTGTCGCTGGCAGGCATCATCCCGTTGTTTGGCTTTGTTGGCAAAGAGTTGCTGCTCGAGGCGGTGCTGACCGCATCCAGCTGGCACATCGGCCTGACCATTGCCACTGTGGTTGCCAATATCCTGGTGGTACTAGTGGCAGCGGTAATGGCACTCAAACCCTGGTTTGGCCCCGCGGTTGAGACGCCCAAAAAGCCACACGATCCCGATTTTGCGCTGCTGATAGGGCCTGCCGTTTTAGCCAGCCTGGGACTGTTGTTTGGTCTGATGCCTTTTTTGGCCGACAAAGGCCTGTTGGCAGCAGCGGCAGCAGCCGTCTACGGCCAGCCTATCGAGCTGTACCTGGCGCTGTGGCACGGCATTAACCTGCCGCTGATGCTGAGCTTAACCAGCCTGGCGCTGGGCCTGCTGCTGTTTAAAGTCTGGGATGGCTGGCGTCAGGCCACGGACTTTATGCAGCGGGCAGAGAAAATTGGCCCGGAAGTGATTTATGAGCGCCTGATGCTGGGCATGACTCAGTTTGCCGACTGGCAGACCAAAACCCTGCAAAATGGTTACCTGCGTAACTACCTGAACACCACCCTTGGCACCGTGATCATCATCGTTGGCTGGGCCTTGCTGCGAGTCAACCAGTTGGAGCTGAATCTCAGCATTCAGGACATCCGGGTGCATGAAGTTGCTGTCATCCTGGTCTTGATTCTGGCCGCTTTAACCGCGGTGCTGGTTCGCTCCTTTCTGGCAGCCGTGGCCATGCTGGGAGCGCTTGGCTTTGGTGTCGCCCTGCTCTACGTTTTCTTCAGCGCGGTCGATGTCGGTATTACCCAGGTGCTGGTTGAAACCATCACGGTGCTGCTGCTGGTACTGGTGCTGTACCGCTTGCCCGAGTTCCGCAGCTTGTCGTCGACCGCCAACCGGCTGCGCGATGCCGTTATCGCGGGCATGACCGGCCTGCTGATGACGGTGCTGGTGCTGGTGATCACCGGCGCCCGCCAGCTGGACGGTATTTCCGACTACTTCTTAGAAAACAGCGGGCCGCTCGGTTATGGCCGCAACGTGGTCAATGTCATTTTAGTGGATTTCCGTGCCCTGGATACGCTGGGTGAACTCTTTGTGCTGGCACTGGTCGCCATCGGTGTCTATGCAATGATTCACCTACGCACCGGCGCCTTGCCAGTTACCAACTCGGATCGCCGGGCAGCTTTTAACCTGCGCCGGGCGCAAAAGGAAAAAGC
>JAFIFR010000212.1 GCA_020831935.1 Alkalimonas sp.
ACCATGCTGAAACGCTTCTTGAAGCGATCAACACGACCACCAACGTCCAGTACTTTTTGCTTGCCGGTGTAGAACGGGTGGCAGGCAGAGCAGACGTCCAAGTGGATGTCTTTGCACAGGGCTGAACGGGTTTTAAACGTATTACCGCAAGTACAGGTTGCCGTAATTTCTTGGTATTCTGGATGAATTCCTGGTTTCATGGGTTACCTCAGTTTAAGGCCGTATCGCCACCTGGTCGCTAAACGCCGGGCACCATACGCGGTTACAGTTCAATTAGGGCGCGTAGTTTATTCGATCTGCTTTGGGCTTGCAAGCTACTGCTGCACGATTCCGCATGCTTTTTCGGTTGCGAAGCCATGGTGCCAGTCGATACACTAGTCGTATTACGAATCGGTGGCCCAGAGCCACACTCAACGGGTAGCCGTGCCAGTGTCAGTGATCCGGATTGCTTTACCAGTCCCCTTGCGTCAATCCTTTGATTATTTGCTACCAGCCGGTATCGAAGTACAGGTGGGTTGCCGCGTGCTGGTGCCTTTTGGCAAACGGGAATTGGTAGGGATAGTCTGGCAGCTGCAGCCAGCGGATGCTTATGCCGAGGATACGTTAAAACCCATTATTGCGCCGCTGGATAGCGCCCCGGTATTGTCTGAGCGGCTTTGTCAGTTGCTGTCTTTTGCCGCCGATTACTACCATCACCCACTGGGGGAGGTACTGATCTCCGCCATCCCGGCGTTGCTGCGCGAAGGTAAGCCACTTCCCAGCTGCCAGTCGCAAAATTACCAGCTTACCCAAGCAGGCCTTGCCGTCACTGAGGCAGATTTAAAACGCGCGCCTAAGCAGCTGGCGCTGTGGCAGCAGTTGCAACAAGGGGATTTAGCCGCGGATAGCATCCCCGCCGAACAACGACCGGCTCTGCGGGCGCTGCAGCAAAAACAACTGGTTACAGCCATTGAAGTACCTTTTGCCCCCTACCCGGCTTTAACCACTCCCAGCGCCGGTTTAAAGTTAACCACCGATCAGGCACTGGCAGTCTCTGCCATCGTGCAGGCACAGGGCCGCTTTCAGCCCTTGTTGCTGGAAGGTGTGACCGGCTCCGGCAAAACCGAAGTGTATTTGCAAAGCATCGCCCCTTTGCTGGCAGAGGGGAAACAGGTGCTGGTGCTGGTGCCAGAAATCGGCTTAACCCCGCAAACGCTGGCACGTTTTGCTGACCGTTTTGCCGTGCCGGTGCTAAGCTGGCATTCCGGGCTAACGGATACCGAACGCCTGACTTGCTGGCAGCATGCCGCCACTGGCAGCGCGGCTATTGTGATTGGCACCCGCTCAGCCTTATTTTTACGCTTTGCCAGCCTGGGCCTTATTGTGGTGGATGAAGAGCATGATGCCTCGCTAAAACAACAGGATGGCTTTCGCTACCATGCCCGCGATCTGGCGATTAAACGGGCCGCACTGGAGCAATGCCCGGTGGTGCTGGGTTCGGCCACCCCCAGCCTGGAAAGTTTGCACAATGCACTGCAAGGCCGCTTTCAGCTGCTGCCCCTCAATAGCCGGGCCAGTGGTCAGCAATTACCTACACTGGAGCTGGTCGATTTACAGCAGCAACAAGTGCAGTTTGGCCTGGCCGATACCACCATTCAACAAATAAAAAAGACCTTGCAGCAAGGCTTTCAGGTGATGCTGTTTTTGAACCGGCGTGGCTTTGCCCCGGCTTTGTCGTGCGATGAGTGCGGTTGGGTGGCCGATTGCCAGCGCTGCGATGCCAGCATGACCTGGCATAAAAGCGATCGTCAGCTCAATTGCCACCACTGCGGTAGCAGCCGGCCGGTCCCCCGCCAATGCGGCCACTGCGGCAGTACCCGGCTGGTGCCACTGGGTCAGGGCACCGAACAACTGGAAACCCAGCTGCAACCAATGTTTCCGGATGTTCCGGTGGTGCGGCTGGATCGCGACAGCACCAGGCGCAAAGGCAGCCTGGCCGAAGCACTGCAACAAATTACCGAAGGCGGGCCCCAGCTGATTGTCGGTACCCAAATGCTGGCCAAAGGCCATCATTTTCCCAAAGTTACCCTGGTGGTGATTGTTGATGTGGATGGTGCTCTGTTTAGCAGCGATTTTCGGGCCCCGGAGCAACTGGCGCAGTTGATCACCCAGGTAGCTGGTCGCGCCGGCCGGGCGCAACATGCCGGCAAGGTGCTGCTACAAAGCCGTTACCCGGACCATGGCATCTTGCAGGATATTATCCACAACGGCTACGACTCCTTTGCCAGACTGGCACTGACCGAACGACAGCAAACCTTATTACCGCCCTACCAATTTCTGGCGCTGTTTCGCGCCGAATCACATCAGGATGAACTGCCCAGGCAATGGCTGCAGCAACTGGTCGAGCTGGCGCAAACAGCAGCCCCGCAGGTTCAGCTGCTGGGCCCAATCCGGGCACCGCTGGAGCGCAAAGCCGGCAAATACCGCTGGCAGCTGCATTGCTACAGCGCCAGCCGCGCTGGCCTGCACCAACTGCTTGATCAACTGATTGCCGCCAGTCAAAGCTGGCCACTGAGCCGCAAGCTGCGCTGGCAACTGGATGTGGATCCGGTGGATTTATCCTGATTGCACAGCCCTCCCTGAAACCGGTAGAATGGCAGCTGAATTGCTGTAGGAGGTCCCGGCGCTCATGCCACGACGTGATTATGTAAAAACCGCCCGCCCAAAAGCCAAGCCCCGTAAAAAAGCGCCGGCCAAAGCGCCTTTTCCCTGGTTATTGCTGTCGGTGACGGCAGGCTTGATGCTGCTGTTTGGCTGGTTTTTGTGGACCATCAACCAGCAAGAGCCGGTTAGTACGCCAGCCGCCCCGGTGGTTGAAGTGGAAAAAGATCCCTTGCCAGAGCGACCGACCGAAGAGCCGTTTCAATACATTCGTGAGTTGGAAAACCGTGAAGTGGCCGTAGAAGTGCGCGAACTCGAGTCGCGCGGACCGTTTCAGATGCAGTGCGCTTCCTTTCGCAGTGAAGAACAAGCCGATGCGATGCGAGCGCAAATTGCTTTTGCCGGTTTTTCCTCCAGCATTCGCCGCACCGAAGGCAGCAACGGCGTCTGGTACCGGGTAGTGCTGGGCCCTTACGACAGCCGTCGTCAGGCCGAAGCTGATCGCAACCGGCTGCGGCGTAATGGCATCAACAGCTGCCAAATTTGGAACTGGAACTAACCGCAGAGGCTAGTTCCCCCTTGAAAAGCACTGAAGGAGCCCTCAGATAGCTTGCATCTGAAATGCCACAAGGGCTCCACATGACTACCATCGTTTCTGTTCGCCGCAATGGCCAGGTCGCACTGGGCGGCGATGGCCAGGTTTCGCTTGGCAATACCGTAATGAAAGGCAATGCCCGCAAAGTGCGCCGCCTTTACCAAAACAAAGTGCTGGCCGGTTTTGCCGGCGGTACCGCCGACGCCTTCACCTTATTTGAACGTTTTGAAGCCAAACTGGAAATGCACCAGGGCCACCTGATGCGCGCCGCCGTCGAGCTGGCGAAAGACTGGCGCACCGATCGCATGCTGCGCCGTCTCGAAGCCTTGCTGGCGGTTGCCGATGCCAACAGCTCGTTGATCATCACCGGCAACGGCGATGTGATTCAGCCCGA
>JAFIFR010000213.1 GCA_020831935.1 Alkalimonas sp.
GCTGAGGCTGCAACGACAGCAGCACGTCTTGCAAATAGCCAGAGAGCTCGATATCCCGACTGCCATCGGCCGATTGATCGACTGACACCTGCTTGAAACTTTGCACCAGGGCGGCCGCCCGCTCGGTATTGACCTCCAGGATTTTCAGCCCATCGTGCAGATGCTGCAAAAAGCGCTTGAACTGCGACTGCTGCAGCTTTTTTTCGGCAAAAGCGCTGTAAACCTGCTCAAACTCTGCTTTTAAATGACTGGTGGCCGTGACACAAATGCCAAGAGGTGTATTGATTTCATGGGCCACCCCGGCTACCAGTCCACCCAAAGAAGCCATTTTTTCCTGCGTTACCAGTTGCTGCTGAGTCTGTTGCAGGCGGGTAAAGGTATCGGCATTGACCACCGCAATGGCGATGGTGCTGGCCAGAGTCCGCAGCAAATCCAACTGCGATGCGCTGTAGGCATTGGGGCTTGGGCTTTGCACCGAAAACACCCCTACCGCCTGCTGATTGGCCATCAGTGGGATATAGAGCACAGACTGCATCGGGTCACCACAGAGCGGCTGTGGCATGCTGCTAAAATATTTATAAAAATCGGAGCGCTGACTGACCTGGATCTCCTGACCTCGATTAAAACAAAGTGATGCCAACACCTCAGAGTCTGTTGCATCAATACTGAAATTGGGCAGCTGCTGCCCATTTTCCTGCCAAAAAACAAACTCGATTTGCTCCAGTTGAGGCCGGTACAAACCAATCACCATCACATGCACATCTATCAGCTCGCTCAACATCTGGTGACAACGGGACAGCACCTGATCCAACTGCAGCGAGGCGGTAATTTCACGACCGATTTGCTGCAACAGCATCAGGTCTTTGTTGGATGCTTCCAGCGCATCGTGCTTCTCTTTTAGCTCCATAGTTCGCTTTGTCACCTGGTGCTGCAGCTCACGGCGCATAGCACGCTCAGCCTGCATTTTCAGATGCAGCCACAACCAAAGCGCAAACACTATTGCGGTGATCACCAGCGCCCGAAACCACCAGGTCATCCACCAGGGTGGCAGCACCTGAATCGAGAGCAATGCTGGCTCCTGCCACTCGCCATTGCCCAACCTGGCTGCCACTTCAAACTGATAGGTACCGGGGGGAAGTCGGGTGTAGGTCGCAATACGCTCATTGGAGCTGGTAAGGATCCAGTCCCGATCAAACCCCTGCAGTCGGTAACGGTACTGCAATTGCTGCTGATGCAATAAAGAAGGTACTGCAAAGCGGATGCTAAACATATCTTCTTTGTAGCGTAGAACCAAGTGATCCAGGTAAGGCAATGCCTGAGGCAGTGAGCTGCTGCCTGGCTGCACAGTTTGATTAAATAAACTAAACCGGCTGAGCTGCACGGCGGGCATCGGCTGCTCACTGGGCAACGCCTGCGGTTGAAAATAATCCATACCACTGCTGCCCCCCCGATAAATCATGCCATTGTAAAGTTCCCAGGCACCAATCCAGGTGGTTTCCTGCATACCATGCCATTGATTCAATTCCAGCAAAGTACCGCTGCCGGGTAACCAGTGATAACGATACAGCAAGCGAAACTCATCGGCTGCAACCAAGGCTTCATCAATCGACTCATCTGTCGGGTAGGCCTTAAAAAATGGCGGCTCGGTGCGATCCAACCATCGATGATTCAGATTACCCGCCCGAACCCAGACATGACCATTTTGTAGGTAAATGAGCTGTATGCCATTAAAGACCAAACCATGCTCACTGCCATCAAACTGGCGCCAGTGCTGCCACTCGGTAAGCTCAGCATCTCCGCGAAGCAAGCCCCTATCCAGTGAGCCCAACCAAAAGTACCCTTGTGGATCCATCACCATGCTGGTAATGGTATCAAAGGGTAACGGGTGTTGCTCAGAACCGGTGTGGTAATGACGCACCAACTGACGCTGCTGATCCAACAGGTACAAACCCGCGCCCCGACTGCCCAGCCATAGACGTCCCTGTGCATCCGGGTAAAAAATGGAGATGGTTGGCGGCCCACCAATTTCCGGTAATGCCTGATGCTCCCAGATAGCGGTGGCAGGATACAAACGGTACAAACCACGGTCGGTGCCCACCCAAAGCCAGTCTTGCTCTTTTAATACAGCCCGGGCCAGGCTTGGGCCTCTGTCATCCTCAGGCAATGCAAAGCGCTGCAACTTACCGGATAACGGATTGAACAAGGCAACTCCGGCTTCGCGATTGGCTATCCAGACCTCCTGCTCACTAACCGCCTCTATACCAAATACATTGGCAGCACCCAGTAAGTTCGAATCCAGCCTTCCAAAAGGCAAGGTGCGCACCTGCTGTGCGACTGGCCCAAGCAGACTAAAGCCCGATTGGCTTAACAACCACAGTGTACCCTGCCCATCAAAATACAACCTGGTCATTGCAGAGTTACGCAAACCACTGGCAAACTCAGGGTGGTATTGAAACTGCTGCCAACGCTGACGGGCTGTTAAATACAACCAAAGGCCTTGCCCATCGCTGGCAACCCATATGTTGCCTGTTGCATCCAGGCCGATAGACGTCGCCCGGATCCGCTGCATGTTTTCTGGCATCGGCATCGGTTCGGGCTGCAAAGACGAAGGGTTCATGCGCCAGAGCCCACCACCATACAAAGCAATAAGTAACCCTTTGTCTGGGTGTACGACCAGGCTAGTCGCAGAGTCATGGCTTAAATCGGAGTTTCCCGGATGCCAGCCCTGACCTTGTTGCAGCTGCGGATCCCATCGAATGATCCCACCTGTCGCACGGCCTTTGGTACGAAGCGGGGCATCCCCTATCGCTAACCACAACTGCTGGGCATCATCCATCCAGATATCATTGATATAAGCTGTCGAGACACCATCAATCTTACCTGGCAACTCCAAAGCCACAATGCGCTCTAGCTGCCGATCCCAATAGAATACCCCAGCACCATTGGTACCAATCCAGATTTGGCCAGCCGCATCCTGATACAACACTGAAATTTCATTCTGGGGTGCATCATCCGCATCGATGGCAAAGCGAAGTTGTTCAAAACGCTCTGTTGTTAAATTCAGTCGGTTCAAACCACCATAGCGTGTACCAACCCACAAGGTATCGGTACCTTCTACCAACAAACTGGTGACCCAATCGGCAGAAAGGCTGTTGCTGGTTGCTGCATCGGCCTGAAAGCGGGTCAAATCACCACCATCAAAGCGGTACAGGCCATGCTGAGTTCCCAGCCAAAGCATGCCATGATGATCCTGCGCGATACTGGTCGACAGTGGGGAAATATCAAAACTATCATTTAAATGAATAAAACGGCTGTAAACCTGAGGGGCAGACCAGCCAGCGGAGCCGATGCATAGCAACAGCCACAGACAAAAATGACACAGCAGTGCTTGAAAACGACACCGAGGCATAACAGGTCTCACAGACTGGGATTTTTAAAGTATTGCAGTTGCGATCACCAAATTCAAATCAGGCGCAATCATAATAATGATAACCATTTGCATTTGAATTCTCTTTTTGCTATGATCGCTCCTGTCGGGAAACTGACGTACGCTTCACAGCGTTTTTTCCTGGTCGTTGTTAACTTGTCCTGCATTTTGGGGCAGCAATAGCTGCCC
>JAFIFR010000214.1 GCA_020831935.1 Alkalimonas sp.
ATCACAATAAATTGACATTAAAAGCCTTGCAGCCCATAATTTAGCATTATTGTGAACAATATAATGAATTATGCGTCAGACTGGTTGGACTTTGGTTGAGATGATGGTGGCTTTGACCCTGGTCACCCTTTTTTCGACCGTTGGCGTCCCATCCTGGAATAACTTTGTTAGCCAACAGCGGGCAGAAAGCTACATGAAGCAGTTGAGCCAACAGTTAACCTACGCCAGAGTGCTTGCCAGCGGACAAGCGACTCAGGTTCGGGTCTGTCCTATCGATGGCAGCGATTGCAGCAGCAACTGGTCTGCCCATCCATTGCAAATCAGCTTGTGGCAGTCGCATGAGTGGCGGCCAGTGCGGGAGCTGCCGCCCGTGCATCCGTCGCATCACCTCAGTTATCACCGTGACCAGCTCAGTTTTCGCCGTGATGGCAGTCTGGGTCCACTGGAAAATGGCAGCTTTCGCTATTGTCCGGAAGCTGGCCGCTCCTGGCACTACAGCCTGACCATGAATCAAGCCGGACGCAGTCGCTTGCAACACCACAATCACCCTTGCCCCTCTTAAAATTGTTCGTACCCTAACGCCAACATTGCTCTGGATATGACACCACAGTGTTGCGCTGTCCAAGGTGGTTCACACTAAAAGCTGCACAGGCAGTATCTTGACTCTGCAACCCCTGGGCATCCGCCTGCAACAGAAAGCCCATCCCCTCCGCCAGCACTTGCACACTAAGTTGATAGCGTCCGGAAGGGGTGAGGCTCTCGTTCAAGCCAAGATCGGCCAAGGAGTCGCTGTAACGCCGTTGCTCACTGAAGTAAAGTTCTTGACGTGAGGCCAGTGCCAATAAGGCTTCTGTCGCTTCGACACGGTGACTCCGCAATACAAACTGCACATAGGACGGGTACGCTATGCTAGCTAGCACAGCCATTATGACCACAGCCAGGCACAGTTCGATCAAGGTGATGCCTCGGTTTGTATGCATTACCAGACTCCTTGCTCCAGCCAAAAATGAGCCAGTGGCCGGTACTTTGGCCAGGCTGTGTCTGAAATGGTCTCAGTGCAATCCAGACAATCCGGCAAAATTTGTTGCAGCTCCGGTTGCAACAACCAAAGCTGTTCGGCCTGGTGCAGCCATAGCTCTAACACCTCTCCATGCGGTTTTAAATGCCATTGCAATGGTGCCGACTCCGACAAAGTCAGCTGCTGGGAGGAAGCCGTGCTATGACCGGAATGCATATGAATGAAATGCACCACCAAATCCAGCGGAGGCTCAGGACAATCGTCGAAGCTGGATGGTGTAACGACAGGCAGGTGCAAAATCCCACCATAGAGTTCCGGCAACTGCATGGCTCTACCGGCCAAAGGCAGCCACCAGCCAGCGGCGAGCTGAAACTCTAACCACCGGGTTGCAATAATTGCATCATCAGCGGCAAAGGTGTCATCATCCAGATAGGGCCGCAAATCACTAAAATACCAGGGCGACGACTGCTGGTGGAATAACCGCACTGCCAATAATTGTTCAGCTTGTTGGGCTGGATCATACGCAAGCAAGATGAGCTGCTCAAAATGACGCTGCCCGGCAACCGCGGTGACCGGCAATACCGTTCGAGCCACGGTGTGCTGAGAGCTAAACAACCAACCGCTGTCGCTCAAATCTGCCACCACGACCGCAGTCGGTAGAGGCACACCATGTTGGGCCTCACGTCTTATCACCCCTTGAGCAGAAACGCTAAAATCTGTCTGAACTTCGGCTGAATCAAAACAGTCCAGCGGAGTTTGCAACCAGATGCTAAGGAGTACCATCTTAATCATCGGACTTTACCTTCGACTGCAGTTGAATTTGCATCACAAGACTGGCTGCCTGACTGTCTAGCCAATGTTCTTGTGCTTTCGAGCTCACCTTAAGATAGCGCTGGCAGGCCAGCTGCTCAGCCTGCCAGGCGGCATAAAGTGGCGGACAAGCCACCTCAGCAACCAAAGGAGTCTGCTCCACAACGGTATGCTGTTGCAGATGCTGTTGCCAGGCTTGTTGTCGTACCTGAAGTGCTTGCTGGCCTGCATCCGCAATTCGAAGACTGAGCTGACTGCTTTGCAATAGAGCCAGCACTAAAAGCACCATCACCGTGGCCAGTAATAAGGTGGTGATCAGTGCAAACCCCTTGGATGATTTCATGCGTTATCCTCCATTAAGCTGCAATGCGACATTGTGAAAATACTGGGTTCCTTGCAGTGCCAGTCGACGATAGTGATCACCGGGCGCCTGAAAGCCATACTGCCCCATCGGATACCATTGGTCATTGACGTACTGTCGGTCGGGCTCCATCGAGCGCAACAACACGTAGTAGCTGATTGCCACAATGCGGCTTTCTTGCTGCAACCACTGTGCTGCATCCATCTGGTGCAGTGGTAAAAAATAATTGGCTCGTCCATCCAGGGTGCTGTCGATACCGAATTCGAAGTACAAGATTTCCACCCCATCCATCACAGAGTCGGTATGCATTCTTGGCTGTCCGGCATGATTTCGAATCAAGCGTCTGCGCATTAAAACCGGAATGTCACCTTGTAGCTGCACGTAAAACAATTGATGCTGGTATGGCCAGAACTCAGTGTCAACACCATGGCTCGCCAGGGTGCTGTCAACAATGGCCAAACCGTCTGCTTTGACTTGCAAATAATAACGGTTGGGCAATAACTCAGAGTAATGGCGGGGCTGTGCCAGCAGACGCTTCCATTGCAAAATGGCTGAATCCGGCTTGATCGCTCCCAGGCAGGACACTCCCCCCTGATTGCCCAACTCGGAATAAAGTGGAATGAAGGGACGCCCAGGCTCTGGAAAGCTGCCGCTTTGCTCGCTGCCAATGGCGCATTCGGACACTACCATCACCTCTGGTGCCGAAGCCTGGCGCATTGCGTCCAGCGAAAAGCCAGCCCAGAAACCAAGCTGATGCAGCTCAGCCTGCAACAAATTCAGCAGCAGCTGGCCTTGTTGCTGCAGCATCGCCAACTGCATGGTTTCACGGCTCATTTGCACTTGTCTGCTGCTGGTGGTAAGCAATACCGCAAGCAAGCTTAACGCCAAAACCGAGGCGATCATGATCTCCACCAGGCTCAGGCCATGCTGTCGGGATAAAGGCACTCTCATAGCATCACCTGCAGCTGCAGTGCCATCTTAGGGCCACTTTGGCCACAAGGACTTTGCGATAACGACTCTGACAACAAGGATCGACTGTGCCAATACAACACCAACTCTGCAGAGCTGTCATCAAGAAGCTGACAGTAGCCTCCCTGAGCCAGCGCATTGGTGCCAAGCCACCACTGCTGATGCCATTGTTGGTGAAGCCAGTTGGCGATGGTTTCAGAAGGGCAAGGGAGACTAGCGGAGCATTCGGGAAGTGGCGACAACTCGGCATGGCTGGCTCCGGCGGCCTGCATACGATTCAGCCAGTCTTCGGCCATAGCAACTGCCTGAGTGCGTTGCAGCGCTTCTGTCACCATTTGACGTGCGTGCAGCTGGCCAGCCAAAGCACCCAAAACGGATACTTTGAGCAGCAATACCGCCAGCAACACTTCGAGTAAACTGATTCCTTGTTGTAACCGCATGTCCTTATGCTCAATA
>JAFIFR010000306.1 GCA_020831935.1 Alkalimonas sp.
GCAGCGCGGAATTGCAGTACGTCAGCTACCGCATCGGGGAACCTGTTTTTGATGTCAAAGAATGCCAAATCCGTGGCGTAACTTACTCGGCGCCATTGCGGGTGAAACTGCGGATGGTGTTGTTTGACAAAGAAGCGCCAGGCACCATCAAAGACATCCGCGAGCAGGAAGTCTACATGGGGGAAATCCCGCTGATGACCGAAAACGGTACCTTTGTCATTAATGGTACTGAGCGGGTTATCGTTTCTCAGCTGCACCGTAGCCCAGGTGTGTTCTTTGATCACGACCGTGGCAAAACGCACTCTTCCGGCAAGGTATTGTACAACGCCCGGGTGATCCCATACCGTGGCTCCTGGCTGGACTTCGAATTCGACGCCAAAGACAACCTCTTTGTCCGGATTGACCGTCGTCGTAAATTGCCAGCAACCATTTTGCTGCGTGCGCTCGATTTCGAAACTGAAACCATTTTAAGCACTTTCTTCGAGAACACCCGTTTTGATATTCAGGACGGCAAGTTCATGATGGAAGTGGTACCAAGCCGCCTGCGCGGTGAAACTGCGGCCTTTGACATCGTCGACAACGACGGTGAAGTGATCGTAGAGCAAGGTCGTCGTATTACCGCCCGCCACGTCCGTCAGCTGGAAAAAACCGGCCTGACCATGATGGAAGTACCGGCTGAATATCTGATTGGTCGTGTTCTGGCGAAGAACTATGTGGATGAAAGCTCAGGTGAAATCATCGCCGAGGCCAATGCCGAGCTGAACCTGGAGCTGTTGAGCAAGCTGTCTCAAGCTGGCTATACCAGCTTCGAAACCTTGTACATCAATGACCTGGACCAGGGCCCGTACATTTCGGAAACGCTGCGGATTGATCCAAGCTCCAACCGGATCGAGGCCTTGGTCGAAATTTACCGCATGATGCGTCCTGGTGAACCACCAACGCGTGATGCTGCTGAAACGCTGTTTGATAATCTGTTCTTCTCTGAAGATCGTTACGATCTATCCACCGTCGGTCGGATGAAGTTCAACCGTCGTGTTGGCTTTGATGAAAACACCGGTGAAGGTGTGCTGACCAAAGACGACATCCTGGCGGTGATGAAAGTCCTGATCGACATTCGTAATGGTAAAGGCGATGTCGATGACATCGATCACCTGGGGAACCGTCGTATTCGCTCTGTTGGCGAAATGGCCGAGAACCAGTTCCGTGTTGGTCTGGTGCGGGTTGAGCGCGCGGTGAAAGAGCGTCTGTCCTTGGGCGATCTGGATGCGGTGATGCCACAAGACTTGATCAACGCCAAGCCAATTTCTGCTGCTGTGAAAGAGTTCTTTGGCTCCAGCCAGCTGTCGCAGTTTATGGATCAGAACAACCCGTTGTCGGAAGTCACCCACAAGCGTCGTATTTCTGCGCTTGGCCCGGGCGGTCTGACCCGTGAGCGTGCCGGCTTTGAAGTCCGTGACGTTCACCCAACCCACTACG
Organism: Alkalimonas sp.; assembly: GCA_020831935.1. Lineage (GTDB taxonomy): Bacteria > Pseudomonadota > Gammaproteobacteria > Enterobacterales > Alteromonadaceae > Alkalimonas. The sequence goes on from JAFIFR010000306.1 coordinate 1,477, forward strand.
GCCGGGTTTGTCCTATCGAAACGCCGGAAGGTCCGAACATCGGTCTGATCAACTCCTTGTCGATGTTTGCCCAGACCAACGAGTACGGTTTCCTGGAAACCCCGTACCGCCGGATTGAAAACGGTGTGGTCACCGACGAAGTCGATTTCCTGTCGGCGATTGAAGAAGGCAACTTCGTCATCGCTCAGGCCAACGCCGAGCTGAGTGACGACAACCGTCTGGTTGAAGAGCTGGTCCCTTGCCGTCATAAAAACGAATTTACCCTGATGCCTGCTGATCAGGTGCAGTACATGGACGTTGCGCCACAGCAAATCGTCTCTGTGGCTGCGGCCTTGATCCCGTTCCTGGAGCACGACGATGCCAACCGGGCTCTGATGGGCTCAAACATGCAACGTCAGGCTGTGCCTACTCTGCGGGCAGATAAGCCGTTGGTAGGTACCGGTGTTGAGCGCGTGGTTGCCAAAGACTCCGGTGTTACTGTGGTGGCTAAGCGTGGCGGTACCATCGATTACGTTGATGCCAGCCGTATCGTGGTCAAGGTGCATGAAGATGAAATGGTGGCCGGTGAAGCCGGTATCGACATCTACAACCTGACCAAGTACACCCGTTCCAACCAGAACACCTGTATCAACCAGCGTCCTTGCGTCAGTCAGGGCGAGCCAGTTGAGCGCGGCGATGTACTGGCCGATGGCCCGTCCACCGATTTGGGTGAATTGGCACTGGGTCAGAACCTGCGCGTGGCATTCATGCCGTGGAATGGTTACAACTTCGAAGATTCGATTTTGTTGTCCGAGCGTTTGGTGGAAGAAGATCGTCTGACCACCATCCACATTCAGGAACTGAGCTGTATCGCCCGTGATACCAAGCTTGGGCCGGAAGAAATCACCGCTGATATCCCGAATGTTGGTGAGTCTGCGCTGTCCAAGCTGGATGAAGCCGGTATCGTTTACATCGGTGCTGAAGTGAAGAGCGGCGATATTCTGGTTGGTAAGGTGACACCAAAAGGCGAAAGCCAGCTGACGCCGGAAGAAAAACTGCTGCGTGCGATCTTCGGTGAAAAAGCTTCCGACGTGAAGGACACTTCTTTGCGGGTGCCAAACTCAGTCAATGGTACTGTCATTGACGTGCAGGTCTTTACCCGCGATGGCGTGGAAAAAGATCAACGTGCGCGTGAAATCGAAGACATGGAAATCCGTCAGGCCAAAAAGGATCTGAACGAAGAATTCCGCATTCTGGAACAGGGTATCTTTGACCGTGCCCGTAACCTGCTGGAATCAGCCGGTGTGGACCGCGCCAAGCTGGATGGTTTGAAAGGCGATGCGCTGTTCAATCAAAGCATCAGCGACGACCAGAAGCAAAGCGACCTGGAGCAACTGGCGGCCCAATACGAAGAAATTCGTGCCGAGTACGACAAGAAGTTCGAAGTCAAACGCCGCAAAATCAGTCAGGGCGATGATTTGGCCCCTGGCGTGCTGAAAATCGTTAAAGTTTACCTGGCGGTGAAGCGTCGTATTCAGCCGGGTGACAAGATGGCAGGCCGTCATGGTAACAAGGGTGTAATCTCGACCATCGTTCCGGTCGAAGACATGCCATACGATGAGCAAGGCCGTCCGGTCGACATCGTATTGAACCCATTGGGTGTCCCATCGCGGATGAACATTGGTCAGATCCTGGAAACCCATTTGGGTCTGGCGGCACGTGGCATCGGTGAGAAAATCGATACCATGCTGCAAGAGCAGCGTGAAATTGGCGAGCTGCGTGAATTCCTGCAGCGGGCTTACAGCCTGGGCGAGTCGCGTCAGCAAGTCGATATCACCACCTTCAGTGATGATGAAGTGCTGCGCCTGGCCGGTAACCTGCGTAAAGGTCTGCCAATCGCCACCCCAGTGTTCGATGGTGCCAAAGAGTCCGAGATCAAAGAGCTGTTGGAACTGGCTGATTTGCCAGCCAGCGGTCAGATCACCCTGTACGACGGCCGTACCGGCAATGCCTTTGAGCGTAAAGTTACCGTTGGTTACATGTACATGCTGAAACTGAACCATCTGGTTGATGACAAGATGCATGCCCGTTCAACCGGCTCCTACAGCCTGGTGACCCAGCAGCCGCTGGGTGGTAAGGCGCAGTTCGGTGGTCAGC
>JAFIFR010000309.1 GCA_020831935.1 Alkalimonas sp.
CGAAGTAAAAATCCGGCCGCTGCAGACAGTTGCCGGGCACCTGCTCCAGCTGATGTGCCAGGCACCAGCGGAGGACTTCTTGTACAGACTTTTGGCGGGTTGATTTTTTCAGCCGGCCTGCGGCAAGCACTTTAGGGGCTAATTGACGCAAAAAGCGGCAGGCGGCCGGGCTTAATACCGGCAGCATTAAGCCGCCCGCAGGGTCAGCTGGATATCGCGGATCAGCAGCAGCGCATTCACGTCGCTGGCCGGGGCTTCGTCGCGTCGGATGGCAAACATCTGCTTTTCCTCCACCGGCAGCGCCTGGTATTCGGCCAGGATCTGATACAGCCAGATCTCGCTGTCCCACGCCAGTTGTTGCTGCGTCAGGTACTCCAGCGCGCTTAGTTTGCCGCCCTGATCAATCACCCGCAGGTAGAAGTTTTCCACATCGGTTTTCAGCGCCTGCTGACGGGCAGCGATTTCTTCATCGGCCAAAAGCTCAGCAAAGCTGGCGCTGTGCTGCTCGGGTAAGACGATGGGGTTGGGCCGTGGCAGGGCGCGCACCAGTTCGGCCAGCACCGCCCGCTCGCTGGCTTTATCCAGCGCGATGGCGGCTTGTGGCCGGATCACCGCCGCCTGATTGAACAAAGCCGGTAGCTCGGAGCGGTTGGGGTAATCGGCCGGCTGGTATTTTGGATGCTGGCGCAAAAAGGCCGCCATATTGGCAATCAGCATTGAGCGGGCCTGCTGCTGACGGAACTTGGCCAGCAACTGCACCAGTCGTTTTTGCACTTCCAGCAAGCTGCTGTGGTGTGAGCTCAGCTGGTTTTGCAGCTGACTGACCAGCAACTTACGCAGGTGGTTGTTGCCTTCGGACAGCTCAATCAGCTCGTTGAAATCGAGCAAATCCAGGCCATCGAGCAAACGGCGCAGCTGCTTTTGCGCCCGTTCGTTTTCACGGATTTTATCGTCCAGGCTACTGACAAAACCAAAGTCGCTGTTCAGCCGGTGCCAGAGGCTGTCGATGGCCTCTTCAAACTGGCCGCTTAAATCGTGCACATGCTCGGTCAGGCGCTGCAGCTGCAGCTCGGCTACGCTGTAATCGCCTTTGTACTGCGCATCGCGGTAGGCCTGCACCCGGTTGCGGATTTGCTCCAGCTTTTCCGCCACATCGGCGTTGATCTGGCGGCGGTTTTCATCGGCCACCATGCTGGCAATCAGCTCGCTGACCAAAGGTCGCAGTGCCAGCGGTTGCTGCTCATCCGGTCGCCATAGGATGCGGGCGGCCATCAGCTTTTTCAGCGCACTGTCGCTAAAGACGGTTTCATCGATGTGGCCATCGAGATAGCCCTGCATCAGTGCCTTGTGGTGCTTGCCCAGTAAGGCCAGCCGCTCGGCGCCAATGGCAAACAGAGTGGAGGCGGGTTCCAGTGGTGCCATCAGAGCAAGGCCTCCTGACTGGGGGTATCTTCGACCGGCAGCTGTTCTTCGTCGCGGATAAAGCGGATCACATCCAGCAGGTAATCAATTTTGCCGGTGACAATGTAGTACTGGCGCTCGCTGTGCGGTTGCAGCAGATAGCCGTGCTCTTTTAAGCGGCGAAAAATCAGCTTCACCTGACTATCGAGCTGCTCGCTCTGGCTGTTGAAGAAGCGATCGCTGGCCAGGGCATTCAGGCGCTGGCGCAGGCTTTGGTTGTCTTCGGTGCGCAGCACAAATTCCTGCAGCTTGATGGTATCGCCGGCGGTCAGGGCGCTGTCGCGGCCCAAGGTTTCCTGCACCAGTTGCAGCCACTCGAGCAGTGGCAGCAAGGATTGCACCGTCAGCGCAAACTGGCTGCTTAGATGCTCGCGGGCGGCTTTGTTCAGCTCATGGTACCCCAGGTAAAACACCGAGCCATCGTCGTTGCTAACCAGTCGGCGATTGAGCGGTCGCAGGTAGTGGTTGATGTCGTGCTGGGTTTGCTCCTGGCTTAGATGACGAAAAGCATCTTCGTCCGTCACCTGGCAGATAAAGTCACCGGCCAACAAACGCTCCAGTAAAGGTCCGTGTTGCAGCATCAGCTCGCCTCCTGCTGTTTCTGCGCCAGTCGCTCAGCAAGGCGGCTGACTTTGGGTTGAATGCGTTTCAGCTGGCGCTGGCTTGGATTGTGTTGGCTGGGTTCAATCAGGTAGCGGTGCTTAAACAGCATCAGTACATCGGATTCCGGGTTCGGGAAGGCACCGACGATGACGATGTCGTTGTGGCTGCAGGCCTGGAACAGTTTTTCCACGTTGTGGTAGGCCAGGGTGCCGATTTCATCAATTGGCCAGTGGATCCGTACCTTGGCTTCGCCCCGCAGCAGCCGGGTAAAGGCCAGCAGGTATTTGCACAGGATCAGGTAGGCCATGCCATGACTGGAGGACTCCAGCAGCTGGCGGTCGTTTTTAATCACCAGCTCGGAGCCGCCTTCGCTTAAATGCAGCTCCAACCGCAGCAAGGACTCAATGCTGTACTGTTCGTCGGCCCGCAGCAGTTCGACCACATCGGCCAGCGCATTCAGGTACTGATCGGACGGCAGTGCCTTGCCGGAGTTGCCCCAATCGTCGTACAGCTTGGCAAAGTGTTTCAGCGGTTGCCAGAAGCCCAGCTCGTCGATGGTGGATAAAATCCTTACTTCCGATTTGCTGATCCCCTCCAGCACCAGGTCGTCGGCCACGGCTTCGCTTAACCGACGGCTTTGCAGCGCAATGCGGCGGTTGATGTCGCTAAAGACGGTAAAGAATTTCTTCAGATCGCCGCCGATGTTCTCGCCCATTTCCAGCAGTTGCTGCTGGGCGTCCTGCAGAATTTGCAGCAGGTTGTGCAAAATTGGCAGTTGCTGGCGCTTGCCGGCGTAATCGGGCAGTTTGCGTTTTTCGTGCTCCAGCCGGTCCAAAAATTCCGGGCCGGCATCTTTGCTCAGCAGACTCTCGAAGTGCTCCAGTGCTTGTTGCAGAGCGCTGTCGACTTTGCTGCGCTGCTCCAGTGCTTCGCCGGCGCGGGCCAGACGCTCCACCACATCGGCCGAAGGGGCCAGGCTTGCAGGCGCCACGCTGGCCAGGTGCAGTTCGGCCAGTTTGCTGACGCAGGGTTTTAACTGCGCCAGTCGCTGCTCGGCTTGTTGCATCTGCTCCTGGTGCTGCTGCTTCTGTGCTTCCAGGTTTTTTTGCTGCTGGCTGTGATCGGCTTTCAGCTGCTCCAGCGCTTGCTTGCTGCTGCGTTGCTGCTGTTTCAGCTGGGTTTCCTGCTCCAGCAACTGAGGCCGCAGCTGTTGCCAGTCCAGTTGCATAAAGCTTTGCCAAGCGCTTAATTCGTTCTGACGAGCGCTGACTGCCTGAATGTCGGTTTTTAACTGCTCTTGTTTTTGCTTCAGGTCGGTTAGGCGGCGTGGATCAATGCCTTTGGCCGACAGCTCCTCGGCAAAGGCTTGCTGCAGTTCGCGCAACTGGCTTTTGTTGTCGTCGCGCTTGCGTTCCAGCTGGCGCTCCAGCTCGTCCATTTGCTCGTCGAACACCTGCAGTTCGGCCTGCCAGTCGGCTTTGAGCTCCATTTTCTGGTCGTTGTGATCGTCTTTTAGCGCGGTCAG
>JAFIFR010000215.1 GCA_020831935.1 Alkalimonas sp.
CCCGGCATCCTGCCGGGCCTGGTTTCCCCTGTTCTGGTATCAGCGCTGTGCAATCAGCCCTTCAAGTCGACTGGAAAATTGCTGCAGGTTGTGTTGCACCAGCTCGTTGTTGCTGAGCTTGGCCGCACGCTGAAAGTCCTGCTGGGCACTGGGCAGGTCCTGAGCCACCCAGTGCATCACGCCGCGGTTGCTCAGTGCTAAGGCCTGCATTTCACGACGCTCGGATGGGGTCGCCTGCGCCTGATGTCTGGCCAGGTGGATGGCCCGGCTGCAGGCTGGGCTGGCGCCATTGAGGTTGGCCAGCTGAGTGTTGGCTACGCACAACGCCATGGTTTGGGAAAAGGCATCGCTGCCCCGGCTTTGCGTTTTCAGGGCGGTGAGGCCTTCTGTGGTCTCGCCTTGTTGCAGCTGCATGGCTCCCGGTGTGGCCTCGATGACCGCCATCTGGTAGGGGTTCGTGGCACTCACCAAGGCGGGCAGGCAAGCCAGGGTAACAAAGGCTGCTGGCATCAAAAAGTTTGAAAGTGACGTCTTCATGGTGATTCTCCGGTTGCTGTCAGTCATGGGTGCTGACAGCCCTAACTTTAGAGTTTGTTCCTCAATCCGACAAAGGATAAAAATACAGCCAATGGATGAGCAAAACTCATCTGTACTCGGCAAAGCTGTGCAAGACCCAATCCAGCAGCCATTGGATTTCAGGGCGTTCCGGCTGGGGTTTGTGCTGGATCAGGTAGTACTTATCACGGGTGGTCCAGCTGCCATCAAACAGTGCCATTAAAGCGCCGCTGTGAAACCAGGCCTGGCTGATTGGCATCGGAATCAGGGCGATGCCAAGCCCCTGCTCGGCGGCCCGTGCCATGCCAAACATGCTGTCGAGCTGCAGGATTTGCTTTGGCCTAAAATGATCAAAGCCGGCGAACTCGGCCCATTGGTGCCAGGCATGGGGCCTCGATTGGTGCAGCAACAACGGCAACTTGTTAAGCGCTTCCAGCTCCAACTCGCGGCATTGTTGGTACAGACTTGGGTTGCAGGCCGGTTGATAGCTGATGGCAAAGAGCTCATGACACAGCGCGGACTGGGGTGGGCTGCCAGACAGAATAATGGACACATCGGTGGGCCGGCTTGGATCGCTGCGGGTTTTTACCGTATCAACCCGTAAGTTGATGCCCGGGTATTGTGCCGACCAACCGCGTAGCCGCGGCATAAAAAGTTCACTGGCGAAGAATTCGGGCATACTGATGCTGACTTCCTTGCTGCCCGCGTTTTGGCTGAACTCACCGATGGTGTGTACCAGCTGCTGCATCACTGGCTGAATCGCCAGATAAAAGCTCTGGCCCGCAGGGGTGAGCTCTAACGCCCTGGTTTTTCGTACAAATAAAGTCAGCCCTAAATCCTCTTCCAGTTGGCGGATTTGGTGGCTGACTGCCGAAGGGGTAATGTACAGTTGCTCGGCAGTAAATTTAAAACTTAAATTTTCGGCTGCCAGACAAAAGCAACGCAGGCCGCGCAGCGGCGGCAGGCGAGTCGACATGTAGACTCCTGAAGTTGTGGTAAAGGTTTCGGGTGAGGTACAGCAAGAGTCGTGCCGGCTTGAAGCCGCCGCAAAGGGGCATTTTCAGCCCTAACAGTCGATTGTTGTGCACCATTGTGGTGCGATTGGCGCTGCTGGTGCACGAATGCTGCTACAGAGCTGCCTTTAATCTTTGCTTTTGGGGAGCTGGTCGCAGCAAGGCCATAGGACTTGATCGCACCCCGGTGACATGGCGTACACTGGAAAGCCAATAGGTAACTTCGAAATGGCCATGTATCGACGACTAGTTTGGCTGATGCTCTCTTGCATCGGTCTTTGTACGGCGCTGTATTCCGCACCAACAGTCGCAGTTTCCACCGGCTGGAAGCAGGCGCCCCACATTCAGGTGGAGCTGGTGAGCTCGCATCAGGCGGTGGCACCTGGCCAGAGCTTTCTGGTGGCCTTGCATTTGCTGCCACAAGAGCACTGGCATACTTACTGGCAAAACCCAGGCGACTCGGGCATGCCTACTCAGATCCGCTGGCAACTGCCAGATGGCGTCACGGTATCCGATATTCAGTGGCCCACACCTCAGGCTTTCTCTATTCCGCCCTTGATGAATTATGGCTTTGAAGGGTCGACGGTGCTGCTCAGCGAGATCACCCTGCCAGCCGATTATGCCGGTACCGGCTTGTTGCTGCAGGCCGATGCGTCCTGGCTGGTGTGTGAAGAGATTTGCATTCCCGGTGATATGTCCTTTGAGTTGCCGCTGGCAGTGGCACGTCAGCCGGCAGAGTCCACCCACTACCAGGCGCTGTTCGAGCAAGGCCGGGCATCCCAGCCGGTGGTCCTTCAACGCGCAGCCTCGTACCAGGTGCAGGATGGCGTCTTTTCGGCGGTGATCGAATCCAGAGACGACTTGCTGGTGGATGCTTTCTTTGTCGCCGCAACCGACCTGGTCGAGCATGCCCAGGCGCAAGAGATCAGCTGGCAGGATGGCAGCTTGCTGCTGCGTCAGCCGCAAAATACCTACTTTCATCAGGCTCCCGAGCAGATTGAGATTGTGCTGACCAGTGGCCCGCAATCCTTTGTGGTGCAGGCGCAGCGTCTTGATGTGGGTGGGCCGGCGACTGCCGCCAGTGAATTTGGTCTGGCTGCTTTTCTGACAGCGTTGCTGCTGGCGGCTGGTGGTGGCCTTATCCTGAATCTGATGCCCTGTGTTTTCCCGGTGTTGTCGTTAAAAGCCATTAGTCTGGCCAACAACAGCGGTGATGCTGCCCGGCAAAAGCGCGATGCCTGGAGCTATACGCTCGGTGTGTTGGCGATGTTCGCCGTGCTGGCCCTGGCACTCATTGGCCTGCGGGCGGCAGGTGCAGCGGTGGGCTGGGGCTTTCAGCTGCAAAACCCCTGGTTGGTTGGGGCTCTGGCCTACCTGTTTTTTGCGCTGGGTTTGAGTTTATCCGGGCTGGTGCACTTTGGCAGCCGTCTAATGCAATTGGGATCGAACCTTGGCCAACAGCAGGGGGCTAAAGGTTCGTTCTTTACCGGGGTATTGGCGGTGATTGTGGCCAGTCCCTGCACCGCGCCTTTTATGGGCGCAGCCCTTGGCTATGCCGTGACCCAAGCGGCACCTGTGGCCTTGCTGGTGTTTTTGGCCCTTGGTTTTGGCATGGCGTTGCCGTTTTTGCTGCTGGCTTATAGTCGCCGGCTGGCGCGTTTACTGCCTAAGCCAGGCGCCTGGATGGATACGCTGAAGCAATGGCTGGCGTACCCATTGTACTTAACCACGGTCTGGTTGCTGTGGGTGCTCGGCCGGCAGGCCGGCGTGGATGCTCAGGCGCTGGTGCTGGTCGGTTTGGTCTGCTTGGCTGCGGCACTTTGGCTTTGGGGCCGCCAGCAACTGGGGCAGGGCTTTCGGTTGGCGCCGCAGCTGAGCTGGGTCTTTGCGTTGCTGGCTATCTTATTGCTGGTGCTGTTGCAGCCACAGCAGGGTGCGCAGCAAAGTGCGGAAAACCGGCATTGGGAA
>JAFIFR010000216.1 GCA_020831935.1 Alkalimonas sp.
GCTCAAGGACGCATGAGCGCCGCCATACCGCGGAAACCAGACGGCAAAGCAGTGAGCACCGAAGCGCTGGGCGCACCGAACAAGGTGCCAGCAGCCTGCGAGCGACGGGGTCACGCGAGCTAAGAGACAGCAACCTGCAGCAACGCCGCCAACAGCTGCAACAACGCCAGACAGAGTCGGCGCAACCGGCTCACCGGCAGCAACGTCAGCAGCAATGGTCGGAACGTCAGGCCACAGGCAGCCAGACGCGCTCAACAGAGACGCTAACACGTGATGTGCAGCAACAACGCCAACAAGCTTCGGAGTACCGTGGTGCCAACCGTTGGCAACAGCCTGTTCAGCAAACGGGTTCTGCGCAGCGACAGCCCAGTGTACCTACAGAGCAGCGGCAAAGCACAGTGCCTCAAAACCAGCTCAGAGCGCAACAGAACCAACCCAGAGTGCAACCAAACCAGCCCAGAGTGCCAGCCACCGAGCAGCGCCGTATCCGGCAACCGGAGCCTGTACGTCAGGTAGCACCTCAACCACCGCGGCTGCAACGAGCGGTCGAACCGCAAGTCCGCAGCACACAAAGCTCGGCTCCGACTCAGGTGAGGCCTCAGGTCCGGGCTCAATCCTCAGCGCCAAGAGTGGAGCGAGCGCAGCCACAATCCAGGCCGCAGGCCTCGGAGCGAAGCCGCAACCGACCGACAGAGCGACGTCAACGTCAAATCGAATAGCAATCACCTGCCACCGAGTGCCGCTGCACCTCAGTAGCGGCCAATCACTGTAAAATTTCCCGTCACAGGAACGTAAATTTTTTCATTAACTATTTCAGTTACTTAGCCATTTATCACTATTTTATCATTTGACAACGCTGTCAATTAATTAATAGTTAATGACTGCATGCCAAACGTTACAGCAACAGGGAGCCGTCCGTCAGGCAGACAATCGTTACGCATGTTGAGGTCCCCTTCACCAAAGAAGGGCATACAACAAGAACAATGTTCCAACTGGAGGACACCATGCGACACCCATTCAACCAGCTTTGCCTGGCCAGTACATTATTTGTCGTCACCACAACTGCCATGGCAGCAACACCAGGCACGCCACAAATCAGCTGGATGCCGACCCAGTACGATTTGCACAATGGCAGCGTTACTATCCCGGTGCAGTGGGATATGTGGTGGGGCACCAATGGCAATCAATGGCGATTGCTGCAAAATGACAGCGCTGTCTACAGTGCTGCACTTAGTCCCAATGGCCAGCAAGCCCAAAGCGGCCAGGCCAATCTCACTCTGACTCAGCCAGGCAGCTACCAATTCCAGGTAGAGCTTTGCCTGGTCAGCGACACAGCGGAGCACTGCCAGCCGAGCGGCATCACCACCATTCAGGTGCATGGTACCGGCGGTACTGACCCAGTCGATCCGGTAGACCCGGTGGAGCCGATCGAACCAGAGCCCGAGGATCCGATGGCGCCCGCCAAACCGGTGATTGCCTGGCTCGACAACAACCAGACTCTGAACGACGGAACGGCCAGTTTTACCATCAGCTGGAATATGTGGTGGGGCAACAACGGCAATCTGTGGCAATTAAAACAAGACGACACCGTGATCCATAGTGCCGCACTGACGCCCAATGGCCAACAGGCACAAAGTGGCAGTGTGCAGGTCAATGTTGGCCAAACCGGTCAGTACCACTACAAGGTCAGCCTCTGCCAACAAAGCAGCTCTGCCCTGCTCTGCACCGACAGTGATGCCACAACGGTCACCGTCTCCGCAGGCTCAGGCGGCGGAGGTGGCGGTACCAATCCAGACTTTGATCCCTGGACCGATCTGGACATGACCTACTGGCCGCACCCACTGCAAGAGCGCAACCGCAGCTACCAGAACACCACCGGCAAAAAGGTAGCCGCTTACTTCGTGGAATGGGGCATCTATGGGCGCAACTACCATGTGGCCGATATCCCGGCCGAGAACCTGACCCATATCTACTATGGCTTTATTCCGGTCTGTGGCCCGAATGAGTCGCTGCGCCAGGCCAACCCGGAGGGCTATGCGGCCTTAAATGCTCAGTGTCAGGGCAAGCCCGATTACAGCGTGGTGGTGCACGACAAATTTGCCGCGCTGGAAAAATCCTACCCGGGCGATCGCTGGGATCAACCGATCCGCGGTATTTTTGCCGAGTTGTACCGCCTGAAACGGGCGCACCCTGAAGTGAAAATTCTGCCATCGGTCGGTGGTTGGACCCTGTCCGATCCGTTGTACGACATTGGGGTGGATCCAGCGGCCAGAGCCGTCTTTATCGACTCGATGATCGACTTTATCCGCACCTATGACTTTTTTGATGGCATTGACATCGACTGGGAGTTCCCGGGTGGCGGTGGCGCTTTGCCTGAACTCGGCAGCCCGCAAGACGGGGCTGGTTTTGCCATCTTAATGCGCGAGCTGCGCGAAGCTCTGGACGAGCTCAGCCTGGAAACTGGCCGTGAGTACGAGCTGGCAGCGGCTATGAGCGGCGGGGTAGAAAAACTCAGCGTGGTCGATTGGGAAGATGCCCATCCGTACATGGACTTCATCAATCTGATGACCTACGACTACTACGGCGCCTGGAGCGGTACCCTGGGCCATATGACTGGTTTGTACCCATCCGACAACTCCCCCATTGCCGGTTTCTCTGCCGATGAAGCAGTGCAATACCTGCTAAACCGTGGCGTACCGGCAGAGAAAATTGCGCTCGGTGCTGCCATGTATGGCCGTGGCTGGAGCAATGTCAGCGGTGTAGTGGATGGCAACCCCTTTACCGGCATTGGCGGCGATGGCATCACCGGCGGCTGGGAGCGCGGCATCATGGATTACAAAGCCATTGAAGCCGACTTTATGGGCGGGCCTGAGGCCAGCGGCATCAACGGCTTTACCGTTGGCTGGGACGATGAAGCCAAAGCCAGCTATGTCTGGAACCCTACCACCAACACCCTGATCAGTCTGGATACCAAGCGCTCGGTACGGGAGAAAGGCAGCTACATTCTGCAGCATCAGCTGGGCGGCATTTTCGCCTGGGAAATCGATGCCGATAACGGCGCCATCCTGAACTCGATGCATCAGGGCCTGGGCCATCCAGAGCAGTAACCATCGATGAACCCGGCCCGCAGCCTTTGCGGGCCGATCTTCACTTCATAATTGAGACGAAAACCATGAAAAGCATTCCTTTTGCGCTTAGCAGCATCGCCGCTTTACTAAGCGCCCCGCTGCTGGCTTACGATTGCAGCAACCTGCCTGAGTGGCAACCAGAACAGGCCTACAGCAGTGGCAGTGAAGTTCAGCAACAACAACAGGCCTTTCGCGCCAATTGGTGGACCCAGGGCCAGAGCCCGCAGCAGCATTCCGGCTCCTGGCAAGAATGGACGGCTCTGGGACAGTGCGAGGGCAGTGACCCGGTCGATCCTGTGGACCCGGTGGACCCCGTTGACCCCGTTGACCCTGTTGACCCTGTAGATCCTGTAGATCCAGTGGACCCGGGTCCCCCAGAAGATCATTAAGAACCAGAGGGACCGG
>JAFIFR010000217.1 GCA_020831935.1 Alkalimonas sp.
CCGGCGTGGGTTAATAGCCCACCGAGAGTTCGAATCTCTCTCCCTCCGCCATTTTCTACTTCCTTTCTGTGTTGCTTTCCTCCCATTCGTTTTTCAGTAAAGTTTTCGTTCCAAATCCTGACCGGATCTGGCAGACTAGCAGCCGTAAAAATTGTGACAATAGATTGCAGACACCCTGCAACCAGGTCGAGTAAATGGCTGTTCTCGACTAAGCTATACATATAATGAAAAACTAAACCAGTGAAGCGGAGAAGCAGCTTGATTAACGTACTTATTGTCGATGATCACGAGCTTGTTCGGACTGGCATCAGTCGTATACTTAAGGACGAGCGTGGCATCAAGGTGATGGGCGAAGCTGGTACCGGCGAAGAAGCTCTGCAATTTTGCCGTCAGCACACCCCGGATGTGGTGCTGATGGATATGAACATGCCGGGAATGGGCGGCATGACAGCCACCAAGCGGATCCTGCACTTTTGCCCGGATGTCAAGGTATTGGCCTTGTCGGTGACCTGCGAAGAGCCGGTACCCACCAAGGTGATGCAGCTGGGCGCTGCCGGTTTTATTTCTAAAAATGCGGCGCCTTCTGAAGTCGTCTCTGCCATTCGTAAAGTGCATTCCGGAGTGCGGCACATCTCCGATGAAGTGGCGCAAAAGATGGCGCTTAGCAAACTCAATCACCAGGGGCAGAACCCCTTTGACGAATTGTCCGACCGTGAACTGCAGATCATGCTGATGATCACCCGGGGTGAAAAAGTCAATGACATTGCTAGCCAGCTCAATGTCAGTGCTAAAACGGTCAACTCCTACCGCTACCGGATGTTTGAAAAGCTGTCGATCAATGGTGATGTCGAGCTGACGCATTTGGCATTGCGCCACGGAATGATTGATATTGCCAAAGCCTGATGGCATGGCAGCTGGTTCAGCCCTGATGTTTGACGCCAAAAGCTTTCTACGCCAGGTACCGCAGCAGCCGGGTGTGTACCGGATGCTCAATGCCAAAGGCATGGTCATCTATGTGGGCAAGGCAAAAAACCTGAAAAAACGCCTGAGCAGTTATTTTCGCGCTCAGGTCGACAGCATTAAGACCAGGGCGCTGGTCAGTCAAATCGCGCAGGTTGAACTGACCCTGACCGATAGCGAGACCGAAGCTCTGCTGCTTGAAAACAACCTGATTAAAGCGCACAAACCCAAATACAATATTCTGCTGCGCGACGACAAATCCTACCCATACATCATCCTGACCGAGCACAAACACCCGCGATTAATGTCGCACCGGGGCGCCCGCTCGGTACCTGGCCAGTATTTTGGCCCATACCCCAATGCCGGCGCAGTCTGGCAAAGCCTGAAGTTGATGCAAAAGCTGTTTCCTATCCGTCAGTGTGAAGACAGCTACTACCAGGCCCGTACCCGGCCCTGTTTGCAATACCAATTAAAGCTGTGCTCGGCACCTTGCGTCGGCAAGATAGCCGATGCCGACTACCAGGAGCAGGTGCGGTTGGCCCGGCTTTTTTTAACCGGCAAAGATCAGCAAATCCTGGCTGACTTGGTGCAGCAAATGGAGGCGGCCAGCCAGCAGCTGGCTTTTGAAAAGGCAGCTCGCTTGCGCGACCAGATCCAAGCACTGCGCCGGGTGCAGGAGCAGCAGTCGGTCAGCGGCGATCATGAAGAAATGGATGTGGTCGGCAGCTGCTTGTTGCATGGGAACGCTGCTGTGCATCTGCTCTTTATCCGTCAACATAAGGTGATTGGCAGCAAAACCTACTTTCCCAAGCTGCCGGCCAACACCGCAGAAGACGAAGTCTTGCCGGCATTTTTAACGCAGTTTTATTTGCAGCGAATGGGCGGCCAGCAGATCCCGAAGGAAATCGTGTTGGCACAATTACCCGACGAAACCGAAGTGCTGCAACAGGCCATCAGCAAGCTGGCAGAGCGGAAAGTTCGTCTGACCACAGCCAAACGGGGTGAAAAAGCACGGTACCTGGCACTGGCTGAAAAAAACGCCCGTATCGCCTGTGATGGCAAAGTCAGCCAAAGTCAGAAAGTCCGGTTGGGGTATCAGGCACTGGGCGCCTTGTTTCAACCCGCCGCCAGTATTCAGCGCATGGAGTGCTTTGATATCAGCCATACTCAGGGCCAGGATACCATCGCCTCTTGCGTGGTGTTTGATGACAAAGGAGCCAATAAAAGCCTGTATCGGCGCTACAATGTCAAAGGGGTGACGGCAGGGGATGATTACGCGGCGATGGATTTTGCGCTGCACAAACGCTACGGCAAAGTGACCGATGAGTCGCAATTGCCGGATTTGGTGCTGATTGACGGCGGCAAAGGCCAGCTGCAGCGAGCCATCGACTTTTTCAGCCAGCAGGACTTCAGCCGTTTGCCTCTGTTGATGGGGGTGGCCAAAGGCGAGGGGCGCAAACCTGGTCTTGAAACCTTACTGATTCCGGGGCAGACAGCGGTGCAGCTGGCAGCTCATGATCCTGCTTTGCATCTGGTGCAGCAGATCCGGGATGAGGCGCATCGCTTTGCGATAACCGGTCATCGCAATAAGCGAGGCAAAACCATGCTGAAAAGTCCGTTGGAACAAATCAGTGGCATCGGCCCGAAGCGACGTCAGACATTGTTGCAATATTTGGGGGGCTTGCAAGGAGTGCAACAAGCCAGTGTCGAAGAATTGAGCAAAGTACCCGGAATTTCCCGGCAACAGGCCGAAACCATTTACCAGAAGCTGCATAGCAAGTAGCATAGGACCAATTCGCAATGAGAAGTCGTGCATGATCAACATTCCCAATTTGTTAACGCTGTTCCGCCTGCTGCTGATTCCGGTGTTTATGTGGCTGTTTTATTCCGGGCTGGAGACGGCAAAATTCTGGGCAGCGCTGGTCTTTGTGCTGGCCGCCATCACCGATGCTCTGGATGGCTATCTGGCGCGCAAACTGGAGCAATCCACCCCTTTTGGGGCTTTCCTTGATCCTGTCGCCGATAAGGTGATGGTGGTGATGGCGTTGGTGTTGGTGACGGTGGATTTGCAAAGCTTGTTGATGACGATACCGGCGCTGATCATGATTAGCCGTGAAATCATTATCTCGGCGCTGCGCGAGTGGATGGCAGGCCTGGGTCGCCGGGCCAGTGTGGCCGTATCGGGCAGTGGTAAGCTCAAAACCATTTTCCAGATGGTGGCGCTGATTGGCTTGATTTGGCAGCCTGGCGCAGTCTGGTTAAGCTGGGTGATGCCACTGAGCTGGGGACTTTTGTACATCGCGACCTTGTTAACCCTGACTTCGATGTTCCAGTACGTCTATGCCTCGCGCAACGACTTTGGCAGCGAGCCGGAGCAGGGGAGCTGAGGCGGCTTTAGACTGGCAGCTAAAAAAATAAGCAGTCGATCAGCAATGTGACAATTTATTGTTGACTGACTGCATGAAACCAGTAGAATGCGTCACGTGCTCAGGCACTTGTGCAGGACAATGCGAGTATAGCTCAGCTGGTAGAGCGCGACCTTGCCAAGGTCGAGGT
>JAFIFR010000218.1 GCA_020831935.1 Alkalimonas sp.
TGGCTCGATCGCTACTTAGGCCCGGGCCCGAAAGAGTAAGCTTCGCGCATTAAAACCATAAAAAAAGCCCCGCCAGTGACCCGGCGGGGCTTTTTGTTGGTGTACCGCTACTTCAGATCAAAGCGGTCGTTGTTCATCACCTTGACCCAGGCGTTGACAAAGTCCTGCACAAACTTGGCTTTGTTGTCGTCCTGCGCATAGACCTCGGCGTACGAGCGCAGGATGGAGTTGGAACCAAACACCAGATCGACTCGGGTCGCCGTCCACTTGGTGGCACCGGTTTTACGCTCGACGATGTTGTACTGGTTCTTGCCGGTGGGCTCCCATTTGTAGCTCATGTCGGTCAGATTGACGAAGAAGTCATTGCTGAGCACACCCACCTTGTCGGTAAAGACACCGTGCTTGCTGCCGCCATGGTTGGTACCCAGCACCCGCATACCGCCCAGCAGCACCGTCATTTCCGGTGCAGACAGGCCCATCAATTGGGCGCGGTCCAACATCATTTCTTCCGGTTGCACGCTGTAATCGGCTTTTAACCAGTTGCGGAAGGCATCGTGCAAAGGCTCCAGCACATCGAACGACTCGGCATCGGTCATCTCCTGCGTGGCATCGCCACGGCCCGGTGCAAATGGCACCGTGATGTTGACGCCAGCGTCTTTGGCCGCTTTTTCCACCGCCGCACTGCCGGCCAGTACAATCAAGTCGGCCATGCTGACTTTTTTACTCAATGACGCCTGAATGGCTTGCAGCACCTTCAGCACTTTCTGCAGCCGCTCCGGCTCGTTGCCAGCCCAGTCTTTTTGGGGCGCCAGGCGAATGCGGGCACCATTGGCACCACCGCGGTAATCAGAACCCCGGAAGGTACGGGCGCTGTCCCAGGCGGTCGCCACCAGCTCGGACACCGACAAGCCACTGGCCAGCACTTTGGCTTTCAGCTCGCTGATTTCGGCTTCGGTCAGGGTGTAATCGGCTTTGGGCACCGGATCTTGCCAAATCAAATCTTCTTTCGGTACATCGGGCCCTAAGTAACGGCTTTTCGGTCCGAGATCGCGGTGGGTCAGTTTGAACCAGGCGCGGCGGAAGGTCTCGGCAAAGTACTCTGGATCTTTGTAGAAGCGCTCGGAGATTTTGCGGTAGTCCGGGTCCATCTTCATCGCCATATCGGCATCGGTCATGATGGGGTTGTGGCGCTTGGATGGATCTTCCGCATCCGGTACCTTGTGTTCTTCTTTGATATTGACCGGCTCCCATTGCCAGGCACCGGCCGGGCTCTTTTTCAGCTCCCAGTCGTAGTTTAGCAGCAGCTCGAAGTAGCCGTTGTCCCATTGGGTCGGGTTGCTGGTCCAGGCGCCTTCCAGCCCGCTGGTGACCGCATCGCGGCCAACACCCCGGGTCTTGTGGTTCATCCAGCCAAAACCTTGCTCGTGAAGTTCGGCGCCTTCCGGAGCCGGGCCTAAGTTGGCGGCATCGCCATTGCCGTGTGCTTTACCGACGGTATGGCCACCGGCGGTCAGGGCCACGGTTTCTTCATCGTTCATCGCCATGCGCTGGAACGTCACCCGCACGTCATGGGCGGTTTTCAGCGGATCGGGTTTGCCATCCACTCCTTCCGGGTTGACGTAAATCAGGCCCATCATCACGGCCGCCAGTGGGTTTGCCAGGTCGCGCTCGCCAGAGTAGCGGCTGCCTTCGCTGCCGGATGGTGCCAGCCATTCTTTTTCCGAACCCCAGTAAGTATCTTTTTCCGGATGCCAAATGTCTTTGCGGCCACCGCCAAAGCCAAAGGTTTTTAAACCCATGGACTCATAAGCCATATTGCCGGCCAGAATCATCAGATCGGCCCAGGACAGCTTGTTGCCATACTTTCTTTTAATGGGCCACAGCAAACGGCGGGCTTTATCCAGGTTGCCGTTATCCGGCCAGCTGTTTAACGGCGCAAAACGTAGGTTGCCGGTGCCCGCACCACCCCGGCCATCGGCAATCCGGTAACTGCCCGCGCTGTGCCAGGCCATACGGATAAACAAACCACCGTAGTGGCCCCAGTCGGCTGGCCACCAGTCCTGGCTGTCGGTCATCAGGGCTTTGAGATCGGTTTTTACCGCTTCGAGATCGAGCGATTTAAAGGCTTCGGCGTAGTTAAAGTCGTTGCCGAGAGGGTCGGTTTTGCTGTCGTGCTGGTGCAAAATATCGAGGTTCAGTGCCTTAGGCCACCAGTTCATCACATTGTCGGTGGCAGCGGTGTTGGCGCCGTGCATCACCGGGCACTTGCCGGTGCTTTGATTACTCTTGTCCATGCATCACTCCTTGTTCAGGTTGGTTTTACTGAGCGTACTGCAGGTATCCACGCTTTAGCTGTATCAACTATAGACAGCAAAGGTCTGTTTCGAAAGTAACTTTTCCTGAATGACTTAATCGCTTTTTATGATTACAGATTAATTTTTTGACCAAAATATAAGGTATTTATCGCGGTGAAGGCATAGTAAGCTGTCACTTGTACTGCTCTTACAAATCAAAGCCACTACAAATAGGTAAAAATCAGAATAAACGACTACAATGAAGCATGATCTGAAACAGTGCCAGTTGCTAAAGTTCAGTTATACTGATAGTTATCAGCCCGAATGATGGAGTTCTCATGAGCAAATTTATGGCCTCGGTCGATCAGCGAACCAACCTGGTTGGCCAGAACCGTTTGGAATTACTGATTTTTCGGTTAAATGGCGCTCAGCCTTATGGCATCAACGTGTTTAAAGTTCGGGAAGTGTTGCAGTGCCCCGAGTTAACGGAAATGCCTGGGGCTTCGCCCCATGTGCGCGGTATTGCCCATCTTCGTGGTGAAGCCATCACTGTGATTGATTTAAGCCAGGCCACCGGTGGCAAAGGCATTCAGGATTTGAAAAAGGCCTTTATTCTGGTGACCGAATACAACCGCACCACCCAGGGCTTCCTGGTGGGGGGCGTGGACCGCATCGTTAATATCAATTGGGAGCAGATCAGCCCACCACCGAAAGGCTCAGGTGCCAATCATTACCTGACCGCCGTGACCAAGGTGGATGATCGTTTGGTGCAGGTGCTGGATGTCGAAAAAGTCTTTGCTGAAATTTCCCCACCGGATGAAGAAGTCAGCGAGAGCCTGAAAAAAGAAGCGGCTCAGATGAATCTGGCCGATATGATTGTGCTGGTAGCGGATGATTCTGCGGTCGCTCGGGGCCAGGTCAAGCGTGCGCTCACCTCGATTGGGGTGAACATTGAGCTGGTGAACGATGGCAAGCAAGCCCTGCAGTGGTTGAAGAAAAAAGCCGAAGAGCTCGGTGGTGATATCTCCAAGAAAGTGCCCTTGCTGATTTCAGACATTGAAATGCCGGAGATGGATGGCTATACCTTAACGGCGCAAGTGAAAGCCGACCCGGATTTGGCCAGAATGCATGTGGTACTGCACTCGTCATTAAGCGGTGTTTTCAACGAAGCCATGGTAAAAAAAGTCGGTGCCGATCAGTTTATTGCCAAATT
>JAFIFR010000219.1 GCA_020831935.1 Alkalimonas sp.
ACCAGCGTCAGTAGGAGCAGGGGGCTGCCATGCGTGGCGCGCAGGCCGGTCCAGTTTTGTACGGCGGTCAGTAAAAAGCCAACAATAATAGCGGCTACAAAGCCAAACAGCATTTCATGCTGATGCCAGAACAGCAGATCGCCATAAGGATGCAGGGCAATTACGCCGCTAAGTGCCAGGCCCCACAGCAGCATGGCCAGCAAGCTGAACAGGGCGCCAAATAAAAACAATGGCCGAAAAGCCTGGCGCAGCAACGGCTTGAGTGCCTCTTCCTGCTGTACATCAGTGATTTGCATCATCGTTATCCTCAAAGAAGTTACTGGCGAGTGCCGCTTGCAGGTGCTTTTGCAGTTGCTCGCTGCGAATGGCAAAAAACATCATGGTCATGCACAGTGCCAGTACGGCGTACAGCACCATAAAGCTGGCGCTGGCAATGCCAAGCGCATCCTGAGCGGCACCAAAGGCAATCGGCAGGGTGCAGCCACCCAAAGCGCCAATGGTGGCGATAATGCCGCCGACCGAACCCATCTGCTGCGGGTAATGATCGTGGGTAATCTTCAGCACACTGGCGCGACCAAAGCCCTGGGCGATGCCAATGATGAAAATCAGTGCGGTAAAAAGCCAGACATTAATTTCTATGGTCAGCTCAACATCCCGCTCCAGGCCATGAATGGTCATGGTGGTAGGCGGGTAGCTTAAAAAGAACAAACAGACCAGGCAGACCCAAAACACGCTCCAGTTGACGGCGCGGCCGCCGTAGCGATCGGCAAACCAGCCACCCAGCGCCCGGGCCATGCTGGAGGTGGTGACAAAAAACAAGGTAAAGGCCATTGCCTGTTGCAAATCCAGCTGATAGGCCTGCATGTAGTACTGCGGCAGCCAGAGGATCAGGGCCAAAAAGCTGCCAAACACAAAGTAATAGTAGAGGCCAAACCGCCAGACCTGGGAATGGCGCAGCGGCTTGAGCTGTTCACGCCAGGGCGGCTGATAGCTTTGCACATAGGCTGGCAGTTTGGGCGCAAAGCCGGCAAACAGCAGCAGCATCAACAGCAAGCCGGCGGCATAGGCCGGCCCGGTCCAGGCCCAGCCCTGCCAGTGCACCAAAAACGGTAGCAAAATTAATGAAATGGCCGCGCCGGCATTGCCAGCACCAAAAATACCCAGTGCCAGGCCCTGCTGCTCGCGGCTGAACCAGTCGGTGACATAACGAATGCCAAAAGTAAAAGAGACACCACTGATACCAATCCAGAGACCGAGCCAGAAAAAGCCCTGAAAACTGTCAATCAACGGCAGCAGCAACAGCGCCGGTATGGTCAGCGCCATTTGCCAGAGCCACAGGCTGCGGGCACTTTGGTATTCCGACAGAATGCCAAGCGGAAAGCGCAGCAAAGCACCGGATAGAATGGGCGCCGACAGCAAAATACCCAGTTCGGTACCGGTTAAATCCAGCTTGTCCTGAAAATCGATGGCCAGCACCGCGTACAGGGTCCAGACCGAGAAATTGGCCGCAAAGGCCAGGGTGGCCAGAGTAAGCGCACGCCAGGCGTGAGGCAGGGTCGCATTCATCTGGCTGTGGCTCCTGTGGCGGGATCTGCGGTTATCATACGCCGCTTTTCCTGCCGCTGCATGGCGCCCAGGGAATACCCCGAAGAAGCTTAACTTCTGCTGCTTTTGCAGGCAGCTACTCCTTTGGGGTTAGAGTTTTCAGCCAAGCTCTGCGCTGGCGGCTGGGTGCCGCTATCACCTAGGGGGTAATGCTCCTTTTCCTTGTAATTTCAATGGTTTTTCCTGTTGATGCAGATCAAGTTATGCTCTGGCAAAGGCGCAGAAACTGGCGCCAGGAATTGTCCTTTCACACCTGAGGTGAGTTATGTCTGACACTGGCAGTCTGAATCTGCTGCGATTCAGCGACCCAAAAATTAAAACCCTGCACCTGACCTGGTTTGCGTTCTTTTTGACCTTCGCGGTCTGGTTCGCCCATGCGCCTTTGCTGTCGTCAATCCAGGCCAGTTTAAGCCTGACCGATGCGCAAATTCGTGCTTTGCTGATTTTAAACGTGGCCATCACCATACCGGCGCGGATTGTGGTGGGGATGCTGGTCGATAAGTATGGTCCGCGTATTATTTATTCCGGCTTGCTGATTATCTCGGCCTTTTTGTGCATCGGTTTTGCCTTTGCCAACACCTACACCAGTCTGGCGATTTTCCGCTTCTTGCTGGGGTTTGTCGGGGCGGGTTTTGTGATTGGCATCCGCTTGGTCAGTGAATGGTTTCCGGCCCATCAGGTGGGCACGGCAGAAGGCATTTACGGCGGCTGGGGCAACTTTGGCTCGGCCGCTGCGGCCATGCTACTGCCCACCCTAGCGCTGATGTATGGCGGCGATGATGGCTGGCGCTACGCCATTGCCAGTGTCGGCGTAGTCTGTGGCCTCTACGGCCTGGTGTTTTACAAGTACGCCCGCAATACGCCCAAGGGCTCGATTTACTTCAAACCGAAGAAAACCGGTGCGATGGAAGTAACCAGCTGGGGCGATCTCTGGCTGTTGATTGCCATGAACATTCCGATGTACCTGGCGCTGGGTATTCTGGCCTGGCGTTTGTCGCCGGCTGGTGTGAACCTGTTTGATGAGAGCTGGATGTATATCTTCCTCGGCGTCCTGGTGCTGCTCTTTATTTTTCAGACCCAGCAAACCTGGCGCATCAATGCCGAGCATTTGCGCGAAGGGGTGCCGGAGATGCAAAAATACTCCTTTAAGCAGGTGGGTATTTTAAATGTGGCTTACTTTGCGACCTTTGGCTCGGAGCTGGCGGTGGTCTCGATGCTGCCGCTGTTTTTCCTGCAAACCTTTGAAGGTTTAACACCGGTCACAGCGGGTTTATTGGCATCGGGCTTTGCTTTTATGAATCTGGTCTCGCGGCCGATGGGCGGCTGGTTCTCAGATAAATTTGGCCGTCGTCGCAGCATGCTGGTGCTGATTGCCGGTTTGGCGGTGGGGTATTTCCTGATGGGGCTGATCGACAGCTACTGGTGGATCCCGCTGGCGGTGCTGGTGACCATGGCCTGTTCTTTCTTTGTGCAGGCCGGTGAGGGCGCCGTCTTTTCGATGATCCCGCTGATCAAGCGCAGCATGACCGGCCAGATCGCCGGTATGGCCGGGGCCTATGGCAATGTGGGCGCTGTGGTCTATTTGACCGTGCTCAGTTTCGTCAGCTACAGTACCTTCTTCTTTGTGATTGCGGCTTCGGCGCTGGTAGGGCTGGTGGCGATTGTGTTTTTGGACAATCCGAAAGGCCATATCACCGAAGTGCTGCCGGATGGCACCGTCCATACCATCGACGTTGGCCATAAATAACGGGGATTGCCTTGAGCGCACCGCTGCTGCAACTGACCATCGCCGCCAGCTCGGAAGCGGGCGGCAAAACCGGCAACGAAGATGCGGTGTGCTGGCAACTGCCGGACGACGCTTATCTTCGCACCTACAAAGGCG
>JAFIFR010000220.1 GCA_020831935.1 Alkalimonas sp.
CCCCGCTGCCCTGCCACAAACACTTGCCACTGTTCAACCAGTCGAATCAAATCATCCAGGCCACATTCGCCTTGCAGGTTGTCTTCATCCAGCGCCAGCTGGCTGCCAGCCAACTTATCAGGCAAGGGCTCGTGTTCGAGCTCCAGCAGTGAATGATGACACACCAGCACATCGCCATCTTCGACAAACAAGGACCAGTTCCGGCCCTGATACTGCCAACTGCTGTGGTTACCCAGGCCATGCAACTCACGCAGCAACAGGTGGTAACCGGCCTGATCCAGCACAAACTCATCCAGTAAAAAGCGGGCAATGGCATCCTGCTCCAGCGGTAAGTTCAGGGCAAAATTTCCGGTGTCCCGATTGTAATAAAATTCGTAATCCACGGTGCGCTCCTCCTGCAAAGAAGTATAGCTGAAATCACCGCTGTCAGCCTGTGGAAAACCCCGGACAGTGATAACAAGACGGCTGCCTGGGACACCGGGTGCCGCGCGAGCAAATCAGCTGAGCCGGCTTGTCCAGACTGCGGCTGATCCAGTTAATATTTAAGATATTGGCAACACTAATCAGTGGACTGCGCACCGAAGCCGGAATTTTAGCAGCGCCGCCTTCGGCAATGCACAAGGCTTTCATATCCGCTGCCAGGCTGTCGGCATCCAGCCCCTGAGCGGCAATGGCAGGGGTTAAGTCGATGCCGGCACAAAGCACATGAGCATTGCTGGCTAAATCTTTGACCCGTACCGACTCGCAGCAATAGATACGGGGTTTGCCATGCACATCCAGCAAAGACAGCTGCGCCGAGCTGCCCTCACCGGTGCCATCAAACATCCGAAACACCGCCCAGTGCTGGCAGGGATCGTCCACCTCGCGCATGTTGCCCCAAGGCAGCGGGATGCCATTGCCCCGATAAACGGCTTTCAGTTTACCTGGGGTGTAGGCATCAAAGTAGTGCCAGTGCGGATAGCTGGAAACAGCCGTCATGCGCCGCATGGCAACGGATGCCGACACCTCCGCCAATCGATGACTGCTGATCTCATAGCCGTGGCGGTCCAGCAACTGGCGAAACGGCACCTTGGGGCAAAGCAAAGCACCGGCAAAAAAGCTGGATTCAAAATCGCGCCAGGCGTGCAGGATATCTTCCGGCGACACCGAGTCGGTGACCATGGCTCCGGCAGTATGGGCGCCGCCGACCGACATCGCACTTTTTACACCATCTTTATTGTGCAGCACCGCATGGCCAATATGCACCGCCAGCTCGTACTTCAACCGGGTTGGGTACTGCTGCAACAAGCGGTTAAGCTTCAATGCCTTGGGTGGTTCGAACCAGGACGTCGGCACATTGCGGCTGCGCACCCCCAGCTCATCCAACAGCTCGGTTGGCGCTTCATCAAACCAACTAATATGCAAACCCTGAGCTTTTGCCAGCGCCATCAAGTCATCCACACTCAGTGGCATGCGTTTTAAGCCAATGTCCTCGGCGGCTCTTTCCAGCTCCGGAAAATGGTTTTGATGGTGCTCCTGATGCGCGCGGATCAACAACTGAGCAAACTGCCGCGAGCTGGTGCCGGTTTGCGACAGCAGCTCCGGCAGAGCAATTTGCAAAATATCGGCTGAAAATAAAAAGCCGGGTTCCAGCGGCATGCCATGAATACCGCCGCGGCTGCCTTTATTCGGAATAATGTCTTCTTGCAGTTCGTCGCCATCCAAAAACCAGTCCAATGGTTTTTGGAATACCTCGGCAATGACTTCCAGCATCTCGATGCTGGGCACCCGTTTGCCGCGTTCAATCATCGACAGATAAGACACCGATGGCGCCGATTCCGGGTTCACCCGAACGCACCGGGTCGACAAGTCTTCCATGGTTAAATGGTTGCGTTTTCGCAAGTTACGTATTTTGGTGCCGAGAAAATGCGACTTTCGCAGCAAGGATTTATTGGCTTTCATTTTGTAAAATTCACAGTGTAAAATTTTTATTGTCAAATTACGCTTCAAATTAGCCTAGACTAAAAATCGAGCAAGGGCAATAACTCCCTGCCGGTACCCGACAGCACCAGTGGCATGAACCACGGGCAAAGCATACGGATAGAGCGTGAGGAACAAACAATGAATACGATGACACAAGCCGCAACGAGCCAAAGAGACCTTCAGCCGCTGATCCAGCAGGAAATCAGCCAGATCCATCAGCTGAACGAACATCATGTGCAGCAGGTCATGGCGTATTCCAAAGGGGTGTTGGATAAACTCTTTCCACTGACCGAAGGCTCGCACCGCGACGTCTGCCAGTACGAAGTCTACTACCAACATCTGTTGGTGTTCTTTGCCGATGGCCGCAAAGCAGGCTTGCAGCAACCCGGGCAGTTTGTCGCCTTGTGTGGCCGTAAAAGCGCCCCGGATGCGCTGGTACTAAAGCAGGATGGCCGCCATGTCGAAATCAGTCTGGGCCACTGTGAACACAGCGATAGCGCCGGCATCAGCGATATTCAGATTGAACTGCCGGAGCAGCAAGCTTGGTTCAGTCTGGTGCATGGTTGCCAATTGCCAGCCTGTACCAAGCAGTTCACCGCACCGGATGGCGAGGATTACCGGATTGGTTAATGCGTGGATGGATCAGGGCGGCTTGACCGCCCCGATGTTAGTTCAGCAAGCTTAACGCCTCCGGCACAAAAGGCCGCCCCTTGGCATTGACCGCAGTGCCAATCACCAAAGCTTCCAGCATCACTTGCTGATCGCGGCTACGGACTACCTGCTGGCGAAAACCAAAACGCAACTTTGAAATGGGCTCATAAGCGACCGTAACCACGAAATGATCACCACTGATAAGCGGCGCTTTGTAGTCCATTTCCGAGCGCACCACCACCAAATTGACCTGCTGGCGGGCTAATTCAGCGAAATCAATGCCTTTGCTGTGCAAAAACTCATGGCGGGCATGCTCCAGGTAGTTGAAATACACCCCATTATTGACAATGCCCTGCATATCGCACTCGTAATCACGTACTTTAAACTCGACAGAAAACACCAGGTTTTTTCTCCACATCGACAGGGTTTAAAATCGGTTGGTCAGTTTACCAAGGAATCGCGTCAAGCTGGTCGGGCATCTGCGAGTTCAATCCAGCCAGCCGACGAATTCGGCCCATCCAGATCCTCATTGTGGCCACCATCCAGATAGCCCCATCACTCAGGTTATTCCTGCAGCTTCAGCTGTATTGCTTCACCATCGGCTTGGCCGAAATCCTGCAGCGGTTGAATACTGGCAATCGCCAGCAGTGGAATGGCCCGCTCACCGCTGGCAGTTTCGCACAGCAGGAACTCCTGTTCGGCGGTATTGCGGGTATCGGTCGCTCTTGCTGTCAGGGCAGTGCCATCCCGTAAATTCAACAACAGCAGCTGCCGACGCAAACAAAAAATTTCTAGCCAATCGTGCTGATCGCAATCGATAATCATGCTGGTTTCCAAGGCGATGTG
>JAFIFR010000303.1 GCA_020831935.1 Alkalimonas sp.
TTTGCACCGAGCTGACCAGCATTCGCCAGCAGGATGTAGACTTGGCCCCTGTTTACAGCGACGCCATTGCGGCCATGGATGCCTGGTTGCAGCCTTATTCGCTGACTGCCTGGGGCTCCTGGGGTGATTATGATCGGAATCAATTGCTGGCCGAGCAGCAGCGCCATGGCAGTGCGCCATCGTTTATGGCGCTTCAGCACATCAACCTAAAGAAACGCTGGCGCGAGGGCAGGGCCGCCAACCGGCGCTCTGGCTTAATGGCCGCGCTGGCGCACCATGGCTTGCAGTTTGACGGTTGCTATCATCGAGGCATCGATGATGCACGCAATATTGCGCGTTTAGTGCCTTTTATTCATACCATTTAGGGCACTTAATGAGCCGGTAGTATTGCAGTGTTAAATCGTTCGTTTCTTTAGAGCCCTGCTTTCATGCTTTAGTTTTACTCTTGTTGGTTTGACGGCTTTTAATTTTTTGCTTCGCTTGCTTATCTTTTTCAGCCGTCAAGCTTGTTCGTAAAATTGGCTTAGTCATGTCAGCAACAATACCCGGAATACAACATTTACCCTCAACCACCAAGTTTAAAAAAACTTGCAATTAGGTATTTAAGATACCAATATAAAGCTTATTCTAAACCTTTTTGTCAGTTAAGTTTAAAATTAAAAGTGGATAGGTATTTTGAATACGGAAAGAGGATACAAAATAAACCAGCTTCTTAGCTCGCAGCCTTCGGGAGTCGTGCTGGTTTCCTCTTGGCTGAGAGAGCAGGGGTATAGCCTCGATCTCCAGAAACAGTATAGGAAAAGCAAGTGGTTTGACTCGATAGGGACAGGGGCTCTCATACGCCATGGCGATCAGGTCGACTATCTGGGCGGGATCTATGCCTTGCAAACCCAGCTGGGTCTTTCGGTTCATCCTGCGGCAAAAACAGCGCTGGCTATGCAGGGTAAAGCGCATTATTTAGAGCTGGCTACGAAGTCGGTACAGCTATTCGGTGGTCATCAAGACCATGTACCCCTGTGGTTTAAGAAGCGAGATTGGGGGGTAAACGTAGATTACAAGCCGACATCGTTTTTACCCCCAGATATTGGCATGGTTGAAGTTGAGCACAAAGGCTTTAAGGTTAAAGTGTCCAGCCCAGCCAGGGCTGTGATGGAATCTTTGTATCTGGCACCTAAATCCCAGCCGCTTATGGAAGTCTATGAGCTCCTAGAGGGTCTCAATAACTTGCGGCCGACCTCGGTTCAAACTCTTTTAGAAGTATGTACTTCAATAAAGGTTAAACGGTTGTTCCTTTACTTAGCTGAGAAAGCAGGGCATGAGTGGCTAAATTACCTCAAGCCCGATAGAGTCGATTTGGGCTCAGGCAAGCGTGCCATCGTGAGTCATGGGGCTTATGTACCGAAGTATCAACTAACCGTTCCCAAGGAGCTGGAGAGCGTCACATGAGCGAAGCTTATAAAGGGCAGGTCAGGCTTCTATTGGATGTATTGCCCGAAGTTGCCAAGGAGAGTTGCTTTGCTATGCATGGTGGCACGGCGATTAATCTCTTTGTACGGGATATGCCTCGGCTTTCTGTGGACATCGATTTAACCTATGTCGAGATAGCTGGACGAAGTGAAACATTTGAAAGAATTCATTCTGCCTTATCGCGGATCAAAGCACGTGTTGAAGGCTTACTCCCATCGGTACGAGTTCAGCATAAAGAGGATATTTGTAAATTATTGCTTGACGATCAGGGCACGACCATCAAGATTGAAGTCAATACGATAGGAAGGGGCCTGCTAGGGCCTGCGACAAAAGCTCCCCTTTGCGATAGCGCACAGAAAGCGTTTGATGTTTTTTGTGTCATGCCCATAGTGCCGCTTGAGCAACTCTATGGTGGGAAACTTTGTGCAGCCTTAGACCGGCAGCACCCAAGGGATTTATTTGATGTAAAGCTATTACTCGATAACGAGGGCTTTACGGATGACATTAAACGCGGTTTCTTATTTGGGCTACTAAGTAGTAATCGTCCTACCTATGAAATGTTGACCCCAAATTTACTTGACCAGCGCACAGCCTTTGAGCGGCAATTTGCAGGTATGAGCGCAATAGCATTCAGTTACGAAGATTATGAAGCAACAAGGCTTCAGCTTATAGAAACCATCAATGCCAGTTTTGACGAAAAAGATAAGGAGTTTGTGTTAAGCCTAAACCGTTTGGAGCCTGACTGGTCTATTTATGATTTTCAGAACTTCCCATCGGTGAAGTGGAAGATCTTGAACTTGGCGGCGTTCAAAAAGAAGAAACCTGATAGCTACCAGCAACAATTAGTAGCTTTGGAAGGCATTTTGGGGCAATAACGTATAGAGCTTGGCAATTTGACTGGAATAGGGACAAATTTCTGATGCTTTGATGATAGTTTATGCTGGATGTATATCAGCTGCTTGAGATTTTTTTCTAAAAAATGTCAAAAATGCATTCAAGATTACGTCGGAAAAAGTCATTGCCATGCGCTCTAAAAGATGCATTTTGTTGCTCTGGAGAGTAAAGTTGGCTATAGTTTTCGGTGGGGCAAGAAATTTATTTTACTTGTTGATTTTAAATGGATTTTATTCTAATTGTGCAGTGTTTTTAGTTAGTAACACAGGTGGTAACACAGCGCGAATTTAACCGCTGGAAGCCTTTGAAAATGGGGGTGTTCGATTCCTGCTGGGGCAGCCATTTAGTATCATTTTTACCTCAAGTATTTCTCTTTCCTTATGGCTTGGCATTTTTCACGTTTTCCTAAGCATTTTAACGGGCTCTGAATCCAATAGTCTGCAAGCCGCGTATTAGAATATGCTAACCTAACGGTGCGTCATAAAGCATCTTGCCAAGTTGAGGACAATTATTGATGCAAGTTCATGCTGATTTCACCCAGCGCGTGGTGATCTTTCCCGAAGAGGCCAGTTACCAAGCATCCCCGATGGCGGGGGTGTCACGCCTTATGCTGGACAGGGCTGGGGATGAAGTTGCCCGAGCCACCAGTCTGGTTCGGTATGAGCCCGGCTCTGGGTATAGCCCCCACACGCACGACGGGGGCGAAGAAATTTATGTATTGGAAGGCGTGTTTTCGGATGAGCATGGGGATTACCCTGCCGGGAGCTACTTACGCAACCCTCCGGGCTCAAGCCATACCCCATTTTCCAAAGGTGGCTGTCTGTTGTGGGTAAAATTGTGGCAATTCTCGGCAGATGATGACCAGACGGTCGCATTGCAGACCAACGACATGCCCTGGCATCCGGGTTTGGTGCCAGGATTGTCCGTCATGCCGCTGCATGAACACCATGGCGTCAGCACTGCCTTGGTGCGCTGGGCGCCCCACACCCGGTTTAGCCCTCACATTCACGTGGGAGGGGAAGAAATTCTGGTGCTGGAGGGGGAGTTCTGCGATGAGTTGGGGGTGTACCCGGCAGGTACCTGGATCCGCAG
>JAFIFR010000011.1 GCA_020831935.1 Alkalimonas sp.
GTACCGGCTTATCCGGTGGTCAGCAACAGCGGCTGTGCATTGCCCGTACCATAGCCGTTAGCCCTGAAGTGATTCTGATGGATGAACCCTGCTCGGCGCTGGATCCCATCGCTACCTCGATTATTGAAGAGCTGATTGATGAGCTGAAAACCAATTTCACCATTGTGATGGTCACGCACAACATGCAGCAGGCGGCACGGGTCTCAGATCGCACCGCTTTTTTCCATCTGGGTGAGCTGGTGGAAGTGGGGCCGACCAACGAGGTCTTTACCAACCCGCAAAACAAGCGGACTGAAGATTACATCACCGGCCGTTACGGCTAAGCAGGCGGGATCAGAGGACATTGATGATGAATAAAATTACCGGACATTACTCTCAGTCGTACGACGATGAATTGAATGAAGCGGTCGATCGCTTACTGACCATGGGCGCCCTGGTTGAACAACAGCTGCGTGATGCCATCAAAGCTTTTATTAAAGGCGACCGTGACTTGGCACTGGAAGTGATTCAGACCGATCGTACGGTTAACACCCATGAAATTGGTATTGAAGAACATTGTTTGGAAATCATTGCTCGTCGCCAGCCAGCGGCCCGTGATTTACGTTTAATCGTTGGCGTGCTCAAAAGCATCAACGATGTTGAGCGAATTGGTGATCAGGCTGAGCATATTGCCAAACAGTTGCTGGATGAAGAATGCCAGCGTCCGACCGAAGCACAGCTTGAAGACATTGAAATGATGGGTGATAAGGTGCTGCACATGTTACAGCAATCGCTATCCGCATTTAAAGAAATGGATGCGGCACTTGCCTTGGCGATCCTGAAACAAGATAAGCTGGTTGATCACGATTATGGTCGTATTTTACGCCATAATCTCACCTACATGCTGGAAGATACCCGTCAGATCACCCGTGGTCTGCATCTGATTTGGGTCGCCCGTGCATTGGAGCGGATTGGTGATCATGCTCAGAATATTTGTGAGTTCAGTATCTTTATTTCCAAAGGACAAAATGTCAGCCATCTGACCGAAGAAGAAGTCGAGGCAGTGGTGGATAAAGGCCGAACATAAGCCCGGTGGCTTCCTCTGTTTTTTACAAAAGGGCTTAAAGCCCTTTTGTCATTAAAATGTCATTGAAAAGACATTTATCTGTCATCTTCAGCTCTGATAATAGCGCCAGCAAATACAAGTAGACACCCATAATAAGGTCTGGAGAGCTCCGAATGAAAACCATCAAAACTTCTTTACTCGCTGCCGCTGTCGTTTCTGCTTTTGCAATGCCAGCGATGGCCAGTGATATTAATGTCAAAGTTTCCGGTCGGGCGCATGTATCGCTTGATCATCTGAACGATGGCGTGGATAGCGGGATGAACGTTTCCAGCAACTCCAGCCGTTTGCGCTTTGCGGCCAGCACCGAAGTAGCTGAAGGCTTAACCGCCGTGATGCAACTGGAGCAGAATATCCGTTACGATCAAAGTGGTGGCAACTTTGCTACCCGCGACTCTTTCGTCGGACTACGTGGCGACTTTGGTTTGGTTCGTGTCGGCTTCTTTGATACCCCGTTAAAAATTGTACGTGGTCGTACCGATATGTTCGGTGACCGTGTGGGTGATGCCCGTAACATCACCAGTGGCCCAGGTATGAGCTTTGATAACCGTTACCGTAATGGTGTTCATTACCGCAGCCCGGCAATGAACGGCTTTACTTTTGATTTCCAGTACACGCCACATAATGCCAATGATGCAACGGTTGAAAATGACCGTGAGTCGTTCAGCACCTCATTTACTTACAATGCCAATGGCCTTTATGCTGCCATCGCTTATGAAACCTATGAAAATGCGGCTGGTGATGATCCAAATGCACTGCGTTTAGGTGTCAGCTACGATATCAGCAAGCAGCTGAAAGTCTCTGCACTGTACCAGACAGCCAGCAATTTGTCTGGTGGTGACCGCAATGTATGGGGTATCGGTGCCAGCTACAAAATTGAAGATTACACCTTGCGCGGCCAGTTCTATCAGGCGGGTAAAAACGACCTGGCTGATTCTGGCGCCAACATGATTGCTGTAGGTATTGACCGTAGCTTTGGCCGTGCTCTAACCATGTATGCGGTCTATGGTTTGACTTCCAACGACGATGCTGCAGCCTTCACCATTGCCAGCGGTGGTCGTGATACCCGCTTACCTGCCTTGGCTGGCGAGAACAGCTCAGGCTTCTCTTTGGGTATGATCTACAACTTCTAAACCCGCAACACCCTGTTACCTTGTTTGGAGCCCTCTTTTGGAGGGCTTTTCTTTTTTTAATGTTATTGTCGGTCAGTGAACTCTACTTCCTTTATTTGTTCAGCGCTTTTCACAAAAGTGTCGCCAAACTGCCATGAAATGATCATCTGCTATCGGCATAATATCGTTCGACGGTGTGGTTCTTGCACTGTTGCTAACCCTGTTACCCTAGATTTGCCCTCCGCTTGGAGGGCTTTTTTTTGTTATTTTGGTGTGTATTTCTTGATGCTTTTGCCTGCATTATTTAACGTCCTCGGTTTTTTTCATAAATCTGTCATAATAGCGAGAGATAATACAGCAACTCAATTAGTTAGCAGATAGGAAAGGCTATGTCACGACGTGTACTGGTGGTGGAAGATGAAGCACCGATCCGCGATATGCTGTGTTTTGTGCTGGAGCAAAATGGCTATCAGGCGGCCACGGCAGAAGATGTCGATCAGGCGATGGACTCTTTGATTGAGCCCTATCCTGATTTGGTGTTGTTGGACTGGATGCTGCCAGGCGGCAGTGGTATTCAGATTGCCAAAAAGATGAAACAGCACGAATTAACCCGGCAAATCCCTATCATTATGATTACGGCCCGTGGTGAGGAAGAAGACAAGGTCAAAGGCCTGGAAGTCGGCGCCGATGATTACGTCACCAAGCCGTTTTCACCCAAAGAGTTGATGGCCCGCATCAAAGCGGTGATCCGCCGGGTTTCACCGACCAGCCTGGATGATGTGATTGAAGTTCAAGGGTTGAAGCTTGATCCTGTTTCACACCGGGTTAGCGCCAAAGAAGAAGCGCTGGATATGGGACCAACAGAGTTTCGTTTATTGCACTTTTTTATGACCCATCCGGAGCGTGTCTACAGCCGTGAGCAATTACTGGATCATGTCTGGGGCACCAATGTGTATGTCGAGGATCGTACCGTGGATGTGCATATCCGCCGTTTGCGCAAAGCCATATCACCGGCTGGCCATGATCGCCTGATCCAGACGGTTCGCGGCTCAGGTTATCGGTTCTCACTCAAGTAAGGCAGGTAAGCAGCACGCATGCGCCTTTTATTATCGAAACGAGCGATCCTGTTTCGGATTGCTTGCTTATTTCTGGCCTCAGCCCTGATTGGTAGTATCTGGGGTTTTGCCACAGAAGCTATGCTGCTGGCAGCCCTTGGACTCTTGAGCTGGCACTATCTGCACCTGTTTAAAGTCGATCGCTGGCTGTGGCGTGACCGCAAGCTGACACCGCCAGAAGGGCGCTGGAGCTGGCAGCAGATTTTCGATGGTATTTACTACCAGCAACGTAAAGCCCGGCACAAACAAAAGCAAATGCGTGCCATTGTACGGCAGTTCCGTGATGGCGCCGAGGCTTTGCCCGAGGCCATCGTGCTGTTATCCGATGAGTGGACCATTTTGTGGTGCAACCGGTTGGCACAGATGCTGATTGGCCTGCACTGGCCACAGGACGAAGGGCAGCGCATCGACAATCTGGTGCGTCACCCTGAGTTTCAAAACTACCTGCATCGCCAGCAGTTCAAAGAAGCCTTAATTTTAACGGCTCATCATGCTCAGGAACTGGTGCTGGAGTTTCGTTTTGTGCCTTATGGCGACCATCAGTACTTGCTTATTGTGCGCGATATTACCCAGCTAAAGCAATTAGAGCAAATTCGAAAAGACTTTGTTGCCAACGTCTCACATGAACTGCGTACCCCACTGACGGTGGTGCAGGGTTATCTGGAGATGCTGGAACCTGGGCAATTACCCGATGAAGCCATGTGGCAAAAAGTTCACCCGGTGATGCTGGATCAAACATTGCGAATGCAGGCACTGGTGCAACAACTGCTTGCCTTATCACGGATAGAAGCCTCTGGCCCGGTACAACACGAGCACATTGTGAAGGTACCGGAGCTGCTGCATTATCTGGAGCAAGAAGCACAGTCGTTGAACCGGGACAAGCAGCACCAGATAGAATTTCACATTGACGAGCAGTTGGTCGTCAAGGGCAGCGCCGATGAGCTTCGTTCGGCCTTTTCCAACCTGATCACCAATGCCATTAAGTACACTCCGCCAGGTGGTGAGATCAAAGTGAGCTGGCAGCGCCAGCACCACAAGGCGGTGTTTTCGGTCAATGACAATGGCGAGGGCATTGCACCTAAGCATGTAAAACGTTTAACCGAGCGCTTTTACCGGGTGGATCAGGCCAGAAGTCGTGCTACTGGCGGCAGTGGTCTGGGGCTGGCCATTGTAAAACACGTACTATCGCGCCACAACAGCCGCTTGCTGATTTTCAGTGAACCCGGCGCCGGCAGCAGTTTTTCCTTCAGCCTGGCGGCGGAAGACTAAAGCTCAGTATCAGCCTAGCCCAAGCGCCGGATAGCTGTCGATAATCTGCTGACGGCGAAAGCAGTGCAGGCTGTGATCATTCACCATACCGCAAGCCTGCATATGGGCGTAAATGATGGTGGAGCCGACAAATTTAAAACCGCGCTGTTTTAAATCCTTGCTCATCGCATCGGACTCTTTGCTGGTAGCGCGGTAATCTTCTGGGCCACGAATGCGATTCACTTGCGGCCTGCCATCAACAAAGCGCCATTGATAGGCCGAAAAGCTGCCAAAGGCTTCTTGAATAGCCAAAAAGCTGCGGGCATTGTTAACCGCAGCTTCCACTTTGAGGCGGTTGCGGATAATGCCGGGGTCTTGCAGCAGTTGCTCAATCCGTTGCTGGTCAAAACGCGCCATTTGTCCGGCATCAAAGCCGGCAAAAACCTCACGGTAATGCGACCGCTTTTTCAGAACCGTGTACCAACTCAGGCCGGCCTGGGCGCTCTCCAGCGTAATACACTCAAACAGCTTTTGATCATCAAACAGCGGCACACCCCATTCTTCATCGTGGTAGGCCATGTAATCCGCTTTGCTGGTATCCAGCCAAGGGCAGCGGCGCCGCTTAGACATAGGGCAGCTCTGGGAATTGCGATGGCAAACTCAGTGCAAAACCTAATTTGCTCAGCCAGTCGGCTTCTTGCTGCAGATCGGCCTGCAGCAGCGGTTGTTTGGCCAACCAGTCAGTGGGCAAGGTGAGCGTCAGGCCTCGTTCACTGGCATGAACGCCCAGCTCAGGCAACCAGTCATCACGCCGTTTCTGGTTCAGTAACACCGAAAGGCGCAGCAACACCAGCAAGCGTAACAGTTGATGTGGCGGGAAAAGATAGAGTGTTGGCAGACTAAAGCCTTTGAGTTTGCGGCGATGAAAGCGGACTAAAAAAGCCAGTAGCTGTTGTTGCTCCTGATTAAAACCAGGCAGGTTGGCATGCTGCAAAATATAAGCAGAGTGCTTTTGAATACCGGAAGAATTAATCTGCAAGCCAATTTCCACCACCTGGCAAGCCCAGAGCAAGAGCCGTGTTTCTGTATTGGCTAACTGCCAGTCGATCTGGCAATGACTGATCAGTTGCCGGGCCGTGCGTTCCAATCGCAGGCAGTGACTCTCATCTACCTGATAACGCCGCTGTAAACTACTGATGGTGCTTTGGCGGATATCCTGTTCATAACGGTGTTCACGCATTTCATTGAGTACCCCCTCACGCAGCGCGGCATCGCAATAGTGCATTTCGTGGATATCCAGCATCTGAAAAGCAGCAATCGCAATACTGAGGGCCGGTGCCAGCAATGGACGGCGGTCGTCGCTCAGTCCAGCCAACTGCAGATGGGAAGTATGCCCCGCTTGTTGCAGCAATTGTTGCAGTTGCAGTAAGTCCACTAGACGCAGCACCCCATCGGTTTGCAGTTGCTGCTGCAGAATATCGCGTAGCACCTTGACGGATCCAGAAGTGCCAAGAGCCTGTTGCCAGCCGGTTTTCTTGAAGCCACTGGCTACCGACTCAAGCTCCTGCTCAGCCTGGACTATAGCGCGAGCAAAGCGTTTGGCACTAAGTTTGCCACCAGCGAAAAATTCATTGCCAAAGCTGACACAGCCCATATTGCGGCTACTAAGCCGCAACACTTCGAAGCCTTCGCCGAGGGCAAATTCGGTGCTACCACCGCCAATATCCATTACCAGCCGTCGATTGCTGGCATGTTCGAAATGCGCGACCCCCTGATAAATGTAGCGAGCTTCCTCCTGGCCGGAAATAATTTCAATCGGGTAGGGGAAGAAACTACTGGCTCGGCGCAGAAAGGTTTGACTGTTTCTGGCCCGGCGCAAGGTGTAGGTGGCAATCACCCGGACAGCCTCAGGCGCAATGCCGGACAAGGTATCAGCAAACTGGCGCAGCACCGTAAGGCCACGTTCCATGGCGTCTTCCGTCAGGATCAGATCGCTGCTGAGACCTTCGGCCAGCTGGACTTTTTGTTTTTCACGATGCAGCAACTGCAGATCGCCATCTAGCTCGCGGGCGATCACCAGATGAAAACTATTCGAACCCAGATCGACCGCTGCCATCAGGCTAGGTTCTGGCGTTGGCTGTGCATTTATTTGACTCAATCGGGTGTCCTTGCTGGCACATCGGGTTGCAGGGCTGCCAAATAATCATAGGTAGCTTGCTGCGAGCGAATATTGCGCTTATTGCCACGTTTCACGTAGCTATTACTCTGGCTGGCATCGAGCAGCCGCCCTTTGACGTTATCTTTGAGCTGGATGTGCAGGATGTCAAGGATTTGCTGCTTTAAACGCAAGTCGTAGATCGGCACACCCACTTCAACCCGATGATCAATATTGCGGGTCATCCAGTCGGCGGAGGATATATACACCTCGGTTTCGCCGCCATTATGAAATACATACACCCGGCTGTGCTCCAGATAACGATCCAGCACACTGACTACTTTAATGTTCTGGCTTAGCCCTGGTATACCCGGGATCAGTGAGCACATTCCCCGAATGATCATGCGAATTTTCACCCCGGCCTGACTGGCCTGATACAACAGAGCGATGATCTCTTTATCCACCAGGTTGTTTATCTTCAGGATAATTTCCGCTTTACGGCCTGAAGTAGCAAAGCCAATTTCACGCTGGATCAGGGCCACCAAACGCGGTCGGCTCCAGGTGGGGGATACAATTAAATGGTTGAACTGATAAGCCCGATAACTGTACTCAATAAATTCGAACACCTGATCGACTTCGGCGGTGAGCTCCGGATGACAACTAAACAAGCTCATATCGGTGTAGATGCGAGCGGTTTTCTCATTGAAGTTGCCGGTGCCTATATGGGCATAACGCACCGCTTTGCCACGTTCCAGTCGGGTGATTAAACAGAGTTTGGAGTGAATCTTTAACGTAGTCAGGCCAAACACCACATGGATACCGGCTTCGGTCATTTTGCGGGACCAGTTGATGTTGTTTTCTTCATCAAACCGTGCTTTGAGCTCGACCACTACAATGACTTTTTTGCCATTGCGCACTGCATCCACCAGAGAACTGATCACCCGAGAGTTTTTGGCCACCCGGTACATGGTCAGTTTGATGCTGCTGACTTTGGGATCAAAGGAAGCCTGACGGATCCATTCGGTAAAATAGCCAAAATCCTGATAAGGGTAGTGCAGCAGAATATCGCTGGCGCGAATGGCATCAAAACTGGTGGCGTATTGCTCAAACTCTGGGCTTAGTAATGGTGGCTGGGTGGCAAACTCCAGGCTGTGGTGGCCCATATTTGGAAAACTGATAAAGTCTTTAAAGTTGCGATAACGGCCGCCTGGAATTAACGAGTCCATCGAACTGGTACCCAGCTGCTTGCCAAGCACTTTCAGCATGGCTTCCGGCATGTCTTTATCGTACACCAGCCGCACCGGCTCGGACTTTAAGCGTTGGCGGATGCCCTTGGACATTTTATCCAACAGGCTTTGATCCAGCGTATCGCTGATGTTGTATTCGGCATCCCGGGTCATTTTCAGAGAGTAGCCTAGGATCTGAACGAACTCGAAGAAGCCACTGAACAGGTCTGCAAGACAGAGCAGTAAAATATCATCCAGCAGCATCAGCTGACGGCGATAATGGCCATTTTTCTTGCGGGTATTGAGCTCCAGTGGCAACTCAACAAAGCGAGAAAGCTCCTGCGTTGGCACTTCGACAATGGCGTATTCCGGTTTGCCCTGGCCCCTCATTTCAACAAACAAATAGGTGGTGTTGTCTTCCAGCGAACGCGCCAGTCGTTGCTCCTCATTGCTTAAGATGATTGGTGAAATGTGCTTTTTTACTTCACTGCGAAAGTAACTGCGCACCCACTCCAGTTGCTGCTCGGTCAGTCGACTGTTGTCAATCAACTCAATGCTGTGCTTGCGCAGCTCCAGCTGGATGTCTTTGTAGATTTGATTGAATTGCTCTCCCTGTTCAATCACTTTTTGCTGAATGTCCTGCAGCAATTGTTCGGCATCTTCGTCCGGGCTGGCCTGGTATTTTTTTAATAAGATCCGGCGTTTCACATCGGCCACTCGCACCCGGAAGAATTCATCCATGTTGTTGGAATAAATGCCAAGAAAGCGCAAGCGCTCTATCGCCGGGTTGCGGGTATCGGCCGCCTCTTGCAGCACCCGGCCGTTGAAGGACAGCCAGCTAAGCTCGCGGGGGATCATCGGGACATGAGTCTGTTCTGAGTCAAAGGGGGTGGTATCCATAGCACGGCTCCTGATAGCTATGCTGGTACTCTATGGCAGTTTTATGACAGAACGATGAAGCGGCCAGAGACCGCTGAATAAAAAGTTTAACCGGCGGTTTCAACATCCACCACCACATCGGTGGCAATGGCTTCCAGTGCAGCAATCACCTCATCCCGACTTAAGCCGGGGGCAAGCTCCACGGTGGCAATAGCATTGAACAGAGGCGATCCCCAATTGGGGGCGCTTTGTTTGGAGCTTTCAAAGTGAATGATGTTGGTACCTTTGTGTTTTATCACCGAGGACAGCTCGCGCACGATGCCGGGGCGATCATTGCCGGTAATCACAAACTTAAGCAATTGCTGGCTTTGGTCAGCGCTGTCAATGCCATGATGGATATGAATGTCTAAATCGGCAACGGCTTGTAATGCGTCAGTGAGTTCGGCCAGATCAGTCTCAGCCACTTCCAGTTGCACGATACCAGCAAAATAACCCGCCAGGTGGCTAAGGTTACTTGCCATCCAATTGCCATTGTGTTGATTGACCACGGTAGCCAGTTGTTCTACCAGGCCGGATTTATCGCGTCCTATGACGGTCAGGACCAACTGCTTCATAGCGATTCCTTTTGTTGACGTCAGTGTGGGGGAGTTCATTCTAATCGTTATTAGGAACAAGGTTCCATGACCATAAGTGTAGACCTGTGACGAAAATATTAAAGGCGCCTCCCAGATTTTTTTGTTCTAGGCTAGATGCTTTGTATGTAAGCTGCCGTCAGTACAGACAAAAACAGCTCCGTAGAGGTCAACAAGCTCTGGCATCGGTGCTACTATAGCAGCATGTTCCCAACCAAGCCGCAGTGCTCGCGCTTGGATTGCCTCACAATCAGCTTCAATCCAGGAGAAAATGGCATTTGAACCAGCGTATTGGCAACATGCTGCTTGCCTTTTGTTTAGGCATTATGCTTTGCTGTGGCACTTTCCGGTCGTTGAGTGATGACCTGGACAGGGTGTCACCGGGCCAACTTGCCGGCAATCTGACGTCCACGGGCTCGGATAGTTTGAACAGTCTGATGCAAGCCTGGTCGTTGCACTTTATGCAGCAACATCCTGGGCTCAATGTGCAAATTCAAGCCAGTGGTTCAGCAACGGCG
Source organism: Alkalimonas sp. (assembly GCA_020831935.1). GTDB lineage: Bacteria > Pseudomonadota > Gammaproteobacteria > Enterobacterales > Alteromonadaceae > Alkalimonas. The sequence goes on from JAFIFR010000011.1 coordinate 9,988, forward strand.
GCGGTAGCCTTAACGGAGTCGACCGCCAACCTTGGGCCAATGAGCCGGCCCATGACGCAGACCGAGCGCCAGCATTTTGAGCGGGTGCATGGGTATCCGCCACTGGAAATACCGGTCGCACTGGAAAGTCTGGCAGTCTATGTCCATCACAGCAATCCGTTGCTATCGATAGAGCTTGCTGAGTTGGAGTCGTTGTTTTCAGCCGAGCCACAGTGTCAGCCAGGGCGGTCTATCCGCCGTTGGTCTGAACTGGGGATAGCCTCGCCACTGGGACCTCGCAGTATCAGTCTGTTTGGCCGCAACTCGGCATCCGGTACTTATGGTTTTTTAAAGCAGCAACTGCTGTGCCATGGCGATTTTAAGCCAGAAGTACATGAGTTGCCCGGTGCCGCTGCCGTGATCCAGGCGGTGGCTCTGGCAGAGAATGGCATTGGTATTGCCGGGACCCGGCACCAAAGCGCTGCAGTTAAAACCGTGCCGCTGATGCAGGACCAGCAGCCGATCGCTTTGCAGCGCACTTTGTACATTTATTTGAATGCGCATCCGGTGTTGGGGCCAGGGCCAGCGGAACTGGCTTTTATGCAGCTGGTGCTATCCGAAACCGGGCAACAGCTGGCGGTGCGGCATGGATTTGAGGCCATGCCTTTAGATACTCGAGCCGACTTATGGCAGCGATTAACGGAGGCGCTGCATGTGGACTAGACAAAGCCGGGACTGCTTCAGCCGATGGTTGGTGACTCTGGTTGGTTACAGCGTTCTTTTGGCGTTTGCCATCATCTTTGTTTTTTTAGTCTGGCAGGTATGGCCCTTATTTCAACCCGCCAGCATTAGTGCGCAGTCCGCAGCAGAGTCATCCATGCCCTACAGCTATCAGGTCGAAGCACAACGCCGCCAGTCTGGCAGCAGCGGCCTGCTCTGGCTTGACAATGGCCTGGATGAGCGGGTGCAGTTGCACGCCGATGGCCGTTTTCGCTGGTACCAGCGACTGGATGGCGATTGGCAACTTAGTTTGCAGGGCCAGCTAGCGTTGAGCAGCTGGCAGGCGGCTGTCTTGTTACCAGGCAGTCGAACCTTGCTGGTGGCGGATCAAGAGGCCCTGGTGCATTCCTGGTTTCGGTTGCATCAGCAGCTGATCGACCGGCCGGGCATCCCCTTGCACCAGAGCGAGGTGCTGGCGCTGATCCCGTTGTCGGCCGATACCTTTTTCAGCCTGCACCCAGAGGTGTTGCACTGGCATCATGCAACGACCGGCAAGCGCTTGACTGAGCTGCGACTGTCGGATCAGCCGTTGCAACAGCTTCAGCTCAGTGCCGATCGTCAGCGGATGCGACTGGACTGGGGCGCTGGACAGAGCAAGGACTACCAACTGCACTGGCAGCATCCGGCGGTAGCCGGCGGCCAGTTGTGGTCAAAGGTGCATTACGAAGGCCGGCGCGAGGCTGCTTATGTCTGGCAAACGGCGGCAGCAGCAGATGACAGCAGTCCACGTTTATCCTTGGTACCTCTGACCTCAGGTACCTTAAAAGCGGCGGCCTATGCCATGCTGTTTGCGACGCCTTTGGCAATTTTGGCTGCGGTCTTTACTGCGTTTTACTTGCCGGAGCGCTGGCGTCACCGGGCCCGGGCCACCATGGAAATGCTGGAGTCGATGCCAACGGTGATCCTGGGTTTTATTGCCGCCTTTTTACTGGCGCCCTGGTTGGAGCAGCAGTTGATGCTGTTTTTTGTGCTGCTGGTGCTGGTGCCGGCTGTCTTGTTAGTGTGCAGTGGACTTTGGTTTCATTGGCGCCAACGGCAACAAAAGCAAGCCGAGCAGCCGGGCGCTGTGCTGGTGCTGTCGTTGGTAGCAGGTATTCTGACGGCTTTTATGCTGGCACCTGTGCTGGAGCATGCCTGGTTCGATGGCAGCTTGCTGCTCTGGCTGGCCGGGCAGGGTATTGACTATCAGCAGCGCAATGCGTTGATTATTGGTATGGCGATGGGGCTGGCGGTGATCCCCAGCATCTTCAGCCTGACCGAAGAGGTGGTTTTCCAGGTGCCAGCGTCGCTCACGCAAGGGGTGCTGGCGCTGGGAGCCAGTCGCTGGCAAACGTTAAGCAGCATGGTGTTGCCAGTGGCCGCACCGGGGATCCTGGCGGCGATACTGCTTGGGCTTGGGCGGGCGCTGGGTGAAACCATGATTTTAATCATGGCAACCGGCAATACCCCACTGCTTGGTTTTGACCCCTTTGAAGGCATGCGTACTCTGACCGCCAGTCTGGCATTGGAAATGCCGGAGGCGGCGGTCGGTTCCAGTCATTTTAAAGTTCTGTTGCTGGCAGCCTTGTTGCTGCTGGTGTTAACCTTCTTGATCAATACGTTGGTGTCCTTGCTTAGGCTACGGATCCGTCAGCGCTATCAGCAGCTTTAGGAGCAATGATGCGGCAATGGTGGCAACAAGGCAGTCCCTGGGTATGGCTTAGCGCTTCTGCCTTGCTGTTGTGCCTTGGCCTGTTTATGGCGTTGCTGGGACTGATTGCGGTGAAAGGCATGCAACACTTTTGGCCTGCGCCCTTGGTGCAATTCCAGCTCAGCGAGCAGGGCAAGCCCCAGCTGGGCCGATTGGTTCGCCAGATTTCGGACCGATCCGAGGCGGCGACAAACAGGCTCTGGCTGCTGGACCGTGGTGATGGGCTGAGCAAGGAGAATGCGGAGAGTCCGGCTTCGTCGGGCCGTTATCTGCTGCTCGAAGCGCAGCAGCTGTTGCCTGAGCGACCATCGAATGCAGTGCTGGTGCAGCTGCATGATGGCCGCACCCTTTATGGCACCATGCTTGACGCTGCCGAGGTTTGGCAAAGCCAGGAGCAGGCAGAAACCGGGCTTTGGCTGGAACTGGCTTCACAAAGGCCGGTACTGCTTCCGGCAGAGGATATCCGTGCCTACTGGCTGCCCAATCAGTTAAGCTTGTGGCAGCGAGGGGTGGTTTTCTGTCAGGAGTGGCGTCACTTTTTGACAGCAGCACCCAGTCAAAATCAAAGTGCCGGTGGCATTTTCCCGGCCATCTTTGGGACTTTGGTGATGGTGCTGTTGATGGCGGTGCTGGTGACGCCTTTTGGCATTTTGGCGGCGATTTACTTGCACGAGTATGCGCCGAAAAACTGGCTGACTCAGTTAATTCGCACCAGTGTTTACAACCTGGCCGGCATTCCATCGGTGGTAATGGGGATCTTTGGGCTGGCCTTTTTTGTCTATGTGCTGGGTGGTAGTCTGGATCGTCTGTTTTACGCGGATCAGCTGCCAGCTCCCACTTTTGGCACGCCCGGCCTGTTTTGGGCGGCCTTGACCCTGGCGCTCTTGACGCTACCAGTGGTGATCGTCGCTACCGAAGAAGGACTGAGCCGTTTGCCGCAGGCTCAGCGGCTGGGCAGCTTTGCGCTAGGCGCGACTCAGGCTGAAACCATCTGGAAAGTGGTGGTGCCTCAGGCGGCTCCGGCCATGCTGACCGGTCTGATCCTGGCCATTGCCCGTGCTGCCGGTGAGGTAGCGCCGCTGATGCTGGTGGGGGTGGTGAAGTCTGCGCCGCAGTTGCCGGTCGATATGCAGTTTCCGTTTATTCATCTGGAGCGAAAGTTCATGCACCTGGGCTATCATTTGTACGATGTTGGTTTTCAAAGCCCGGATGCCGAGGTCGCCATGTCGCTGGTGTATGCCATCGGCTTGGTGTTGTTGACACTGATTTTGCTGCTAAATCTGAGTGCCTTTTTGTTGCGCCAGCGCTTACGCCGTAAGTACCGGTTAATTGATTAGAGTTACTATGCAAACTGCTATGCCAACTACCATGCAAACCAAAGTAGCCATTCGTGATTTCTCATTGTGGTTCCAGCATCAGCAGGTGCTGGACTCCATTGAGTTGACCATCCCGCCCAATCAGGTGACTGCCTTGATTGGTCCGTCCGGTTGTGGCAAATCCAGCTTGTTACGGGCGATGAACCGGATGAATGAGCTGATGATTGATTGTCGCAACCAGGGGCAGGTGCTGCTGGATGGTCAGAACATTTACCAGCCAGAGACCGATGTCGCGCGATTGCGCTGCCGGGTTGGCATGGTGTTTCAAAAGCCCAACCCTTTTCCCAAGTCGGTCTACGACAATGTTGCCTTTGGCTTGCGCCTGCAGGGGGAGCGCAGCCGGCGGCGTCTGGATGAGCAGGTTGAGTCGGCTTTAAAGCAGGTGGGGCTATGGAGTGAAGTGAAAAGTCGCTTGCATCAAAATGCGTTGACCCTATCGACCGGCCAGCAGCAGCGGCTGGTGATCGCCAGAGCCATTGCACTGCAACCCGAGGTGCTGCTGCTGGATGAGCCGGCTTCGGCACTGGATCCGATTTCTACCCTGAAGGTGGAAGAGCTGATCTACGAGCTGAAAGCCACCTATACTGTGGTGATTGTGACCCACAATATGCAGCAGGCAGCGCGGGTGTCGGATTACACCGCTTTTTTGAATCAGGGACGGCTGGTGGAGTGGGCCGCTACCCATACCATTTTTACGCAGCCTGCCTCGCAGCAAACCGAAGATTACATTACCGGCCGTTTTGGCTAAGGACACCCGATGGATACTTTGCACTTATCCCGTCATATCTCCAGTCAGTTCAATGAAGAAATTGAGCAAATTCGCAATCATGTGATGGCGATGGGCGGTCTGGTGGAGCAGCAGCTGCACCATGCCTTGCAGGCCATTGCCAATGGCGATACCGACAAAGCACAGCAGGTGATAGACAACGACCGCAAAGTCAACGACTGGGAGCTCACCATCGACAACGAGTGCACCCGTATCATTGCCAGGCGTCAGCCTGCAGCCAGTGATTTGCGGCTGGTGATGACGATTTTAAAAACCATAGCCGATTTGGAACGCATTGGCGATGAAACCCGCCGCATTGCCATGGTGGCGCTTGAGTCCTTCAACAACGAACAGCAAGACTTGCTGGTGAATTTAGACAACCTCGGGCGTCATGTCTGGCAGATGCTGCACGATGTGCTGGATGCCTATGCCCGGATGGATGTTGAAGCAGCCTTAAGTGTTTACAAAGAAGACAAACGGGTGGATAGGGAGTACGAGGCCATTACCCGCCAGTTGATGACCTACATGATTGAAGACCCACGCTCCATCCCCAAAGTAATGAATGTGCTCTGGTCGGCCCGTTCTTTAGAGCGCATTGGCGATCGCTGCAAGAACCTGTCGGAATACATCATTTATCTGGTGAAGGGCAAAGTGGTGCGACACAGCGATGAATCTGAGTTGGAGCGCAATGCCCGTAGCTAATGGTCATAAAAACGAAATATTTCATTTTTATTGCGCTGGTTCACAGCTATAATGCCGACTGAATTGCACCAATGCATAAAATATGACCGCTTTTGAAGGCGAAATCCCTTTAAAACGGCCTATTCAGGGCAAAAACGCATGAGCTATACATTGTTTGATTTTCTCCAGTTGGTTGGTTCACTGGGGATTTTTATTTTTGGCATGAAGATTTTCAGTGAAGGCCTGCAAAAAATCGCCGGCCACCGACTGAAAAGTATCCTTGGCGGTATGACCCGCAATCGCTTGACCGGCGTTCTGACCGGTTTTGGCACCACCGCCATTACCCAATCGTCCACCACCACTACGGTGATGGCCGTCAGCTTTGTCAACGCCGGCCTGCTCACCTTTGTCCAATCGACCGGCGTCATTATGGGCGCCAATATCGGCACCACCATTACCGCCTGGATGGTGGCGTTGTTTGGCTTTAAATTTCAAATCACCCCGATCGCGGTTGCCGTGATCGGGGTGTTTTTTGCCTTTTTGTTTTCCAGCAACAGCCGGCTGCGCAACATTGCTGAGGCAATGGTCGGCTTTGGTATCCTCTTTATCGGCTTGAACTTTATTAAAGATGCGGTGCCGGATATCAACAACAACCCGGCGATGTTTGCGCTTTTGGATGCCTTTACCGACTACGGCTATCTGTCCTTATTGCTGTTTGTGGTGGTTGGCGCCATCCTGACACTGCTGACGCAATCGTCCTCGGCGGCGACTGCCATCACGCTGGTGATGCTGTTTGAAGGCTGGATTTCCTTCCCAATTGCCGCGGCGATGATTTTAGGAGAAAACATCGGTACCACCGTCACGGCCAACATTGCGGCTTTGGTGGGCAATGTCCATGCCAAGCGGGCAGCGCGCTTCCATTTCTTCTTCAATATCGTTGGTGTGCTTTGGATGTTGGCCATCATTTTCCCGATGCTCAGCCTGATGGATACGGCGGTACAGTACTTTACCGGCAACCCGGTGTCGGTGATGGACAGCACTCAGGAAGCCCGCTCTAATGCCACCCTGGCACTGTCTTTGTTCCATACCACCTTTAACGTGCTCAATGTGGTGCTGCTGTTTGCTTTTGTCCCCTACCTGATTCGTTTTGTGGAGTACATTCAGCCGGATCGCGGTGGAGAAGACGAGGAGTTCCATCTGCGCTACATCAGTGCTGGCGTGATGACGTCACCTGGCTTGTCGGTGGCTCAAGCGCAGAAAGAGATTCAGCAGTTTGCCGGTGTGATTGAAAAAATGCACGAATCGGTCAACGAGTTGCTGTTTGACCCGGATAGCAACCGTGAAAAGCTGATGGAAAAAATCCAGAAATACGAGGATGCGACCGATCAGCTGGAAGTGGAAATTTCCGATTATCTGGTGCGGGTCAGTGAGCACACCAACCTGGAACACTGGATGACCGAGCGCATTCGCTTTATGCAAACCATGATCAACGATATGGAGCGGATTGCGGATATTTATTACCAGGTCTCCAAGTTGTCGGAGCGGATGGTCGAAACCAAATCCAGCTGGCCAGAAGATGCCAGCAAGGAAATGGCGGTGATGATGACGGCCTTGCAGCACTCCATTGTCGCGATGAAAAACAATGTGGCGAAAGAGCCATCCGCCGTTAGCCTGAAAGATGCCATTGTGTTGGAAGATAAAATCGACAAGCTGCGCGATGAGTACCGCAACAATCACTACGGCCGGTTGGAAGCCGGTGATTACGCGCCTCGTGCCGGTGTTATTTTCATCGACATGCTGAACCGTTTGGAGCGGATTGGCGACCATGTGCTGAATGTCAATGAGTCGGCATCAGGCCGCCGGTTAAAAGCGATGCGGATTGACGGCCTGGCCCAGGCCAGAAAAAGCTAAACAGCTGATACCGCAATAAAAAAGCGCCGCTCATAGAGCGGCGCTTTTGTTTGGCAGGGAGAAGTTGCCGTATTACTCGTAACGCACTTCCAGTTTCATACCGCTAACGGCGCGGAATGCATGCAAGCCAATGTGCCAGGTGCCTTCAGCCGGGTTGGTGAAGGTACAGGTCTCATTGTTGCCATTTCGGTTAGGTTTGCAGTCGAACTGAGTGGCTGTAGGTACAGCACCATGACGGACGTGCAAGTCGGCATCGCCACGGCCACCGGAGATTTCAACCACCAGGCTGGTCGCACCGGCTGGTACGTCCACACTGTGGTAATCCCAGGTCCGACGGGCAATGCTGATGTCGTTCACCACATAGCCGCCGGCATCCGGTACATCCGGCTCGTCTGGCTCTTCCGGTGCCGTAAAGCTACCCACCAGGCTCACACCACTAAAGGCAATGTAGCCATTGATCATCACATGCCAGGTGCCTTCTTGCGGGGTGGCAAAATCGCAACGCTCTTCGTTACCAAAACGGAATGGCCGGCAATCGTAGTCGCTTAGGGTTGGCTCTGATCCGAATTTGACATACAAATCGGCATCACCGGTACCACCTGACATGACGAACGCCAAATCGCTGGCATCGGCGGGCAGCTCCATGGTGAAGAACAGTTGCTCATCGGTGGCGCCGGCAAGACCGGTGACCGGAACACCATTCTCCAAGACTGGTGTTGGTTCTGGCTCTGGATCCGGATCCACCGGGTCATCCGGCTCATCGGCGCCTTCACAGCCATGGACCGCTAAGTAATCCACAGCGTCTTTTGCCTGAACCAGGCCCCAGCCGTAAGAGTTATCACGGCCAGGCGCACCTAGATCTTCAGCCGATGCGGCCAGAGCGGCACGAATTTCTGCATTGCTGCACTGCGGGAAGTGACTCCAAACCAACGCCGCAACGCCAGCAACATGTGGCGAAGCCATGGAGGTGCCGCTCATCAGGCCATAGTTGCTGGCACCTGAGGTAAAGTTGGCGACATCACCCAGTTGGCCCATCAGTACCGTGCCTTCCTCTTGCGATAAACTGACCGCTGGAATGGTGGTGGTCGGGTTATCACCGACAGTTCCGCTGAAGTTGCCTGGCTCGTTGTTGTAGATGATGGCGGCAACACCACCGCCATCCTGGCAAGACTCTACTTTCTGAGTGAAAGAGACTTCACCCCGTTGCATCAGACAGATTTTGCCAACCATGTCGTCGCAGGTGGTCACACCCAGGCCGCAGCTGGCGATTTCGGCGCTCATGCTGCCTGAACCGGCACCTGAAATGGGGTTCGGGCTAAACGCAACGCCATTGACCGACAAAATGGATTCTACACCGGTGCCTTCCGGGTAGGTAGAGCGCACATCAACACCAGGCGCTGCCAGTTCAACCTGAGCATTGCGCTGCGAGAAGCTGGCCAGCGTTTTGGTGTGATCCACCGCGGCGACAGAAATTACCGAGTCGTAGGAGGCAGGGTAAGACAGTGAGGTGTTGCCAGCATTACCGGCTGCGGCGACCAACAACACACCTGAGTCGTAAATGCTTTGCAGGGCATTGCGCTCGGCGACACTGGAGCCAGCACCACCCAAGCTCATATTGACGACGGTCGAGCCATTTTGCGCACAGACGTTGATGGCGTTCACCAGCGAGGATGAATAGCCCCAACCGCTGGCATTAAAAACTTTAACAATGTGCAGCTTCACTTCGCCATTAGGCAGTACACCCACAATGCCAACATCGTTATTCAGAGCGGCAATGGTCCCTGCTACGTGGGTGCCGTGTGGGCCACCGGCTTCAAACCAGTTGCCGGTACCCGGATCATTGGTACCGGTGATGTTGCTGCTTAAGAAATCTTCGTGCGGTAAGTCCAGACCTGAATCAATGACACAAACCGTTTGGTTGCTGGCAAACTGATCCGAGACTTGATCGGCTTGCACCATGGTAAAGCCATAAGGGACTTCCTGCGCCATCGGGTAGCGAACTAAATCCGGCTCAATCAGCTCGATGCTTGGATCGGCTTGCAAACGCTTCAGTGCTGCTGCTGGTAATTCAGCCGCAATGGCGCGCTGAGGCCCTAAAATGAGCTTGGTTTTTGCACCCATGCGCTCCAGAGCGCGGGCAGAAACCTGCAAAGCCGCTTGCTCGTGGCTTTGGCCAGGGCGCAGCGAGATGCTTTGTTCAGCCAGATGATCGGCTTTGTAGTGAATGATAAAACGATTGGAGCTTGGCTCGGCTTGATCTGCAGCATGAAGCGCCATTGGCGCTGCTAATGCAGCAGAAACTGCCATCGCCAACACACTACCTCTGGCACTGGCCAGAGTTTTTGTGGACTTCGACATGAGTTCACCCTCCCAAGGTGATTATTATGATTATGGTTGTAGCGCACTTGCTAAAGAAACAGACGACAAAACAGCTCCTGACAAGGTGGCAACCTGAGTCAATGTAGACCTGGCTTTTGCAAATTAACCTGGAACATTGTTGCAGGTTTAACCTATAACAATTGAATGATGCATTCAATAAGTAATTCACAGTTTTCGCATCTTTAACGCTAACTTATTGTTGTTTTGATGGATAAAAATCTTTGTTCGGTGATTTGGCTTTGACTGATTACCTAAAGTAGGTAAATATGTTAATGTTGGCTTTGAGGAACGCCGTGCAATCGGTGCAGAGCCTGATATAATCAGGCAGAACTCAGAGGGAGCGATATGAAGCGTTTACCCAGCATTAAGCAAATGCAGTACCTGTTAGCCCTGCACGAGCATCAGCACTTTGGCCGGGCGGCAGAAGCCTGCTTTATTGGTCAATCGACCTTAAGTGCTGCCATTGCTAACTTAGAAGAAACTCTGGATGCGCAGTTGCTGGAGCGCGACCACAAGACCTTTATTTTCACCTCCCTGGGGGAGGATATTGTGCGCCAGGCGCGCGGTATTATTGAACAGTGTGAAGAGCTCAGTCAGTTTGCCCAATGTCAGGGCAAGCCAATGTCCGGGCCTTTTCGCCTTGGTTGCATTCCCACCATAGCGCCTTTTGTGCTGAGTGACATTATGGCGCAGTGTCGCCAGCAGTTTCCTGAATTGCAGCTGTTGCTGCGGGAAGATACCAGTGACAACTCGCTTCATGCCTTGGCGGAAGGCCGGCTCGATATGGTGTTGTTGGCGCTGCCTTATGAAACCGGTGCTTTTCACACTGAAGTGCTGGCACAAGATCCGTTTCAATTGGTGATGCACCGCGATTGGCAGGGGGCTGGTTTCGAGCAAGATATCAGCCACTGGCCGGATGAAAGTATTTTTTTGCTCGAGCGTGAGCACTGCTTAACGGGGCATGCCGTCAAAGCCTGTGAGCTGGAAGACAACCGCAAGGTCAACCCGTTTTTTGCCACCAGCCTGCATACTCTAACGCAGATGGTCAACAATAAGTTGGGGGTGACCTTTATGCCACAACTGGCCATCAATGCTGGCTTGTTGCAGGGCACGGAGTTGATTTGTCAGGCTCCTGCAACCGGGCAGGCCAGTCGGGATATTGGTGTGGCCTGGCGGCCAACCTCCAGCAAATTGCACAGCTATCGGGTATTGGCGGAGTTGATTCGGCAGGTACTGCAGGTGAAGTGTCAGCTTTAAGCTATATCGGCTTTTTTCAGTCTTACTCTACTCTGGGTAGGGTTCGATTGGCTCGGGTAAGTGAAAGTCAGGGTATTGCCGGTACAAGGGAAGCAATAGTCCCTCACGGTAAAAGTGTTGGTAGTGTTGATCCCACCAGGCTTTGAGTTGCCGGCCTGCTTCATTGTCGGCAAACCCCATGTAAATAGGCTCTCCTTTTAAAAATACCAGTTCCAACCCGGATAGATCCTGCTCCTGCAGTTGATGACGCAGCTCGGCTTTCTCGACCAAAAAAGCATCGACCCGATTGTTTTTCACCAGACTGACCCCGGTGTGGATGCTGTCCACCTCGTAGCTCTCAGTGGTGATATTCAGCAGCTGATCGTAGTTGTAGCCACGCTGGGTGGCCAGTCGGAGCTTTGCCAGATCGGCTTTGTCGCTGAGATGAAGTTGGCCTGCGAGATGCAATAGAGCAATTTTATCGATGTCAAAAGGCCATTCCGATAGCAGCAAGCTGTTGCTGTCTTTTGCGCCTATGCCGATAACCATATGCACCTGCTGTTGCTCGGTCATTAAAATGGAACGAATAAAGCTGGTGAAATAGACTTTAACCTCCGTCTCAGCCGGGAAAATAAGCTGCATCAAATGCAGGTAAGCGCCTTGCTGACTGGGCTCGGTAAAACCCGGCCAAAGATCGGTGGCCACCCAAATCGGATTGATGGTCAGCTCGGTGGAGGCCGGCTTGGTAGCAGGCATCGCAATACTCATGCTGCTGACCAGCCAGGTTAAGGCAAGGCATGGGAGTAAACAGGGAAATCGCATCGGGCCCTCCTGCTTAAAGTGTAGTCGTTTTTTAGCTGGCGCAAGGCAGATTTTTCTTGTTCTGATGGCGGGCACTCTTTAGACTAGCGGCCCGTTAACCTGCCGCTAGGTTTGTACCGGAGTGTTGTTGTATGCAGCTTTCAGACTTTCATTTTGAACTCCCCGAGGAGCTCATTGCCCGTTACCCACAGCCAGAGCGCTCGGCCAGCCGCTTGCTTTGCATGGACCGGCAGACCGGTGCCTTGCAGCATCGGGTATTCCGGGATCTGTTGGCAGAGCTGAATCCCGGTGATCTGCTGGTGTTTAACAACACCAAGGTGATCCCTGCACGGTTATTTGGTCAGAAAGACTCGGGCGGCAAAGTGGAAGTGCTGGTAGAGCGTATTTTGGATGAACAGCGCTTTTTGGCCCATGTGCGGGCCAGTAAATCACCCAAAGCCGGCACTGAGCTGCTGTTGGAGCAAGAGGCCAGAGTGCAGATGCTGGGGCGTCAGGGTGAGTTGTTTGAACTGGCACTGCTGAGCGATGAAACGGCAGCGGGCAGCGAAACGGTGCTCAGCATGTTGGAGCGGCTAGGACATATGCCGTTGCCGCCATACATTGACCGGCCGGACAACGAGGAAGACAAGGCGCGCTACCAGACGGTCTATCACCAAAAGCCGGGTGCGGTAGCAGCGCCGACGGCCGGGCTGCATTTTGACCAGCCGCTGTTGGATGCTTTAGCCGCCAAAGGGGTTGAATTTGCCTTTATCACCCTGCATGTCGGGGCCGGAACCTTTCAGCCGGTTCGGGTGCAGGATGTAAAGACACACCAAATGCATGCCGAATACATCGAGGTGGAACAAGGGGTGGTGGCTGCGGTGAACGCATGCAAAGCCCGGGGCAATCGGGTGGTGGCGGTGGGCACTACCTCGGTACGAGCGCTGGAAAGTGCAGCGCAACAAGAAGATGGACTGCTGCCCTTTCAGGGCGATACCCAGATTTTCATCTACCCGGGCTACCAGTTCCGGGTGGTGGATGCGCTGATTACCAACTTCCACTTGCCAGAGTCAACGCTGATTATGCTGGTATCGGCCTTCAGCTCACGTGATCATGTGCTGCAGGCGTATCAGACCGCCGTGGCGGAGCGCTACCGGTTTTATTCCTATGGCGATGCCATGTTTATCCGGTCGCTGCCTGCTGGATAGATGTGGCCAACGTCGCAATTTTCCACCAGACAGGGTAAGATAGCGGCCGTTAAGCCGGACTGTTTCTCCGGCGTATGAGGTTCGATGTGAAATTTGAAGTAGTTGCGACCGATGGCAAAGCACGCCGCGGTCAAATGGTGTTTGAACGCGGTGTGGTCGATACGCCTGCTTTTATGCCGGTGGGTACTTACGGCACCGTTAAAGGCATGACGCCGGAAGAGCTGGAAGCCACCGGAGCTCAGATCTGTCTGGGCAATACCTTTCATTTAATGCTGCGTCCTGGCACCGACATCATCAAGCTGCATGGCGACTTGCATGATTTTATGCATTGGCACAAGCCTATCCTGACCGACTCGGGTGGTTTTCAAGTGTTTAGCCTGGGCGAGCTGCGTAAAATCACCGAAGAGGGCGTGCTGTTTCGCTCGCCGCTCAATGGTGAAAAAATCATGCTCACCCCGGAGCGCTCAATGGAAGTGCAACAAGCGCTGGGCTCCGATATTGTCATGATCTTTGACGAGTGCACGCCTTATCCGGCCACCGAGCAGCAAGCGAAAAAGTCAATGGAGCTGTCACTACGTTGGGCGGCCCGCAGCAAAGCGGCACATGGCGACAACCCATCTGCTTTATTCGGCATTATTCAGGGCGGCATGTACCCTGGGCTGCGCGATGTCTCCTTGCAAGGGCTGGAAGACATTGGCTTTGATGGCTATGCCATCGGCGGTTTGTCGGTAGGCGAGCCAAAAGAAGACATGATCAACATTTTAAACCACACCACCGACAAGATGCCGGCCGGAAAACCACGCTACCTGATGGGCGTGGGCAAGCCGGAGGACATTGTCGAGGCGGTGCGCCGAGGCATCGACATGTTCGATTGCGTGATGCCGACCCGCAATGCCCGCAATGGTCACTTGTTTGTCAGCGATGGGGTGGTCAAAATTCGCAATGCCAAACACAAGGCGGATCCATCGCCGTTGGATAAAAATTGCGATTGCTACACTTGTAAAAATTATTCCAGAGCCTATCTACATCATCTGGACCGCTGCAATGAAATCCAGGGGGCACGCCTGAACACCATCCATAATCTGCATTTTTATCAGAAACTGATGCAGGGATTGCGTGAAGCCATCGCCGCTGGTAATTTGGACCAATTTGTTGCCGACTTCTATGCCGCCCGTGGCATGGATGTGCCAGCACTTAATTAATGATTAAAAGGGGAATACGATGAGTCTGTTTATTGCAAATGCGCACGCGACAACCGGTGGCCAGTCTGGCGGTGGTTGGGATCTGATGATCATGCTGCTGGCCTTTGGTTTGATTTTTTACTTTTTGATCTACCGGCCACAAGCCAAGCGGGTCAAAGAGCATAAAAACCTGATGGGCGCGCTGGGCAAAGGCGATGAAGTGCTCACTCAAGGTGGCTTGGTTGGCCGCATCAGCAAGATTTCTGATGAAAAAGACTTTATCGTGCTGGCGCTAAACGACAGCACCGAAGTGACTGTGCAAAAGGCGTCCGTGTCTGCGGTCTTGCCAAAGGGCACCCTGAAGTCGCTGTAATCCAACAGCTTTTGATGCAAAAGGATCCTTGAGTGTTAAATCATAACCCCGCATGGCGGTACTTTCTGGTTATCCTGGTGTTGCTGGTCGGCACCTTGTATGCCTTGCCCAACCTGTATCCGGAAGATCCCGCCATTCAAGTCAGTGCCACCCGAGGTGGCGAAGTTGGTCAGGACAGCCTGGCGTTGCTTGAGCGGCGTTTTAGCGAGGAAAACATTTCGCTAAAAGGCATCGAGCTGCAGGATGGTCAGTTGCTGGCCCGTTTCTTTAATACCGAAGACCAGCTCCGGGCCCGGAGTGTGGTCGATCAGGCCCTGGGCAATACCTACGTTTCTGCTTTGAATATGGCTCCAACCACACCCGGCTGGCTCTCAGCCATCGGCGCCAGTCCAATGAACCTTGGCTTGGATTTGCGTGGTGGGGTGCATTTCTTAATGGCCATCGACATGCAGGCTGCTATTGATAAGCAAGTCGAGGACATGGCGCAAATTTTCCGCACCGACCTGCGGGAAGCCCGTATCCGTTTTAGCAACATTCAACCCGATGTCGGCAATGGCAACGTGCTGGTGCAGCTGCGCAATGCCGAGGATTTGACGGCGGCTCGCCGGCTGATCAGTCAGGACCGCGATCTGGATGTCAGCAGTGGCCCGGTGGAATTCAGCCTGGAAGTGCGGATGTCGGATGCGAAAATTGCTGAAATCCGTGACTATGCATTGCAGCAAAACATCACCATTATCCGCAACCGGGTCAATGAAATTGGCGTGGCAGAGCCTGTGGTGCAGCGGCAGGGCGAGCGCATTATTGTGCAATTGCCTGGGGTGCAAGACACGGCCCGGGCGAAAGAGATTCTGGGGGCAACCGCCACGCTGGAGTTTCGTTTGGTCGATGACAGTGTCGATTTGAACGATGCGCTGGCTGGTCGGGTACCGCCCAATGCCCAGCTTTACTACGATCGCGACGGGCGCCCGGTGGTGTTGCAGCGCCGTATTATGCTGACAGGGGACCGTATTACCGGTGCCAGCTCCAGCTTTGATGAGTATGGCCGGCCACAGGTCAATATCTCACTGGATGCGCAGGGCGGCAATATGTTCTCCCAGGCCACCCGTGATGCCATTGGCCGCGGCATGGCCACCGTCTTTATCGAATACAAGCCGACCGATCAGATTGGTCCTGATGGCGACCCTGTGCTGGAAAAAATAGAGGAAGTGATCAACGTGGCCACCATCCAGGCACGGCTTGGTCGAAGCTTCCGGATTACCGGCATTAACAACCCAGGTGAAGCACATAATTTGGCGCTGCAGTTGCGGGCCGGTGCTTTGTTGGCACCGATCCAAATCATTGAAGAGCGCACCATAGGCCCAAGCCTGGGTCAGGAGAACATCGAGCTGGGCCAAACCGCCATTATGCTGGGTTTGGTGACTGTGCTGGTGTTTATGGTGCTCTACTACAAGGCCTTTGGTCTGGTCGCCAATGCCGCTCTGGTCGCCAACCTGGTGTTGATTGTCGGCATTATGTCGATGATTCCGGGCGCAACCCTGACTCTGCCGGGCATGGCGGGTATTGTGCTAACGGTGGGTATGGCGGTGGATGCCAATGTGCTGATTTTTGAGCGCATCCGAGAGGAACTGCGTGATGGGCGCAGTGTGCAACAAGCCATTCACCATGGTTACGACCGAGCGTTGTCGACCATTGCCGATGCCAATGTGACCACCTTAATCGCGGCGCTCATCCTGTTTGGCGTGGGGACCGGGCCGATTAAAGGCTTTGCGGTCACCTTGATGATCGGCATCATCACCTCGATGTTTACCGCCATTGTCGGTACCCGTGTGCTGGTCAACTTGATCTGGGGCGGTCGCCGCCTGCAGAAACTGCCAATTTAAGGAGGCCGGCATGATTGCGATTACTTTTACAAAAACCATCCAATTTATGCGCTTCAAAATACCGGCACTGGTGTTGTCCGCTATTTTGATTGTTGCCTCCATTGGACTGATGGCCACCAAAGGCCTGAACTGGGGCTTGGATTTTACCGGCGGCACCGTCATTGAAGTGGGGTACGAGCGCGATGCCGATTTGTCGGCAGTGCGTGCAGTGCTGGCAGAGGCGGGCTTTCCGGATGCGGTGGTGCAGTATTTTGGCACCAGTCGCGAAGTGTTGATCCGCATTGGCCCGCGCGATGACATCGAGCAAGTGACGCTGGGCGAGCAAATCCTGCGGCTGCTGGATCAAGCCGATGCGGATCGGGTCGAAATGCGCCGGATTGAGTACGTCGGTCCCAGTGTGGGCGCTGAACTGAAAGAGCAGGGGGGGCTGGCGACCCTGGCTGCGCTGATCTGCATTTTGATCTACGTTGCCTTTCGCTTTGAGTGGCGTTTTGCGCTGGGGGCGGTCACGGCCCTGGCGCACGATGTCATCTTAACGTTAGGGCTGTTCTCCTTGTTGCAGCTGGAGTTTGACCTGACGGTGCTGGCTGCAGTGCTGGCGGTCATCGGCTACTCCTTAAACGATACCATCGTGGTGTGCGATAGGATCCGGGAAGGCTTCCGTCGTATCCGCGAAAGTGAGCCGATTGAGGTGGTGAACGAGTCCCTGACCGGCACCATGAGCCGGACCATTATTACCTCGGTGACCACCATTTTGGTTCTGCTGGTCTTGTTCTTCAAAGGCGGCGAGTTGATCCATGGCTTTGCCACTGCGCTGTTGTTTGGTGTGGTGATTGGGACCTACTCCTCGGTCTACATTGCCAGCTCGATCTCCTTGCTGCTGGGCATCAGCCGCGAAGATCTGATGCCACCGCCGGTGGAAAAAGAAGGCGAGAACACCGAACCCTTGCTTTAAGCACGTTTAACCGACAAAATGCCAGTCTCCCGACTGGCATTTTTTTGGAGCTTGTTATGCCGCACTCCCCAGCTTTTCTGGCCTTGGTAAACGCCGCCAAAGCCGTTATCAATGAGATGACGATACCCGAACTGCAGCAGCAGGGTACGCCCTATGTGTTGCTTGACACCCGCGAAGATCACGAATGGCAACAGGGGCACCTGCCGGGCGCCATGCATCTGGGCAAAGGCATTATCGAGCGGGACATTGAACAGACGGTGCAGGATAAACAGCAGCGGATAATTTTATACTGCGGCGGTGGCTACCGCTCGGCTTTGGCTGCACAGGCCTTGCAGCAGATGGGTTACCAACAGGTGTTCAGTCTGGCTGGCGGCTACCGCGCCTGGCAAGAGCAGGGCTTGCCAGTCGAGCTTCCTTAGCCCAATAAAAAACCCGGCTCAGGCCGGGTTCTTTCACTGCGCCTTCTTTAGCGCATCAGCTCTTCGGTCAGGTGTGGCCGCATGGTTTTTAGCATGGCCTGCAGCACTTTCGGGCTGGCTGCAACCACATTGCCGCTTTTCAGCTGGTTGTTACCACCGGCAAAGTCGGTGACCATACCACCGGCTTCGCGCACAATCAGTTCACCGGCTGCGATGTCCCATGGCTTCAAGCCAATTTCCCAAAAGCCATCCAAACGGCCCGCAGCCACATAGGCCAAATCCAGCGCAGCAGAGCCGGCACGGCGCATATCAGCCACCAGCGGGAACAGGCTGTTGAACAGGCTGCTGTACACCGGCAGCAACTGCTTTTGCTTGAACGGGAAGCCGGTCGCCAGCAAGGCACCGGTTAATTCCGGCCGGTTGCCAACCCGGATACGGCGGCCATTGAGCTGAGCGCCACGGCCACGGGAAGCGGTAAAGAGCTCATCGCGCAGCGGGTCGTAAATCACGGCTTGCTCCAGCTTGCCCTGAACTTTCAGTGCAATGGAAATCGATACATGAGGAATGCCACGGATAAAATTGGAGGTGCCATCGAGCGGATCGATGATCCATTGGTGATCGCTGTCTGCTGGTCCTTGCTGACCAAGCTCTTCACCCACCACCGCATGGCCAGGGAAGGATTTACGCAGTGTTTGCGCTATCAACTGCTCGGCTTCACGGTCGATGTTGGTGACGAAGTCGTTGCTGGACTTTTCAGTGGATTTGACAATATCCAGCTGCTCGCACGAGCGGGCAATAAGTGTTCCTGCGCTGCGGGCAGCACGGATAGCGATGTTCAACATCGGATGCATAGCGATTACCTTATTGGAAAAAGAGCGGTTAAAACTTACACAAAAGTGCGGCGGCTATTGTAGCGACTTAGCCGATAAAGTAAAGGTCTTTTCCGCTTGTTGCAGCAGCGCCAGGATCTCGTCGTTGCGTTTTAGTACCCGCAATTGACGAAACAAGGCCCCGGCCTCAGGGTATTGCAGCTTCAGGTAGCTGAACCACTGTTTAATCCGGTTGCTGTAGTACTTGCCTTTGTCACCCGCCACTTCGTACTGGGAATAGCGCATCAGTAACTGCAGTACTTCCGGCCACGACATGGCCTGCTGGCCGCTGCGAATGCACTTTGCCAGATTGGGCAGCGCCAAAGCGCCTCGTCCCAGCATAATGTCCTGGGTATTGGCTTCGCACTGGCATTGCGCGGCCTGAGCCGGTGTCCAGATTTCACCATTGGCAATCACCGGTATCGCGATCCGCTGCCGGATCCGGCCGATCCAAGACCAGTAGGCCGGTGGTTTGTAGCCATCGGTTTTGGTGCGGGCATGCACAGTGAGAATGCTGGCGCCGGCCGCTTCAATGGCGCTGGCATTGTCCAGTGTTAGGGCCGTGTCATCGTAGCCCAGCCGGATTTTGGCGCTGACTGGGTGTTCGGCCGGCACGGCCTGACGCACCGCTTTGACAATCTGGTACAACTGCTCAGTTTCTTTCAATAGCACGGCACCGCCGCGGCTTTTATTAACCGTTTTGGCCGGACAGCCAAAGTTGAGATCAATGCCGGGCGAACCCAGCTGCACCGCTTTGGCGGCATTTTCTGCCAGCCAATGCGGCTCTTGCCCCAGCAACTGCACCCGAACCGGTACCCCGGCAGGGGTTTTACCGCCGTACGCCAGCTCCGGGCACAGCCGCCGAAATACCCGGGCCGGCAACCGCTGATCCACCACCCGGACAAACTCAGTGATGCACAGATCAAAACCGCCGATGCGGGTCAGCATATCGCGCATTAAGTGATCAACCACGCCTTCCATCGGCGCGAGAACAATTTGCATGGCAAACTCAGCTGCAATAAAGGGGCGGGAATTATAGAGAAAGGGCGATGAAGAAACCAGCAAAAAGGCTGGCGAAAGCCAGCCTTCTGTTGCCGTTACTTCGACAGGATAACCTGCTTCTGGCTGACAGGATCCAGTTGTTTCAGGGCGGCCTGGCCCGTGGTTAATAGGGTGCCATTGTCCAAGGGGAGTACGTTGTAATACTCGTTGCTTTGGCCAATAATCTGACATTGACCTGTGGCCAGATCGTAGCTGGCGATTTGGCTTGTCACTATCAACAGGCGATTGTCCGCAGCATCGAAATTGATCTTTTGAATGCCGGACACATCGATATCCAACACATTCTGTCCGATGTTATTGGTGCAGCTATCCAGCAGCAACTCTGTTTCCAGCGTCTCCAAATCCAGCCGGTAGATGCTGCTTTGGCTTTGACTGGCAAGGAATAACTGGTTGCCAGTAGCATCCAGGGCAGCAGCATTCAGGCCGGTAATGACCCCAGCTGGCCCCGCGCTGCCATCGAACTCCAGCAAACTACGTGCACCATTGGTTGCATCAATTTGTAGGATGGCATTTTCCAGTGGGAACTGTGTCATGTACAGCTTTTGCGTTTCTGTATCAAAGTCCCCGCCACTTAGCGTATCGATGTCAATACCGCTTTCGGTTTCAGCATCGCTGATCACGGTTTTGCTGTAATCCACCAGTGAAACAGACCAAATGGCATCACTTAAGCCAACCAGCAGTGCGTCGGTGGCAGCGTTATAGAAGAGTCCGCTGGGGTAGGTATTAAACTCGCGAACAATCTCAATCAGCTGGGTTCTGTTGCCAGTCTTCAGATCAATGCCAAACAAGGACTCTGCCGCATTTTGGCCATCATCCAGCACGTAGAGAGTATCGGCGGTACTGCCAAAGGTCAGGTACTGTGGTGACAGTAAACCACGGCCCGAGCCAATGCCAGAGCTCAGCAGTGCCGAGCGTTCGCCACTGCTGGTATCCACTTGCAATACCACTTCAAAACTGGAGTCCGTGATCAGCAAGGCTTCGTTATTTAACAGAGCCGCATCTTCAATTTGTGAGGTTGGGAACTCGAGTGCAGCTGTCTCTGCTGACAGCACCTGAGCTTCGAGCAGGGTTAAATCAACAGACACGATACTGGTAAAGCCGGCGACAAAAAGCTGCTCTGGCGTTGTTCCTGCACTTAACACCCTTGGGCTGTTATCCAGCTGCATGAGCTGAGTGCGCTCACCTGTGATGGTGTCAACTTCGATCAGTTGTCCATTTTGTGACAGTGCAAACAGCCGGTTATCATGCAATACCATATCGAAAATGGGTAAAAAGGGAGTGTCGTCTTCTGTGCTGGCTGATAGCAGGGTAAAGCTCTCCTCAAGCAAATCCACCAGATACAATTGGTCTGTAGCATAAACCGAATCTTGCTCCACCAAGCCCAGTCGAACGAACAGCTGTTGGTTGACTGCATCGAAACGGGTGCGCGCCTGACGAACATGTGTCTCTTCTGCCAGCTCTGGCTGAACACTTGCAACGGTGCTGATTTCTCCTGAAGTTAAATCCAGTACAAAGGAATACAAGGTCGTATTTACATAACGACTGTAGAACAAGCGGTTTCCCTCAGCGTCCAAACTGAACTGAGAGGCTTCACCGACAGCCGCTATCACCTCAACACTGAGGTCGGTTTGATCAATTGAAACCACATCGCGGTTGTCCATCATACCAATTAAGCGCTCATTGACGGCATCGTATGCAATGAAAAGGGGCGCTTGTTGGGTATTGGTGCGGACTTTGGCTGCTTCATCGTCCTGATTGCCATCGGCATCGCTGACAGTGACTACCAGCTCGATATCGCTGTAGGCATCCAACTCAACATCAGCTGTCCATTCGTACTCATCTGCATCGCTCTCTTCGTCACTTTGTGCACTGACACTTTGTGCACTGACGCGATCCGCAGCAGCAGAGCTACTTTGAATTGTGGCGGCAACACCATTTACCGACAAAACGCTGATGCCATTACGGCTGCTGGCTGTTCCCCGGATCCGCAGTGTGCCGGCACTTGCTTTGGATTGACTCCAGGGAAAAATCACTGAGGCTTGTGGTGGTGTGCCATCGCCTACTGGTGGTGGTTCATCGCGTGTGGTGCTAACGAAGTCAGCGTTAACACCACCAATGGTTAGGGTGCTGGTTGTGCTGGTCGCATACTGCGCAGCCGTTTGATGACGAACACGGATTTGTGCACCGTTGTTGACTGTGGCAGTACCGCTGGTGAAATCACCATTGTTGACGGAATACTCACCGTTTTGAATGGCGATGCTGGCAGCTGCATTGATGCCTGTTACGCTGATGCTTTCCGAGGTCACGGTGGTGGATGGCTCTGCATCACTGACACTGGCAAAGCTAAAAGGGTTGGGTTGAGTATTCACCACCGGAGGAGGTGTTGTGTCAGAGTCTGAGCTACCGCCACAAGCGGTTAGCCACAATGACAGCAGCAGCAAGCAAAGTCTGCTGGTCAATACGGATGCGTTCATACGATTCCCTGTTCATTATTAGGATATAAAAACAGCTGCTAATTTATGCGATTTACGAACGACAAATCAACAAAATTTTAATTATGATGACTAAAAATTTGTCATTGTAATCGATGGTGTTTCATTTAAGTGTGTCTTTGCACCTGTGGTTCAGATAGTTGCAGCGTATGTTGAGCTTGCGTGTCCCCCTCTGGCAGGATAGTTGTCACTACTTAAAATTTAGCCAGTTGGGGCGTTAA
>JAFIFR010000302.1 GCA_020831935.1 Alkalimonas sp.
TGCGCTAATGGCAAAGCCATCGGCCATATTGGCCTGTACGGTTACGGTTTTATTGGTCATGGGGTTGTCCTTGGTTGTGGTAAAGAAAGCTCTACCATACCTGCTGTGGCAAAGTATGGCATGAGGTAGATCAAAGGTCACCCAGTTAAATCATTTTATTCTAATTTAATGCAGTAAGAACAATCATAGCATTACCCTGAGATCACCAAAATGGCGACAGGATCTGATAAGCTAAGTGCCTGTTTATAGATTTGTAGTGATACCCATCGAGGAGCCAGCCATGAGCCGCCACTTTGAAAGCGCCCCCGGCCTGTGCGAGCAGCGCGACCCGGCCACCAACGACTTTGTGTTTAACCAAACCATGCTGCGCATCAAAGATCCGGCCGTTAGCCTGGATTTTTACACCCGGGTGCTCGGCATGACACTGGTGCGTAAGCTGGATTTCCCCGAAATGACCTTTTCACTGTTCTTCCTGGCCGCTCTTAGCGAGCAAGAAACGCAGCAGTGGTCCAAGGATACCGACGAGCGCACCCTCCAAACCTTCAGCCGCCCAGCCATGCTGGAACTTACCTGGAACTGGGGCAGCGAAACCGACGACAACTGCCAGTACCACAACGGCAACGACGCACCCAAAGGCTTCGGCCACATCGGCTTCGCCGTCCCCGACCTAACCGCCGCCTGCCAGCGTTTTGACGACCTGGGCGTGTCTTTTGTGAAAAAACCAGCCGATGGCAAAATGAAAGACATCGCCTTTATCCGCGACCCGGATGGCTATTGGATTGAGATTTTTGAGCCCGCGCGGCTGCCTGAGGGGTTGGCGAGTCATTTGGGTTAAGTGTGCGATCGTGCCAATGCCGCTGTGCTACGTTAACTACGGCATTGTTCCAGCTGCAGAATTTGCTGCGGCTAAGTGTGAGTCCGTTGCGTTTGGTGTGCAAATTATCTGCGCTCTTCTTTTTACAAGTTAGAGTAGGGTCGCAGAGCGAGCACCCTGAAAATAGTTTCTACTTGGCTACGAGATCATAGCCTGGCACACTGTATTTCATAAATGCCTCATTAATGAGCTTGGTGAAAGTGCTGCAAACCTATCTTTCAAAATTTCAGGACTTGAATACGATGCGCCTGCAAGGCCACAACAAACCTCACAAGGTTTGTATGCTGCTGGCGGTGATGGACTTGATTGAAATTGGGGTGATTACAGATAATCGTGTTGAATTTAATGATACCCTGAAGCAAACCTTCAGCATTCATTTTCAACGTTTGGGCTCGGCATCCGATAAAGATACGCCTGAAAATCCTTTTTATCATCTAAAGTCAGAAGGGTTCTGGCACTTGCAGCCCGTATCTGGGGTTGAGCTACACGAAATCAACGGATTTAGTAAAAACAAGATAGCCTTTGCTTACCTTGATGATGAGTTGTTTGAGTTGATGAAAAGTCGTATCGTCCGATCAGACTTACGGCTTGCTTTAACACAAAATTTGACCAGATTACCAGAGCTGTACCTGCGTTGGGTGCTGGGCTTAGGTAAATCTGAGCGTACTGCCAGGAGCTATTTAGGGGCAGTACAAGGCGTTTTAAGTGCCATGGCGAAGAGCCAACAATTGACGGAAACGGAGCTAACAAGTATCGGGTCGTTTCATGCTTATCAGCAGGCGACTACGCCCTTGTACCAGTTGCGCGAGTTTCAAGAAAAAGACAGCCGTGGCAATAAAATGTACAGCAACGCATTAAAGTCATTTGGAGCATTTTTAGCTGATTTGGGGCAAGTTGAGGTGATGGCTGATGTTGAAGAAATTCTGCGAAATGATGCATTGAAAAACACCGAAAAGTCGGTTCTTGTCAGTGCTCGTGTTGGTCAAGGACAATTCAGGCAGCGTTTAGTCGAACAATGGGAAGGTTGTGCCGTAACCGGTTATAGTATGCCAGCTATGTTGGTCGCATCCCATATAAAACCTTGGCGCTCTGCAACCAATGCCGAACGATTGGACCCGAATAATGGTCTGCTGTTATTAGCCAATCTTGATAAAGCCTTTGATCGTGGTTTTATTTCTTTTGCCGATGATGGACAAATTTTGATTGCTGATGAATTAGAGCAGCCCGATGTGCTGGGGATCCATACTGATATGCGCCTTGCCGTTCGCCAGCAAAATATTCGTTATCTGCAATATCATCGAGATTTTTATCAAGATCGGTTTACTCATTGAGTTAGTACACCCCCCGTTTTTTTGACAGCAAGAATTGCCTATACCAATCAACACAAGGCTGACCAGCAGCGATGAGCAAAAACATCGATATTTATCACCAGCAAGCAGCTTTATTTGCCGCCCAGTACGATGCACTGAGTTTTGAGCAGGTGCATCATTGCTGGAGTCAGCATTGGCCGCAAGATCAGTTGGTGTTGGATATTGGAGCAGGCAGTGGTCGTGATGCGTTGTGGTTAGCGGAGCAGGGCTGTCAGGTGGTTGCGGTCGAGCCCGCAAATGATTTA
The DNA here is from genome assembly GCA_020831935.1 of Alkalimonas sp. Taxonomy (GTDB): domain Bacteria; phylum Pseudomonadota; class Gammaproteobacteria; order Enterobacterales; family Alteromonadaceae; genus Alkalimonas. The sequence goes on from JAFIFR010000302.1 coordinate 2,490, forward strand.
TTGCAGTTGGGCCTGCTAAAAACAGGTAAAAAGGTACAGTGGCTGCATGATAGTCTGCCCGAGCTAAAGGCCTGTTATCAGTTAAATCTTCAATTTAATACCATTTTACTCAGTGCAGTATGGATGCATATTTTACCATCTGAGCGTAAGCGAGCTTTTCGGAATATTACGAACCTTCTAGCGCCAGGTGGTCGCTTAGTGGTGAGTCTGCGCTTTGGTGACTTTAGCGATGAGCGTGTTGCCTACTTGGTAAGTGTGGATGAGATAGTTGCCTTGGCCTGGCAGTTTGGCCTGACGCTTTGTTTTACCAGTGATAAAACCGCGGATTCCGGTGGCAGGGCTAAAATAGAGTGGCAGACGCTGGTACTTGAGCTGCCAAAAGCGGCAACAACCTAATCTGAACGCATGTCTTAACACCATTATCAGCTCAGTAGATCACCAACCCCCTGATTAACAAAGCCGATTAATTTTTGTTCCTCTGTTATTTGTTAACTGGTACAATGAGCGTGTTTTTCAACCGCATATTTGAGGGATCAAAATGTCTTTAGCACTTGTTCGTTCCGTGGTAGGTGCTGCTGTATTGGCTATCGCCAGTTTTAGCAGTCAGGCGTCGTTGATTGTCAACGGTGACTTTGAAGCCAACCCGATTAACCCCAATTCCTGGACCTGGATGCCATCCAGCCAAGTGCCGGGCTGGCAGGGCAGTAATATCGAAATTTGGAACTCGATGAATGGCGTGCAGGCGGTGACCGGCAACCACTTTATTGAGTTGAATGCGCATGGCAGCAACCAAGGTGCCTGGTCGATTTTCCAGAGCTTTGAAACCCTGGTAGGCCAGAGCTATGAGCTGAGCTTTTATTACCGCGCCCGTAATGGCAGCAATGAGCAGTTTGAAGTGACGGTGGCGGATGTAAGCCAAACGCTGAACGATCACAC
>JAFIFR010000291.1 GCA_020831935.1 Alkalimonas sp.
CTGTGCGTGGTACTTTGACAACCAATCGTCTTGGTTCATCAAAGTCAAAGCTATAGTTGTATCCGTTGCAGATGCTCAACAATTTTGTGCAGCCCGATACCATGAGATGCTTTGAGAACCAGCAGATCCTGTTCATACAACTCAGCTTTCAAGGCTTGCTGCAAGGAAGACAAGTTTTGCCAGCAGCTTACTGAAATAGTATCGGCGATAAGGGGCGCTAGGGCCGTCATCTGTGGCCCGATTAAGAAGAGTTTATCTGGGTGGCAAGCCATCAAATCTGGTAACAGAGCTTGATGATGCTTGGAAGAGTCTTTACCAAGTTCCAGCATATCACCTAACACCAACAGCAGTCGACTTTCTCTTTTGAGCTCTGTCAAGGTGTGCAATAAGGCTTGCATGGATGCGGGGTTGGCATTGTAAGCATCATCCATCATCTGAATGTTGCCTTGAGGGAGTCTTAGCTGTTGCAGATTTCCCCGACCGGCAATGGCTTGAAAGCTGGCAAAGTGTTGGCAAAAATGCTCCAGTGGCAGCTTTAAAAAAGAGGCAACAGCAATGGCAGCCAGTGCATTCATTGCCTGATGCTGGCCGGGGCTACCCAGCTGAAAGTTCAGTTTGTTGTCGCTTGTCATCACATGAATACCGGCTTGACTGCTTTCGAGCAGCCGAACATCGGCAGCAGGATGACGGCCAAAACTGATAATTTGCAGTGCCCGGTTTTTTGCTTCAGCTGCTATCAACGACCATTGCGGGATGTCACGGTTGATAACGGCCAGGCTACCGGGTGCCATCTCATGGAAAATACGGCTCTTCTTACGGGCGATGGTGTCGACGTCTTTATGGTACTCCAGATGTGCCGGAGCAATGGTGGTGACAATGGCAATGTTTGGGCGGGCAATTCTGCTGCTTAGACGAATGCTACCAATAGCAAGCTCCAGTGCAATGAAGTCGGCATCCAGCGGCATGGATGCCAGGTTCCAGGCAACACCCAGTGGTAAGTTGGCATTGGCACGATTGCTGGCTGTGCGGCCAAAAGCAGCCAGGCAATGGTGCAGCATGGCGACCATGGTGCTTTTTCCGGCGCTGCCAGTGACTGCAATTACCTGGCCTGTCATTTGACTGCGGGCAAAACTGCCCAGGTCCAGTACGGCTTGCTGGTTGTCGGGGACCAGCAGTAGTGGGAGTGCTGTGTTGATCTCAGAGTTTTGCTCTGACAATGCAGCAATGATTTGTGACTGGTATTTTTCGAGCTGACTTTGCTTAAAGCCAGCTAAAGTGGTTTTTTTTGCCAGCATTACCAGCGCTTTGTCTTGCAAGCCATGAGGACTGATGGCAACACTTGTTATTTCAAGGGGCGCTGAAGGCTGTTCAAGCCAGCGGCCCCCTGTCGCCAGAGCCACTGCTGCTGCGGACCAGTGGGTTGTTGGAATCGCGATCGGAGGCGCAGGAATGGCGAGTTCTTGCGTTTCTTGTTGCAAAAAGTGAGCGTAGGCAATGTAACCAGACAAATAGTGTTCAAGATCGTCAATCCGGATTCTAAAGGCATGATGTCGAATAAAGAAACTACCCGCAATTTTATCTGGGGTGCGGTAAAACATCGCCAACTCAGGCCAAAAGAAGCCATTTAGCATGTGTTGGGCGCGCCGATGCATGGCAAAATAAAACTTCGGCAGGTTCAGGCTGTGGTATAGATGGTAATAGTCTGGGTGTTGAATTAATTGAGCAATCAGTTGCTGCGCAGCCATCATCAGCTCTAGTAGCGTGGGGAAGGTTGTGATCCGCTCAATTACAAAATCAAGATGTCCCATGACGTTTTGTAAGCCAAACTTAAAGTATTTTTCATCGGGGCGGTACTTCACCAGTTCATTGACACTGTAACTGAGCCAGTGGTCATGCATGGTCCAATGCTTACGGGCAATAAAATCATCAAAGGCAAGCGCTGCGGCATTGAGCCATTGTTCGTCCTGACTCAGCTCAAAATAGCGTAACAGTGCAAAGCAAGCTTCCCCGTCGTAATAGATAATTCGGAAGTGCTCTTTAACACGAAAGTCATCACTATGCAGCACGTGCACGAAGCGACCACTCTGCTGATCTTGCATGCTTAGAATGCCGTTTGCCAGCTGTTGCATGAAAGACAGGTAGCTTTCGCTTGACGTTAAAGTGGTGTACTTGCACAAAGCCAGTAAGCATAGCGCATTGCCGCCGAGTTTAATTTCTTGCCCTTCATCGCATAAATATGCGCGCCTTTCGCCTGTATCTGTCGTTTGGAAGGTCAGCATGTTCTGTGTCATTGCTTGCAACGCCAGCTCAATGGCGGTTAATACTGTTGCGCTGGGATTAAACTCATAAGCTTCAAGCAGTGCATAGGTTGAACTTGCGTGCCGTAAGGTATTGTAAGTGCCGATGGCTCGGTCGAAACAAGGAAAGTAGCCATAATGATAGCGTCCTTCAGGTTGAACCATGCTCGCCAGGTACCTGGAAGACTGTTCAATGATGGTGTTTAATGCCTTCGGCTTGAGTGAAGGTAGTTGTCGTCGGCTGCTATCTGGACCTGATGGATAGAGCAAGTGAAGCTGATGGTCTGGGTCAAGGAAAATGCCTTGAGTTTCGAGCAGCCAGATCGACGCCGTAGCTGGGAGCTTCGCTGGATTGGGAAGATAGTGCCCAAAACGCCGTTGCTGGTATACAGCAAAATTCCCCGAGTTTAGCTGACAATGTTGAATGGCGCTGCCAGCGTAGAGCAGTGCATTGGCATTTAACTCTTGTTCTGTGTAAATCTGTTGCAGTGCCCCATCAAAAGCCAGCCCGTAACGGAAATAATTCCGTTTGGTATTCTTTAGTAACTGATTTAGTTCTGCCATCAATAGCTGTTGTGCTGCGGTAACCCAATCGATTCGGAGGTATTTGACCTTCAGCTGTTTTTTTTCGATCAAGGCTACAGATTGACGCTGCAGCTGCTGCCAACATTCCTCGAAGGTCGGGGCGCAGCTATGGAGCACCCAGCTCCGCTCTTTGCCACTGGATATGGCGCACCAGAAGCAAAATTGTTGCATGCCCGAAGGAGGGCGCTGGCAATTTTTGTTTAATTGATGCCGCAACATGCTCCATGGGATTTTTTTTTTCATAAATTCAGTTAGGACACTTTCAATGACAACAAAGCTAATCTAGCATGGTGAGAAGAAGCTGGACCATAGCCATCTTATATCCATTTGGGCTACATCGATATAGCTTATGGCAGAATTGTTGATTTTATCGTCATTTTGTCGGACAATCTGTGGATATGCCGTGCGGAAGTGCAGTAGTAAAAAGGAATTTATATGTTAAAGCAGTTGATTACCGTGGAACCGGTTGCTGTTGTCTCACTTAGCGGTAATGTCTGGCTAAAGCAGCCAAATGGAGATTTGGAG
>JAFIFR010000221.1 GCA_020831935.1 Alkalimonas sp.
AAAGCTACTGCAATTATGCTTTTTACATCGGCGGCAGTGCCGCCAACCTGGGCCAAATGGCAGTGCTTGAGCAATTGCCAGGCTGTGCTGGCATCAAGGTCTTTATGGGCAGCTCCTTTGGCGACTTGCTGGCAGAGCAAGACGAGCTGCTGCTGCAAATCTTGCAGGATGGCCGGCGCCGGGTGGCCATTCATGCCGAAGATGAAGCCCGGTTGCGTCAGCGCAAAGCCCTGACCGCCGGCGAAGTTGAAAACCACCCGTTGTGGCGCGATGCTCAAAGTGCCCTGCTGGCAACCCAACGCATTATCGCTCTGGCCGAACAAGCCAGCCGGCCGCTGCATATTCTGCATATTTCCACTGCCGATGAAATGGCCTATCTGGCAGCCTTTAAAGATCGCGTCACGGTAGAAACCACCCCACATCATTTGTCACTGGTGGCGCCGGATTGCTACCAGCGCCTTGGCAGTCTGGCACAAATGAACCCGCCGGTGCGTGATAGCAAGCACCAGCAAGGCCTGTGGCAAGGCATCGCCGATGGCACGGTCGATATTCTGGGCAGCGATCATGCGCCTCATACCCTGGAGGAAAAGTCCCGCCCCTACCCGGACTCCCCCAGTGGCATGACCGGGGTGCAAACCCTGTTGCCGGTGATGCTGAACCATGTCGCCGCCGGTAAGCTCAGTTTGCAGCGGCTGGTTGATTTGACCAGCAGCAATCCAGCCCGAATTTTTGGCCTAACGGGCAAAGGCCGTATCGCTGTGGGCTACGACGCCGATTTTACCCTGGTTGATCTGAAAGCCCAGCGCACCATCGACAACCGCTGGATTGCCAGCAAAGCCGGTTGGACGCCCTATCATGGCGAACAAGTCACCGGCTGGCCCATCGCCACCATCATTGCCGGTCGTTTGGTGATGCACAGCGATGAAGTGCTGGGGCCGCCGCAAGGCCGGCCTTTTGTGTTTGCCGACACCAGTCCTCGGACGTTACCGGCTTAGTTCGCTGCTTTACAGAGCTGGCCATCTGCTTTACAGTCAGAGCCAAGCTGCTATTATGCAACAATATAACATTGCAATTTGAGGTCATGATGGCTGCCAAACCCACTTCGCCTTTACCTGTCACGGTGCTGTCCGGCTTTTTGGGCGCCGGCAAAACCACCCTGCTGAACCAGATCTTGCACAACCGCGATGGCCTGCGTATTGCCGTGATTGTCAATGACATGAGTGAGATCAACATCGATGCGGCCCAGGTGAGTCAGGAAGTTAGCCTGAATCGTGCCGAAGAAAAGCTGGTCGAAATGAGCAATGGCTGCATTTGTTGCACCTTACGCGAAGATCTGCTGCTGGAAATAGGCAAATTAGCACAGGATGGCCGCTTTGATTATCTGGTGATTGAGTCGACCGGCATTTCAGAGCCCTTGCCGGTGGCTGAAACCTTTACCTTCGAGCACGAAGATGGCAGCCGTTTAAGCGACATTGCCCGATTGGATACCATGGTAACTGTGGTAGATGCGGCCAACTTTTTGCAGGATTACCAGCAGGCGAAGGATTTGGCCAGCACCGGTGAAAGCCTGGGTGACGAGGATGAACGCAGTGTTGCCGACTTGCTGATAGAGCAAGTGGAGTTTTGCGATGTGCTGGTGATTAGCAAAGCGGATTTGGTGTCTGCAGAGCAACTGGCCAATTTGCAGGCAGTGCTAAAATCACTGAATCCACGGGCACAACAACTGATTGCCGATCACGGCAAGGTGCCTTTAAACCAACTGCTCAACACCGGTTTGTTCGATTTTGAGCAAGCGGCTCAGGCTCCGGGTTGGTTGCAGGAGCTGCGCGGCGAACACCCCCCTGAAACCGAAGAGTACGGCATCAGCAGCTTTAGCTTCAGCGCCCGCCGCCCTTTTCACCCGGACCGTTTTTATGCCTTTTTGCATCAGGACTGGCCGAGCGGGCGCTTGCTGCGCTCCAAAGGCTATTTCTGGCTGGCAGCACCAGCCGGGTATGCCTGGCAATGGCATCAGGCCGGCGGCATCGCCCGTTATGGCATGGCTGGCTTGTTCTGGCAGGCGGTGCCCCGCGCGCAATGGCCAGAGGATGATGAAAGCCAGGCCGCTATTTTGGCGCAATTTCAGGAGCCTTTTGGCGACCGGCGCCAGGAGCTGGTGTTTATTGGTCAGCAACTGGATAAAGCTGCCATGCTGGCTCAGCTAAACGCGGCTTTGCTCACCGATGAGGAGCTGGCGTTAGGCGAAGCTGGCTGGCAAGCCTTCGCCAACCCTTTTGCACCCAGCGCCGAAGAAGCTCTGGCATAAGCACCGAGGAACCCCAGGCATGAGCATCATTGCACAGATCCGGCCAGAACCAACCTCGGAGCCAAACCCAGCCCACTCATTTGCCAGACAGCAACTGGGTTCAGAGCGCGACACCCTGCTGGCGATTTTCGAACCCGATGTTAATTTGGCGGTCTGGCAGCGTGCATGTACAGCTGCCATAGACACGTACTGCCAAGTGCTGCTGGACCAACTGTCCTTGCCGCTGCAACGCATGCTGCCCAGCCAGGATATTGCCAATGCCTTGACGGAGGCACTGCCCGCTGGCGATGGCAAAGCCGACTTTGTGGCCGATGTTCAGCTGCTGGCCGACATCTTTGCCTGCCTGATGGACTGTCCAGAGCTTGGGCTACGCCTGCGGGTGCTCGATACCCCCATGTGCCCCAAATTTCATACCGACCACCTGGTCTGTCGGCTGGTCTGCACTTACAGCGGCCCGGCGACCGAGTGGCATGGCGGATCTATCGCTCTGCCTGACACCACCATGCAATTGCAAGCCACCGATGTGGCCCTGCTCAAAGGCAGTGGTTGGGAAGGCAGCCGCTGCCATGCCATTAGTCACCGTTCACCGGCTAATCCAGGCAAACGCCTGCTGCTGACGTTGGACCCGGTCTGGTAGCCGTTTGCAACCACAAACCTTGTCCCTGAGCCATTTTTCTTTTAGGCTGCGGTGATTTTTAAAACAACAACACGAGGTCACTATGACAACCCCGGTCTCAGACAGCCAAACCGGCTTTATTGCCTTTGTGGAGCGTGTCGGCAGGCGGATCCCGGATCCGGTCATTATCTTTATCTATTTTCTGGTTGGTGCCTTATTGCTGACAGCCCTGATGGGCGGCATTACTTTTGAAACCCATGGCGCGGGTGGCGTGCCTGTGGTGCATGAAATTCAAAACATGCTGGCGCGGGAAAATGTGGTCTGGCTGTTTGATAACGCCTTGCTGGCCAACTGGCTGGGCTTTGGCGGCGGTGTGCTTGGGGTTATTCTGATTGTGATGCTGGGCGTGGGCATTGCCGAGCACTCTGGCTTGTTTGGCGCTGTGCTGAAAAAAATCAGCCGCGCCTTGCCGGTCAAATGGCTGC
>JAFIFR010000012.1 GCA_020831935.1 Alkalimonas sp.
GCGCTTCTTTACGCTTTTCATCCGCTTGTGTTTTCAGCTGCTCGGCTTCACGCTCGGCTTGGTCTGCAACCCGAAGCGCCATCTGCTGTTTCAGCTCCGCAAAGGCAGCAGAGGTCACCGTATTGGTTGCGCTGATCATCTGGCCCCCTCACCGGTATGGGACTGTCCGGTAAATGCTCTACACTTTTTTTAGTATAGGCGAAAACACCATGGTGTTCAAAATTCAACCAATCGCTTGCAAAAGCTGCTGCAGCGGATGTTTCGGCTTAGAACCGGCCAGCCGCTTGACTTGGCTACGACATGAAAAGCCCGTGACCAACACTTGATCGACGCCGAACTGCTGCAAAGGCGCTTGCCAGCTCATGGCAAACAAAGCTTTGCTGTTTTCCAGGTTTAGCTGCTCATGGCCATAAGTCCCCGCCATGCCACAGCAGCCGACAGAGATAGGCTTTAACTCCAAACCGGCTTGGCTAAAAATTTGCTGCCAACTTTGCTCAGTCCTGGGCAGTGCCGTTTTCTCGGTGCAATGAGCCAGCAAGGCAAAGCTGCCCTGCTGTTTTGCCGTTGGAATAGTTTGTTGAACCAACCACTCATGGAACAAATCGACCCGATAGTCGCCACGCTTATCCCCAAGCAACTTGCGGTATTCATCGCGGTACACCAGCACCAGGGAGGCATCCAACCCCAGCATGGGCACTTCAAATTGATGCAGCTGGTTGAGAAAATCAGATGCTTTGCTGGCTGTTTTGACAAAGTCGCGCAAAAAACCTTTCACATGCTGAGGTTTGCCATTGGGTAAAAATGGCAACAGCATCGGGGTCTTGCCCAGCTTTTCCAGCAAGCTCAGTGCATCTTCCACCAACTCGGCTTCATAAAAGCTGGTAAAAGGATCTTGCACCAACAGCACCATCCTGGAGCGCTCATCAGCGCTTGCTTGCTGCAAACGGCTCAGGTCAAAGGCATATCGCTGCTGCAAGCGGTTGGCAAGGCTTGGCTCAGACAACAGCGGCGTATCGACATAACCGACGGTGGCAGCTAAAGAGCGCTGTACCCAGCCGCGACGTAAAAACCAATTGACCAGCGCTGGCACTTTCGCCAGCCAAGGCGCAGTCCGCTCGATGTTGGCAACCACATAGTCCTTGGCCGGTCGCAGGTAGCGGCCATGGTACAACTGCAAAAAGCGGGCACGAAACGAGGGCACGTCGACATTGATTGGGCATTGGCTGGCACAGGCTTTGCAGGCCAGACAGCCATCCATCGCCTCTTTCACCTCGTGCGAAAAGTCGGCTTCCCCCTGCCTCGCGGCCCAGCTGTTCTTGAGTCGCTGCCAAAAGTTGACACCAGCCGTCCCTTGCTGCAAACGCTGCTCAGTGGCCAGGATATCCACCCCCTGCACTTCGGCTAACCGCAACCATTCGCGCATCAGCCCGGCCCGTCCTTTCGGGCTGTGGCGGCGATCCTTGGTGACCTTGCTGGACGGGCACATCGGCGAGTTGGCATCAAAATTAAAGCACAAGCCATTGCCATTGCAGTTAAGGCTGCTGTCAAAGCTTTCCTTCACCGCCACTGGAATTTGCCGGTCAAACCAAGCCCGTTTCGGGCCATCGACACTGACCAGGCTGTCGGCGCTTTGCAGCGGCGTGCAAATTTTACCGGGATTGACTCTGTTGCCGGGATCAAAGGCTCCTTTTATTTTGCGCAGTTCATTAAAAAGCGTCTCGCCGAAAAATTCCGGTCCGTATTCACTGCGGTAGCCTTTGCCATGCTCACCCCACATCAAGCCGCCGTATTTGGCGGTCAGTGCCACCACCTGATCGGAGATGCTGCGCATGAGTTTTTCCTGCTCAGGATCGCACAGGTCCAAAGCAGGCCGTACATGCAAAACACCGGCATCAACATGACCAAACATGCCGTAATGCAGGCCAAGTGCGTCGAGCAGCCGGCGAAACTCCAGAATAAAATCGGCCAGTTTTTCAGGCGGGACCGCCGTGTCCTCGGCAAAGGCAATAGGCTTCTGGCTGCCTGGCGTATTGCCAAGCAAACCAACCGCTTTTTTGCGCATAGCGTAAATGTGGCCAATGGCCGTGGTGTCGTAGGTCAGCTGATAGCCGATAATACCGTGCTCCCCCTTGGCCATGGCATCATCCAGTCGGTCAGTTAAAGCGGCAATTTTTTGCTCAATATCGGCCTGTTCTTCGCTGTTGTACTCCACCATATTGAGCCCCTGCATGCTTTTGCCAGGGACATCGGTGATGAGTTCCTCTACTTGCTGCCAGATAATGTCGTTGCGTGCCAGATCCAGCACCTTGCTATCGACCGTTTCAACCGAGGTGGCTTGCGCTGCTACCAAAAATGGAGCATTGCGCAGTGCGCTTTCAAAGCTGTCGTACTTGATGTTCAGCAGGCACTTATGCCGCGCTATCGGCGTAATTGACAACTTGGCTTCGGTAACAAAGCCCAAAGAGCCTTCAGAGCCGGTGATAATGCGTGAAAGATCAAACTCGGTCAGATCTTCGTTGAACACATGTTCCAAATCGTAGCCGGTTAAAAAGCGGTTTAAACGGGGAAAGGTCTGCAAGATCTGCGGCCGAAAATCGCGGCAGCTGGTCAGCACCTGGCGATAAATCTGGCCAATGCTCCCACCCTGGGCGGCCTTTTTCTCGGCTTCTGCCACCGGCTCCTTTCTGGTTTTCAGCACAGAGCCATCCATCAAGACCGTGGTCAGTGCCAAGGTGTGATCACTGGTTTTACCGTACACCAACGAGCCCTGACCGGAGGCATCGGTGTTGATCATGCCGCCAATGGTGGCACGGTTTGAGGTCGATAAGTCCGGCGCAAAAAAGAAGCCGTACGGCTTAAGAAAGGCGTTCAGCTGATCTTTAATCACGCCACTTTGCACCCGCACCCAACGCTCTTCGACATTGATTTCCAAAATAGCGCGCAAATGGCGGGACAAATCAACCACCAGATGCTCGGTCAGGGATTGGCCATTGGTGCCGGTACCACCACCGCGTGGGCTGAACTTTAAATGACGAAAGCTGGAGGTTTGCGCCAGGCTGGTCAACAGCACCACATCCTCGCAGTGCTTAGGCAACAAGACCGCCTGAGGCAAGCTTTGATAGACGCTGTTATCGGTGGCAACCGCCAGCCGACTGCCATAGCTGGTTTCGATATCGCCGGCAAAGCCAGCGGTGCGCAAGGCCTGACAAAAAGCGCGGACACAGGGATCCAGTGCGGCTTCAGGAGCAAAATTTGGGATCATGATGCAAGCGTTATCAGTTTGGATTTTGACCCGCAGTATACCATCAACTAGGGGGGTTTATTAACACCCGAAAGGCTTGCCGTTGATCTTAAGGCATATGGCCCAGTTTAGCCGCCTTGGTCGCCAGGTAGCGATGGCTGTGAGCCGTGGTTTTCACCCGGTGCTGCACCCGCTCTAACACATTGACACCGGCTTCGCGCAGCGCTTTCAATTTGCGCGGGTTGTTGGTGAGCAACCGCAACTGCCCTATCCCCAGCAAGCGCAGCATTTCAACCGCAATGTCGTACTCGCGCATATCCGGCAAAAAACCCAGAATTTCATTGGCTTCCACGGTATCCAGGCCTTTATCCTGCTCGGCATAGGCGCGAATTTTATTGATCAATCCAATACCGCGTCCTTCCTGACGCAGGTACAGAATGGCTCCGCGACCCTCTTTGGCAATTTTTTGCATCGCAGCTTCGAGCTGTGGACCGCAATCGCAGCGCAGGCTGAATAGTGCATCCCCAGTCAGGCATTCGGAGTGGACCCGGGCCAACACCGGCTCATCGGTGCGAACATCGCCCAACGTCAAAGCCACATGCTCTTTGCCATCCGGGGCTTCGAAGCCATGCAATCTAAATTCAGCAAAAGGAGTCGGTAACAAGGTGGAAGCAACCAGTTTCAGGGACATGTCAGCTCTCAAGACAAAATCGAACGGCGCTATACTAGCACAAAGTGACCCTTTTTATCCTCCACTGCGTTAAAATAGCCAGCCCAGTTGGTAAGAGAATAGCCCGATGCTTGGATGGTTTGAACGCCTGACCCGCCCTTTTCCACCGCAAGAGCCGCAGCAGCCGCCGCAAGGCCTGGTGGCTTTCTGCCGTCATTACACCCGGGGCATGGAAGTCTCCTTACTGGTAATGGCGCTGCTGTCGGCAGTCACCGCTGTACTCGAAGTCATGTTGTTTAGCTTTATGGGGCAGCTGGTGGATTTTCTGGTGGGACAAGAGCCCGAAACTTTGTTGCAGCATGAAGGGCGCACTTTGTTGTGGATGGCAGCCGTCACCGTCATTTTACTGCCGCTGCTGGCTTTTTTGCATTCTGCGGTGGTGCATCAAACCTTATTGGGCAATTACCCGATGTCCATCCGCTGGCTATCGCACCGCTATTTGCTGCGCCAAAGCCTGAGTTTTTACCAGAATGATTTTGCCGGGCGCATTGCCACCAAAGTGATGCAAACATCACTGGCCGTGCGTGAAACCGTAATGAAACTGCTGAATGTGATGGTGTATGTGCTGGTGTACTTTGGCGCCATGCTGTATTTCGTTGCCGCCTCCGATCCACGACTGATGCTGCCGATGCTGGTCTGGCTGGCTTGCTACATTGGTTTGCAGTTTTACTTTGTCCCCCGTTTAAAAGAAGTCGCCAGTCGCCAGGCGGACGCCCGCTCAGAAATGACCGGCCGCATCGTTGACAGCTATACCAACATTGCCACCGTGAAGTTGTTTTCGCACACGCAGCGTGAAGAAAGCTACGCCAAAGACAGCATGGCCATTTTTTTAAAACCGGTGTACCAACAAATGCGCTTGGCTACCTGGCTTAATGTCTCGGTGCAAAGTCTGAACTACCTGTTGGTATTTTGCATTGCGGCCTTGTCAATCTGGCTGTGGAGCTTAAGTGCCATCAGTGTCGGTGCCATCGCCATTGCCGTTAGTCTGGCCTTGCGGTTAAACGGCATGGCGCAATGGATCATGTGGGAAGTCAGCAGCTTGTTTGAAAACATCGGTACGGTAGCCGATGGCGTCGCTACCCTGGCACAGCCGGCATCGGTGCAGGACAGCCCGAATGCTGCAGAATTGAACGTTGCTGCCGGCAGCATTGAGTTTAAACAGGTAAGTTTTAACTACGACAAAGTCGCCGATAGCCACAGCCGGCCAGCGGTGCTGGACCAACTGGACCTGAAAATAGCGCCGGGCGAAAAAGTGGGTCTGGTTGGCCGCTCCGGTGCCGGTAAGTCCACGCTTGTCAATCTGTTGCTGCGTTTTTACGATCTCGAGTCTGGCCAAATTCTCATCGATGGCCAGGATATCCGGCAGCTGCGGCAGGACAGTTTGCGGCAGCAAATCGCCATGGTGACTCAGGATACCTCCTTGCTGCATCGCTCGGTGCGGGACAACATCAGTTATGGCAAACCGGAAGCCAGCGAGCAGGAGATTCTATGCGCGGCCGAGCAAGCCGAAGCATTGGACTTTATTGCTGAACTGACCGATCCCAAGGGCAATGTCGGGCTGGATGCCCAGGTGGGTGAGCGCGGTGTCAAGCTATCCGGTGGCCAACGTCAGCGCATCGCCATTGCCCGGGTGCTGCTGAAAAATGCGCCCATCCTGATTCTGGACGAAGCCACCTCGGCACTGGATTCCGAAGTCGAGGCCGCCATTCAGGCAAGTCTGAACAAACTGATGGCTGGCAAAACTGTCATTGCCATTGCCCACCGCTTGTCCACCATTGCAGCCATGGACCGCTTGATTGTGCTGGACGCCGGCAAGATTGTTGAACAAGGCAGCCACGCCGAGCTGATTGCCAGTGGCGGCATCTATGCGCAGCTGTGGGCACATCAAACCGGTGGTTTTATTGGGGTTGATTAGGTCCTCGACCGGAAAAGCAAAGGGTTATAAAAAAAGCCCCTGATTTGCAGGGGCTTTTTTGTACGTCGTTATCAACTATCAGGACTCACTGGTTTTCGCATCCGGCTGTTCGGTTGTGCTCTTTGCAGCTTGCTGACGCTTGGCCAGTCGCTGCTCCCAGAAGGTCGCATTTTTAATACCCAGTTTAACCGGATCGAAGGTGATGTCGCCACCGGCTTTTTGCTGCTGCTCGTAATCACGCAGACACAAAATAGCCGGTTTGGCGACAAAGAAAATCGCCAGAATACCGACAATGTTGATCCAGGCCATCAGACCGACACCGATATCGCCAATGTCCCAGATGTAACCGGCCGCATTCACCATGCCATAGGACACCATCGCCATAATCACAATTTTTACCAGCACCAGAGGGATGTTGAACTTAAAGTAACGGTTCAGGTAGGCCACATTGGTTTCGGCAATGTAGTAATACGCCAAAATGGTGGTAAAGGCGAAAAAGAAGAGAGCCACACCAACAAAGCCCTGACCAAAGTTGCCGAAGACACTGAACAGCGCCATCTGGGTAAAGGCAGGCGAACCTATTTCTGTAGCCGCATCAATGTTCTGTACAATAAAGCTGCCATCGGTCAGCTCACCGACCACATTGTATTGTTGGGTAATTAAGATCATCAAAGCGGTGGCGGTACAAACGAACAAAGTATCGACATAGACCGAAAAAGCCTGCACCAGACCTTGCTGTGCCGGGTGGTCCACCTCGGCAGCAGAGGCCGCATGGGGGCCAGTGCCCTGGCCGGCTTCATTCGAGTAGATGCCCCGCTTCACGCCCCAGCCAATGGCAGCACCAAAGCCTGCCTGCGCCGTAAAGGCATCGCTGATGATCAGGGCAAAAATACCGGGCACCTTATCCATGTTTAAAAACACGATGATCAAGGCCATCACAATGTAGCCCAGTGCCATAAAGGGAACCACGATTTGGGTGAAGTTAGCGATGCGCTTAATGCCACCAAAAATAATGAAAGCCAATACAATCAGAATCACCGCAAGGGCAACCAATTTATTGGTACCCACTTCACCAAAGCTGGTCACCACCATGTTGCCGTCGCCAAAGACCTGAGTGAAGGCGTTGCCAACCGCATTGGCCTGCACACCCGGCAAGAAAACACCGCAGGCAACGATGGCCGAAAGTGCAAACAGAACCGCCAGCCACTTTTGGCCCAAGCAGCGCTCAAAATAATAGGCCGGACCACCGCGGTACTGGCCATCTTCTTCTACTTTGTAGATTTGACCCAGCGTCGATTCAGCATAAGCAGTGCTAGCACCTAAAAAGGCCACCACCCACATCCAGAAAATAGCGCCCGGGCCACCAAAACCGATAGCGGCAGCAACACCGGCAATGTTACCAACCCCAACCCGTCCCGATAATGAGACCGCCAGAGCTTGAAAGGATGAGATCCCTTTGGAGGAGGCGTTGCCACTAAAGAGCAACTTGCACATTTCTTTAAAATGGCGGACCTGAGCAAAACGCGTCAGGACCGAGTAAAAAAGCCCGGCCCCAAGACACAAATAAATCAAGGCATCGCTCCAAATGACGCCATTGACTGAGCTGACGAAAGCTTCCATGAGATTCCCCTGAAAACAGTGATTATTGTTATGGATCCGGCTGACCAAAAAAACCAAGCCACCGGGGTCGTACTGAGCGTTACTCTGCCACAGAACCGGCCTTTGTACCAGTTCCATCAAAATTCAGGGCGCTTAAAGCGCCCTGAAAACGAAGACTTAGCTTTGATTGCCGTACTTATCGGCCAGATAAAGCCAGGTTTCCACCACGGTATCCGGGTTCAAGGACACACTGTCGATGCCCTCCTCCATCAACCAAGCAGCAAAATCATCGTGATCGGATGGCCCCTGGCCGCAGATGCCGACGTACTTGCCCTCGGCTTTGCAGGCGCGGATCGCCATCGACAACAGCTGCTTAATAGCAGGGTTGCGCTCATCAAACAGATGGGCAATCAAACCGCTGTCTCTGTCCAGTCCGAGGGTTAACTGAGTTAAGTCGTTCGAGCCAATGGAAAAACCATCAAAGTACTGCAAAAACTCTTTCGCCAGCAGCGCATTGGAAGGCAGTTCACACATCATGATCAAACGCAGCCCATTATCGCCCCGTTTCAGGCCGTGTGCGGCTAACAGCTCGGTGACTGCTTTGGCTTCTTCTAAGGTGCGAACAAAAGGAATCATCACCTCAATGTTGGTAAAGCCCATGCTGTTGCGAACCCGCTTCAGGGCTTCGACTTCCAGCGCAAAGCAATCGCGGAAATCCTCTGAAATGTAACGCGAAGCGCCACGGAAACCAATCATCGGGTTTTCTTCGTGCGGCTCGTAGCGGCGTCCGCCAATCAAGTTGGCGTACTCATTGGATTTAAAATCGGACATCCGCACAATAACCTTTTCCGGTGCAAAGGCACAGGCCAAAGTCGCAATGCCTTCGGTCAGTTTGGCAATGTAGAACTCGGTCGGGCTGCTGTAGCCGGCAATCACCTGATCGATGCTGGCTTTGGTGTCGACATCTTGTTGCTGGTAGTTGATCAGGGCCTTGGGGTGGACCCCTATCATCCGGTTGATAATAAACTCCAATCGGGCCAGGCCGACACCGGCATTGGGCAGCCTGGAAAAGGCAAAGGCCCGCTCCGGGTTGCCAACATTCATCATCACCTTCATCGCCAAATCCGGCATGCTGTCGACGCTGGTTTGCACCCGTTTAAAATCCAGCAAGCCCTGATAGACAAAGCCGGTGTCGCCCTCTGCACAGGACACGGTCACTTCGGCACCATCGGCAATTTTAGCGGTGGCATCGCCGCAACCGACCACGGCCGGAATGCCCAGCTCACGGGCAATGATGGCGGCATGGCAGGTGCGACCACCGCGGTTGGTGACAATGGCTGAGGCCCGTTTCATGATCGGCTCCCAATCCGGATCCGTCATGTCGGTCACCAGCACATCGCCCGGCTGAATCTGATCCATCTGCTCGATGCCCGCCAGCACCCGGGCAACGCCCGAGCCAATGCGCTGACCAATGGCCCGACCTTCCACCAACAAGGGACCGCTTTCATTTAACTGAAAACGCTCCAGTCGGGTTTGGTCTTCGCGACTGCGCACGGTTTCCGGACGCGCTTGCACAATGTACAGCTGACCATCCACACCATCTTTGGCCCATTCGATGTCCATCGGCCGTTGGTAATGCTGCTCAATGATGATGGCCTGATGAGCCAGTTGCTCGATTTCGGCATCGGTCAACGAAAAATGCCGGCGCTGCTCGGCCGGTACATCTTCAACCAGTACCTGCTTGCCATGGCCTTGCTCGCTCGAGTACACCATCTGCACCAGTTTGCTACCGAGGTTGCGCTTGACCACCGCTGGACGGCCCGACAACAGCGTTGGTTTGTGCACATAGAACTCATCGGGGTTGACCGCGCCCTGCACCACCATCTCGCCCAGGCCAAAGGATGAAGTAATAAAGACCACATCGTCAAAGCCAGACTCGGTATCCAGCGTAAACATAACGCCAGAGGATGCACAATCGGAGCGCACCATCCGCTGCACGCCAGCCGATAAGGCAACGCCGCGGTGATCGTAGCCCTGATGCACCCGATACGAAATGGCTCGGTCATTAAACAAAGAAGCAAAGACATGCTTAATGGCGATAATAACGGCATCGTAGCCGCGCACATTCAAAAAGGTTTCTTGCTGACCGGCAAAAGATGCATCTGGCATGTCTTCGGCGGTGGCAGACGAGCGCACAGCAAACGAAATGTCGAGCTGCTCATCGGGATGCAGTTGCAGATAAGCCGCGCGAATGGCTTGCTCAAAGGCTGTATGAAAAGGGGTATCGATAATCCATTGGCGAATTTCGGCACCAGCGACCGCCAGGGCCTGGACATCATCGATATTCAGGCTGTCGAGGCGCTGATAAATGCGCTCGTTTAAACCGCTTTGCTCCAAAAATTCATTAAACGCATCGGCAGTGGTGGCAAAACCACCGGGTACCTGCACACCGGCATTGGCGAGATTGCTGATCATTTCCCCCAAGGACGCATTTTTGCCTCCCACCTGACCAACATCCTGCATGCCAAGATCCTGATACCAACTGATGTAGTTCTGCACTGTCATTCTCCATGATTTGTAGCAAGCCTGGTAAACTTACCATTTGGGTTACAAATTTGATTTTACACTCTGAGCAAAGGCAAATAAACTGTTGAGATTGGGCATTTTTGACCAAAGGCTAACAATTAACGCAAGGAATCCCTGTGCGGACTGCATTTTATATCTCCGATGGCACCGCCATCACCTCCGAAGTGTTTGGCCATGCGCTGCTATCGCTGTTCCCTGCCGAGTTTGAGCATGTCACCATTCCCTTCATCGAAACACTGGCGCAAGCGGAGCAAATGAAACGGGTGATCAACGACCGTTTTGATGCCTCAGGAGAGCGGCCACTGGTCTTTCAAACCTTTGTCGATGAAGCTTTGCGCGATGTGATTCGAAGCAGCGAAGGCGTCTGTTACGACTTTCTCGACACCTTTGTCCCTTCGGTGCAAAAAGAGCTGGCAATGGGACCGGTGCCGAAAACCCACCGCACCCACAGCATGCATGAGAAAACCTACGACTACCGCATTGATGCGGTCAATTATGCGTTGGCCAATGACGATGGGGCCAATATGAAGGATTTTGACAAGGCCGATATCATTTTGATTGGCGTCAGTCGTTCCGGCAAAACACCGACCAGCCTTTACCTGGCCCTGCAGTATGGCATCAAAGCCGCCAACTACCCCTTTGTCGATGAGGACATGGATAAACTGCGATTACCGGACGTACTAAAGCGCAATAAGAACAAGTTGTTTGGCTTAACCATCAGTGCTGAGCGCTTAAGCGATATCCGCCAGCAGCGCCGAGCCAACAGCCGCTATGCGTCTTTGGCGCAGTGCCGGTTGGAATTGAACGAAGTGGAGCAACTGTATCGGCGGGAGAAAATCCCGTTTTTAAATTCGTCGCAGTTGTCCATCGAAGAAATGGCCGCCAAGATCATGGCTCTTACCGGCTTAAAGCGGCAACGCCATTGAACGCCATAAAAGAAAAAAGCGCTGGATTGCCAGCGCTTTTGTTTTAAATGAGTTCGCCGTTACACCGAACCGGTACGCAGACTATCGGCAATCAAAAATGCCAGCTCCAATACCTGATCCGAATTTAACCGCGGATCGCACTGGGTAAAGTAACGCTGGGCCAGATCCTGCTCGCTCAAACCGTAAGCTCCACCGGTACACTCCGTCACGTGCTCACCGGTCATTTCCAGGTGGATACCACCGGCATGACTGCCTTCGGCCTGATGCACGGCAAAGAACTGCCGGATTTCGCGCAAAATGGCTTCAAAGTCCCGGGTTTTGTAATTGTTGCTGGCTTTAACCGTATTGCCATGCATCGGATCCGAGCTCCAGACCACCTTCCGGCCTTCACGCTGCACCCGGCGCACCAGCTCTGGCAACTTATCGGCCAACTTGTCGGCACCCATGCGGCTAATCAGGGTTAGACGACCGGCTTTGTTGTCCGGGTTCAGGGCATCAATCAGCCGTATCAGCTCATCAGCATCCATGCCTGGGCCAATTTTAACACCAACCGGGTTGTGGATACCGCGGAAAAACTCAATGTGCGCATGGTCCAGCTGTCGGGTACGCTCCCCAATCCACACCATGTGGGCTGAACAATCGTACCAATCGCCAGTTAACGAGTCGCGGCGGGTTAAGGCTTCCTCGTAATTGAGCAGCAAAGCTTCATGCGAGGTGTAGAGCTGGGTTTCCCGGATGGAAGGCGCCGTTTGTGAGGTAATGCCGCACACCTCCATAAAGCGCAGTGCTTCCTGGATCCGCTGAGAAATGTCCTGATAGCGCTCTTTTAAAGGGTTGCTCTCAACAAAGCTCATATTCCAGCGGTTGACCTGATGCAAATCGGCCAGCCCGCCCTGGGCAAAAGCTCGAAGCAGGTTCAGTGAAGCCGCCGAGTGATGGTAGGCGGTCACCAAACGGTTGGGATCAGGCTCACGCGCTTCCTTGGTAAACTCCGAGGAGTTGATGATATCTCCCCGGTAGCTGGGTAAACTAACCCCATCGATGGTTTCAAGATCGCTCGAGCGTGGCTTGGCATACTGACCGGCCATCCTTGCCACCTTAACCACCGGGCTGCGGCCAGCAAAAGTCAATACCACGGCCATTTGCAGCAACACCTTAAAGGTATCGCGGATTTTAGGTGCATGAAAGTCGGCAAAACTCTCCGCACAATCGCCACCCTGCAACAAAAATGCTTCGCCGTTGGCGACCTGGGCCAACTGACTAAAGAGATCCCGGGTTTCCTGGGCGAACACCAGCGGTGGGTACTTTTGCAATTGTTGTTCAATCTGGCTGACCAGAGCTTGATCCTGGTAGCTGGGCTGCTGCTGGATTGGAAAAGATCTCCAGCTCTGCGGCGTCCACTCTTTCACGTCATTATCCTCATCAATACAGGCTTGGTTCCTGGCTACAAGGTAAGTTTATTACGGGATAAAAGCAATCTTTACGGCTAAATAAAGTAGTAATCCAGCAAAATGGCTTGCTGGAAGTAATTAAATTACGAAACAGAGTTTTGCTCTGTTGCGAAGTGTTCAATCAGTGCAGTGCAGCCTTGCTCTATCAAATCAAGCACCAACTCAAAGCCCCGCAGCCCACCATAATAAGGATCCGGTACTTCACTCTGTTTATCAAACTCTGGATGACAGCATAAAAATAACGCCAGCTTGTGCTGATACTCCGCCGGGCAGCGCTGTTGTAAATCCAGCAAGTTCTGTTGATCCATCGCATAAATGCGATCGTAGTAGCGAAAATCATCGGTTTTGACCGCACGGGCATGAATGCCTTTAAAGTGGTACCCTCGCGCTTCTGCAGCTGCAACAGAGCGTTTATCGGGTAAAGCCCCCTGGTGATACGCGCTGGTACCAGCCGACTCAACTTCGACAGTGAGTCCCGCTTGCATGGCTTTTGCTCGAAAGACAGCATGCGCCGTTGGTGAACGGCAAATATTTCCTAAACAGACAAAGAGTAGTTTCACAACAGAACACCAGACAACGACTAAGATAGATTATAGTACCATGCGATGTGCGCTATTCGACACCAGCCTCGGCAGCAAAGTGGCAAAATAATCGCAACAACAGCTTGCAAAAACTAATACATAAGTGCAGTATAAAGAAGGTTAAATAGTAGTTTTGGATTAGATGGATGGATGCATTTAGTCGCCTCATTGTGCTTACAGAGCGAGAACAACCCTCAAACCTCGCCTTATTAGCAGAATCAGTCCACATTAAAGTAGAACAACTGAGTCGCACAGACTTTGATCCCAGAAGTATTCGACCTAATTGCCTGGTGGCCTTTCCTTATATAGGACGTCAATTGGGAAAGCGTGGTGTTCCTGACGAGCTGATGCAGTGTATGGCCAAAGGGCCTGTCATGATCTATCAGGCAGAGCGAAGCCTGGTCGACGCCAGTTTTGCGCTTAATATTGGCTTACGGGGGGTGATTTATCGGGATGAGCAGCTGGATCGGGTGCTCAACGCATTGAAAACCATGATGGCGGGTGAGCTGTATTACCCCCGCACCTTGATGTCCAGTTTGGTGGATGAGTTCTTACAACAGCGATTCCAGCAAGGCTTCGACTCGGAGGCGCTCACTGCCATTCAACTGTTAACGCGGCAGGAAAAACGGATCATTCAGCTGGTCGCCGATGGGGCGCGCAATAAAGAAATTGCCTCGGCACTCAATATCAGCGCCCACACGGTCAAAGCGCATTTATCCTCTATATTTCGAAAAACCAAATCGAGAAACAGAGTGGAATTGCTGCGTTGGATCCAGCAATCCCCCACTTCACATCCGTGTTAACCATTACACCGCTGTTGCTGAGTTGGCTGCTGCGCCGGGGCGCCAAAAGCCGCGCTCTACGCCTTTTTCAATCAAATCGACCACAGCAGTCTCCATGGCCTGACGTACAGAAAACTGCACCGGCTCATTGGTGGAGAAGCCTGTCTCCATCTCAGCCAAACGATTCACCGCGACGTAACGAAACAAGCCGGCTCGCATTTCATGCGAAAACACTTTTTTGGTTGCCGAAACCGACAGCAGTACCTGCCCTGTATGCACATCAATGGCCCTTAAGTACACCGTGACCTGATCCTCCCGAAACAGCTCAGAGGCGCCGATCCCAAAGTACTCGACACCAAAGCCGCCGGTGGTCAGGTTGGTTTCATAGCTGATAATGCCGCCTTCAAACAACAAGCGGGCTTCACGCAAAGGGGGCAACTCTTGGCCAGACCGGCTCGAACCATGGATTTTCCGCTCAGTCAGCAAGTTTTGCAGCCCTTCCCGCTCCAGCGGAGCAAACCAGCCGGTATCCAGCATAATTTGCGTCATCATCGAGGTTCCGCCCTGCGTGACTGCCGTTGAGAAACTGGAAACATTGGCCTGAGGTTTGTACTGACCGGTTTGATCACGAAACGCATAAATGGAAACCGGAATTGGGTGTTGCGGCCTGGGTTTCTCCCACAGCTGCTGCATCATAGCGCTTGGCTGATCAACCGTCGCCGGAGTTAAATGAAAACGGGGCTTAGGCGCTGCGGAGCAGCCTACAACTAAAACCAGGCTCATCGCCATCATCCACTGCTTCATGGCCTGCCACCTATGCTTGGAATGGTTAAAATGGTGACTTCACCGGTGATTTGATTGGTTATTTCTACCTGAATGCTGCCATCGGCGCCGGTTGTCACATTGACTAAAAACTCACCGGTGTCGTAAATGCCATCCACCAGATCGCCATCTGCAATACGACGGGTTAAGGTGTTGATAATATTGCGCTCCAGGGCTTCACGGAACCGGTCAACAAAATTCTTTTCCGCCCGGGACGGTTGATGAATTTGAGCTTTTTGCAATAAAAAAGAGCCATTCAGTGGATTGCCACCAAAGCTTGGGTTAATCGGGGTATACACCAACTCCGTGCTATGGGCAGACCCCATAGCCAGAGTTAAGAATAACAACTTATACTTCATGGTCATTCCTTACATAAAGGGATCAGTCGTACCGCCCAACAAGCGATCTGCCTGAATACGTGCCAACTCGGTCAGACTAGTGATCACCGCTTGCTCCGCCGATTCCTTCACATCGTTGTAGCGCCGGCCAAAATAAGTCTGATAAATACGTTGATCGTTCATTTCTACCCAGAGCACAGTGCCAGCTTGTGGATACACTTGTTCATAGATAACCACAGTGACATTTTCGGTATGAGGAATATCTCGCCAATAGCCCGCATAGTAAAAAACAAAATCTTTGCCAAAACGGGTAATGGTTCTATCCAACACCAGCCCACCCAGAGTGATATCCCGGGAAGCTGATGGGGTGCTTAACAGCAGAAAAAATGCCATTAATACGGTTGAAATGATCTTCATAAGGCATAAAAGGCGGCCGAAGCCGCCTCACTCATAACGTCAATAATTAGTGTTGTATCACAGTGGCCGTATTAAAGTCACCTACCTGAGTGACCGACATGATGTTACCGGCACCGGATTGTGAACCCATCACCAGGTTATCATTGCCCATCTGGCTGATGGAAACCTGACCAGCATCGCCGTTTTGCACGAAGGAAGGACCATTGACACCGGTGACCCAGTTGCCGTCACCCAGCTGGTTGATCAGCATCATGTTATCGCTGCCAGCCAACAACACATCAATCAGGTTAAAATCGCCCTGTTGCTGTGCGCTGAAGGTCTGACTGAACACCACCGAGTCGCTGGTCGCAATCACTTCGTTAAAGTCACCGCTTTGATCGATGGAGAAATGGCTATCCGCTCCCATAAACTCAACGTAAGCAAAGTTTTCAATACCCTCTTGCGTGATTTCAATCAGGTTATCAAAACCCATCTCAACATTGCCAAGCGCGAAGTTTTCAACACCGTCTTGCTCAATGATCATGGTGTTGTTGTAGCCATAGGCCGCAGCGCCGGCATAGTTGAAATCACCAGAAGTATTAATAAAGGCTTGGTTCATGCCGCCATCCAGCACAACTTCACCAACATTCTGATTGCCACTCTGGTAGATTTCGATGTCGTGACCATCGCCGAAGGTGGCAAAAAAGGCAACGTTGCCGCTACCATCCTGGATCACATCCACCAGGTTGTCATTGCCTGTGATACCAATAGGCGCATCAACCAGGTTGCCAGTACCGGTTTGATCAACCCAAACCACATTGTCTTCACCGGCTAAAGGTTCAAGAATGAAACGGTTTTGACTGCCATCCTGATAAACATCAACCGCATTACCAGCACCACTGACATCGAAGGCAATGAAGATGTTGTCATTGCCGAATTGTTGCATGTAGAAGGTATTGTCATCACCATTGACGCCGACAACGCCGCCGACATTGCCATCGCCATATTGCTCAACTTCCATGATGTTGCCATCACCAACCAGCTGGAACATACCGGACTCGTTATCGTTGCCGTGCTGCACGCTGAACAATTCGTTGCCGTTGCCAATAAAACCAGCATTGGTCCAGTTGGCATCACCGAGCTGATCCATTTCAACGAAGTTCGCATCGCCACTTAAAACTACGGTCGCCTGGTTTTGATCGCCATCCTGAAACACAGCCGCGTCGTTCATATCACCACTGATGGCAACCTCAGCAACGTTCCAGAAACCATCCTGCGTGACGGTCGCGGTATTTTCGCTGCCAGCTAAGTCAATAAAAGCAATGTGCCAATCGTCTTGCTGCTCGATACGAATCCAGTTGTCATCGCCATTGCTGAAAGCATAAGCTTCATGCCAAACACCATCCTGACGAACTTGAGTGTCATTCAACTCACCAGTCTGCTCAACAATGGCAAGATTAATACTACCGCTCTGCTCAACCAGGGCTTCATTGCCCTCCAGAGCGCCAGCGGCAGAGGTTTGCAACACAATGGCTTCATTATCTGCCAACGCTGTTCCGCTGAACGCCAGTGCAATCGCCATTCCCAAAAGATGTTTACGTGAGTTTTTAATACGCATAGTTGTACTCCAGATTTATTATTGTACTTACTTCCACTTCAGTGACTCAGGATGCCGACTCAGTACTGCACGATCGACAGCTCAGCATGGTTCCCTATTTGCTCGATACTAAACCCAGACCCGCCGTATTGATGGACCTGGATAAGGTTAAAATCGCCTTGTTGCAACACATTGATGTCATTAAAGTCACCAAGCTGTTGGATTCGGGCTTCATTGCCAATCCCTTGTTGCCGAAGCACCAACTGATTCATATAGCCCGACTGCTGCAACAAAGCCACATTGGCCTGACCCAGCTGCTCAACCAACATGACATTGAAAGAACCGCGCTGCTCAAGCGCAACATGGTTGGCAAGTTGTTGGCGCTCCAGTAAGGATGCCAGCGGTAATGGCAACTCGCTAGCATCAGCAATGGCGCTGAAGCCAGCGGCTATGGCAACCAATAAAAGAGGTATCCGGCTAAATGTTAACAAAGCAAACCACCCATTGCATTTTTAAGACCAAACTAAACTATAAGATTCTGTGGTTAGTTCAATAAGATGAAAGAGTTATTTTTATCGGGAAAAAATAAAAACTGAAGATAATCTTAAGCCGTTAAAACAACCATTTACAGCAACTCCATTTACAACTACCCCTACTCATGAACTAGTAATAAAGTACTATATTTATTTTCAAGTTGATTTTTTAAAGATGAATTATGTTATTGATTACCAGTGCTTAATATAAGTGCAACTATTTAACTATAATGACAATAAGGTACACATCTTATGCGACAACTCAAAAAATTGACCCTGGCAGTCGCCGCTGCCCTGGTTGCCGGAAGTGTAATGGCTGCACCGCAACAAGCAGCTGATGATTCCATTCTCGTCGTATTTAAACCTGGTACAGGTAAAGCAGAGCGTGAAATGGTGATGCGCCGCTCTGGTGTCTCGTTACGGGAACTGGACGCCCAAGGTCGTGATGTTCGAATGAAGCATGTTGCCGATGGCCGCATTGCCAAAGTTCGAATCCCTCAAGGCGTCGACCGTGATTATCTGATTAAAAAGTTAAGTCGGCACCCGGCCATTGAACTGGCTGAGCCCAACTACATGGTGCAATCGCTGGCTTCCCCACTGAGCCCAAATGATCCACGTTTTAATGAGTTATGGGGCCTGCACAACACCGGTCAAAGTGGTGGTACACCGGGTGCCGATATCAGTGCCCTCGAAGCCTGGGAAGTCACCACCGGTAGCCGCGACATCATTATCGGTGTGATTGATACCGGTATGGATTACAACCACCCGGATCTGATCGCCAACCGTTGGGAAAATGATGGCAGCTACCCTGGTCATCAGTTTGGTTGGTCAACGCTCAATTCAAGCGGCGATCCAATGGACAGCGGCAGCCATGGTACGCACGTTGCCGGTACCATTGGTGCTGTCGGTGACAATGGTGTCGGTGTGGTTGGTGTTAGCTGGAATGTAACCCTGATCCCTTGTCAGTTCCTGGGAGCCGGTGGCGGCTCAACTGCCGGTGCCATTGAGTGTATCAGCTACTTTACTGATCTGAAGCTCAATCATGGTGTTGATGTCAAAGCAACCAACAACTCCTGGGGCGGCGGTGGCTTTTCTGAAGCCTTAAAAATGGCCATTGAAGATGGTGGCGACGCTGGCATCCTGTTCATTGCTGCTGCGGGCAACGATGCCCGGGACGCGGATCAATTCCCAATGTATCCGGCAGCCTACGATTCTGACATCATAGTGTCTGTCGCTTCAACCGACCGCAATGACAATTTGTCTGGCTTCTCAAACTTCGGTCTGGAAAGTGTTGACCTCGGCGCGCCAGGTTCAGCGATTTTGTCGACGGTGCCAGGCGCCAGCTACGCGACATTCAATGGCACCTCGATGGCCGCCCCCCATGTTGCTGGTGCAGCCGCTTTGGTTTGGTCACTGGATCCAGGCATTCCGGCACTGGAAATGAAAGACATTCTGATGCAATCCGGTGATGCTATCTCTGCGTTGGATGGCCGTACCGTTTCTGGCAAGCGCTTAAATGTGGCGCGTGCGCTGGAAGAGGCAGATCCAGCACCTGGTTTCCGCATGAGCCTCGATCCACGTAACCAGGACATCGTGGCCGGAGAACAAACCAGCTTTGCCTTGTCCTTTAGCTCTGTTGCTGACTGGAACGATGAAATTCTGCTGTCTGTCGAGTCCACACCAGCACTGGCTGGCGTGAGCCTTTCTTCCGAGCAGGCTTACCCGGGAGATACGGTCTCTCTGATGGTGGATACCACGGCCGATACGGCATGGGGCGGCTATCAATTCCTGGTCACGGCCACCGATGCAGCAACCGGTGAGCTGGTTCGTCAAACCACAGCAAACCTGAACGTCACGCCGCAGGGCCTGGTGGACTTCCCCTACGAGAATACCAGCCCGGTAGCCATTCCGGATAACGATCCAAGCGGCATTGAAAGCGTGATCTCGGTCGGTCAGGCCGGCGCGGTCTTCGGCACCGAGGTTGGTGTCAACATTACCCACACCTGGCGTGGCGACTTGATTGTTCGCTTAACCTCACCGGAAGGCACCGTTCATACGCTGCACAACCGGACAGGTGGCAGCGCCGATGATCTGATCCAGAGCTGGCAGCTGGATACCTTCAATGGTGAAAGCATGCAAGGCGACTGGACCTTGTTTGTCTCTGATAACGCGGCGCTGGATACCGGCACCCTGAACCACTGGAACCTGACATTGACGGCTCTGCCAGATGGCGATGTGGTGGATCCGGATCCAGAAGCCCCGGAAGCAGGCTTTAGCTTCAGCGCCTCTGGTTTGCTGGTGGACTTCAGCGACCAAAGCAGCGAAGGTGACGACATCATTGTCAGCTGGGACTGGGATTTCGGTGACGGCAACAGCTCCACCGAGCAGAACCCGTCGCACCTTTATGCGGCATCCGGCAACTACCAGGTGAGCTTAACGGTCACCGATGGCCTGGGGTTAACTGGCTCGAGCACTCAGACCGTCAGCGTCTCGGATGCCATCAGCAACATTGACCTGTGGATCCAGCGTGCGCAACAAGCCCGTACCGGTTCCAGCATGGTCGATCTGCGCTGGAGCGGTGCTGAAGGTCGGGTCGATCTGTACCGCAATGGTACGAAGGTCGCTACCCTGGAGAACAATGAGCGCTACCGTGATCGCTTCAACACCTCAGCCGATCACGTGGTGTATCAGCTGTGTGCAGAAGGCACAGAGCAATGCTCGGCAGAAGTTGTGGCACAGTTTTAATCCAGCCCTGACTTTTTAATGCAGGCGGCCGTTTCTGGCCGCCTTTTTTATTGCGGCAGAACTTGCTATCTTTAGCCAAACAAAGCACTTTTTCTAAGGAGTTGATGTGCTTGCAGACTTTCAGGCGATTGAGCAGCATTTAAACCGCATTATTCTCGGCAAAGAGTCCCAAATCAAACTGGCTCTTTGCTGCCTGTTGGCCAGAGGCCACCTGTTGCTGGAGGACTTGCCAGGCATGGGGAAAACCACTCTGGCCCATGCACTGGCCGATAGCCTGAGTTTGTCGTACCGCAGGGTGCAATTTACCAGCGACTTGCTGCCAGGTGATCTGTTGGGAATGAATATCTACGACAGCCGCTCCCACCAGTTTAGCTTTCAACCCGGCCCGGTCTTTACCCATTTGTTGTTGGCGGATGAAATCAATCGCGCCAGCCCAAAAACCCAAAGTGCGCTGCTGGAAGCCATGGAGGAGCAACAAGTCTCGGTGGATGGCGATACACGGCCACTGCCATCTCCTTTCTTTGTGATTGCCACCCAGAACCCAATGGATCAATCTGGCACCTCGGCCTTGCCAGAGTCGCAACTGGATCGCTTCTTGATGCGTCTGTCCCTGGGCTTTCCCGACAGAGCGGCAGAGTTTGAGCTGCTGGACCAGGATCGCGGCCAGTCCCGCCTCAGCCTGCTGCAACAGCAGCTCAGTCTGGAACAACTCAAAGCGCTGCAAGACAAGGTACCTCACGTCAAGGCATCAGAGCCTTTGATCCATTACCTGTTGGATCTGGTTGGGCACAGCAGAGAGCACCCCGATACCTTGCCGTTATCGCCAAGGGCCGCCAAAGCCATCTTGCAAGCCGCAAAAGCCTGGGCTTTGCTGCAAGGCCGCGATTACGTCCGGGCTGACGATGTGCAAACCGTGTTTCCGGCGGTCGCTGAACACCGGCTGGATCCAAAATCCCATGCCGCCAACTGCCACTGGAGCCAATTGCTGCTGCGGGAAACGCCGTGCTCAATTTAAAGGCCAGGTTTTGATGGCACTACTCCGACGGTATCGCCAGCAAGTCCAGCGCTTGATGCAGCGCTGGCTGGCCAAAAAATTCAACAGCGCGTC
This sequence comes from Alkalimonas sp., assembly GCA_020831935.1. Taxonomy (GTDB): domain Bacteria; phylum Pseudomonadota; class Gammaproteobacteria; order Enterobacterales; family Alteromonadaceae; genus Alkalimonas. The sequence goes on from JAFIFR010000012.1 coordinate 21,351, forward strand.
CAGCTTTCAGCTCAATCACGCCACCCTGCTGGTGTTCCCAACCCGCTATGGGTTTTGGTTTGTGCTGTTGATTGTGCTGCTGTACCTGCTGGGCACCAACTACCAGAACAACCTGATTCTCCTGCTGGGCTACCTGCTGCTCAGTGTTTTTGTGCTCAGCATCTGGTTTGCCTGGCGCAATCTGGCCGGCCTGCGTATCGAGCTGCAGCCACCGGACCCCGTGCATGCCGGCGAGAGCCTCCAACTGAATCTGCGCCTGAGCACACGCCATGGTTTTCAGGCATTAAAACTCAGCAGCCACAACAACAGCATTGTGCTAAGCAATCAGCCGCAAGCGGCGCTGCGCTGGACAGAGCCAAAACGGGGCCACTATCAGACCGGGGTGCTGACCATTGCCAGCGATTACCCGCTGGGTCTGATCCGCTGCTGGAGTTACTTGCCGGCCGGGCTCAGCTACTGGGTCTACCCGGCCCCGCTGCCACCGCAGCAACAAGCGCACGGTGCGGCACAAACCGAGGATCAGCAACAGCAGCTGGCTTCGTCCTTGCCAGAGCAGCTTAAGAACTACCAACCAGGCGATCCCATTAAGCGACTGCACTGGAAGCGACTGGCCCGCCAACCCGATCATCCGGTGATCCGGGTGGCCGAACAGAGTTTTCGGGCCGATCCCCGATGGCTGGAGGTACCACCGCTGCATGGGGCTGCGCTGGAGCAATGCCTGTCGGAAGTCTGTTATCAGCTGCTGGCACTGGAGTCCAAAGGCCAACCCTATGGCTTGCGCACGCCAAAAGACCAACTTGAGCCCGCACTGGGCCCACTTCATCTGCAGCAGTGTTTGCAAAGGCTGGCGCTATGCTAAGCCAGCAACGTTTCTTTTTACTGGCACCGGCCTTGCAATGCTTGCTGATTCTGCTGCTGCTACCGGCCTGGCAGTGGTGGAGTCTGACGCTGTTTTTGCTGCTGAATCTGCTGGCATTTTTGCAGGCGATGGACAAGTTGCCGGTGCTGAGCCTGCGCGCTGTCAACCTGATTGCCGCCGCCATAGCGCTGGGCTTTGTACTAAGCCTGCGCCAACTAGGCGCAATGAATTTCCTGATGCATATCTTGCTGCTGTCAGCCCTGCTGCGCTTGCTGGCCTTGTCGCGCCAGAGTGAAGCCCGGCAGCTGGTCTGGGTGCAGTACTTTGTGCTGGGGTGCTGCTTCTTGTTTCATCAGTCGATGGCCATGGCGGCGTTAATTTTTACCGCCACGGCAATGAACTTGCTGCTGCAATACCTGCTGTTTGCCGAGCGCTGGCCCAGCACGCAGCAATTAAAAGCCGACAGCCGTTTTTTACTGCTGTTGATCCCAGTGTGGCTGGGGCTGTTTTTACTCTTTCCCCGTTTGGGCCCCTTATGGCAACTGCCCAACTCCCAGCAAGCCATCACCGGTTTGGCCAATGAGATTGAACCCGGCACCATAGAACAGCTTGTGCAAAGCAATGCCACAGCCTTTCGGGTTCGTTTTGACCAGGGACCGCCGGCGGAGTCAGAGCGCTACTGGCGGGCCAAGGTGTTTGAACGTTTTGATGGCCGCCGTTGGTCGGTGCACCCGGATTTTCACCGCCGTGCCAGGGCCCAGCCTCCAGCCGAAGTCCAGAGCGATACGCTGAGTTATCAGGTGATCGCAGAGCCCAGCTTTCAGCGCAGCGTTTTCAGCCTTGGCGTGCCGCTGCAGTGGAGTGCCGAGCTCGAAGCACTGCCGGCTGGCTTACTGAGGCATCAGCGTCCTATCAGTCAGCGCATCAGCTATCAGCTGCAAAGCAGCCTGCAGCCCGTTGCAGTGAGTGATAACGCAGAAGTCCACTGGAATTCGATGACCGGAAATCACAACCCCCGCAGTCAGGAATTTGCCGATGCGCTGGCCGCCCAGGCGCCCTCGCCCCATGCGGTGGCCGAAGCCATCTTGCAGCATTTTCGTCAGCAGGAGTTCTACTACACGCTTAGGCCGCCGCCGTTAGGGCGACACAGTGTCGATGATTTTTTGTTTGGCAGTCGGGCCGGCTTTTGCAGTCATTATGCTTCTGCCACCGCCTTATTGCTGCGCCAGGCCGGGATCCCAGCCCGGGTGGTCGGGGGCTATTTAGGCGGTGACTGGTACCCCGAGCAACAGTACTTGCTGGTGCGGCAACGCGATGCCCATGCCTGGGTGGAGTACCTGGTGGATGGCGCCTGGCACCCACTGGATCCGACAGCAGCCATTGCACCAGAGCGGGTGCTGGATGGGCTCGACGGCGCCTTGTCGGATGAAGACCGTTTTTTATTGGGTCAGGGCATATTTGGGCAACTGCCGCTGTTGGGGCAGCTGCGGTTGCAATTGATGCATCTGGATTACTACTGGTCGGTGTGGGTGCTCGGTTTTAACCAGCAACGCCAGGATGCGCTCTGGTCGAGCATCAAAGCCTTTTGGCAGCGCTGGCTGTACCCACTGCTGGCCGCTTGCTTATTGCTGCTTGTCACCAGCACAGCCTTGTGGCTGTGGCGACGTTGGCGGCGGCATCAGCCTGCTGGCCTTTCGGCTCGCTTGCTGCTGGCCATCCCTGCCCTCAGGCACAAAGCCAATGCAGACAGCTACCAGCAAGCCTTGGTGCAACTGGCTGCTCAAGCGCCCGACCAGGCAGTCTTGCTGATGCAGATCAATCAGTTGTACGAGCGCAGTGTCTTTGCCGAGGATGAGCAGGCTGCAACCAAGCTGATTCAGCTGCTCAAACAACAGCGCAAAACTCTGGCCCGGCTGAGGCTTACAGCGCAATCTAGCTAGTTTCCAGCCTGAAACAGCCTTCCCCTTCCAAGCAGTGCGTTGCTGCCCACCAAACCGGTGGGCAGCGTTCAGCCGTTAAGGACGGATATCGGCCGCCGGCCCCGGACGCAGCGGCTCTGCTTTCAGCGCCGGTACCGGCTCTTGCTGAAGCTTGCCTCGCAGGTAATCGATGGCAAAATTCAGCTGTGCATCCTCGCCGCGGAAGGTGGCCACCGGCATATTGCGCACTGTGTAGTCCGGTTCAACACCATGGCCTTCAATGATGTAACGCCCGTCCATCGCAAACTGCGGTGTTTCGGACACCCGGGCAACACCGCGATCGGTCAACAGGTTGCGCCCGGTTAACCAGACACCGGCACCGGCGGTGCGCATGCCTACCAAAGGCCCAAGCTCCAGCGCTTTTACGCCTGCTGCAAAGGTTTCACCGTCGGAGTACGTCAGTTGATCGGTCAACACCACCAGATGACCACGGAAGGTCTGCTGCATATTGGTGTAAGCCCCACCCTGGGTCGGTTGCCAGAAAGCCCAGGCCCGGCGTAGCAGCTTTTCGATAATCCAGCTGTCGATGTTGCCACCACGGTTGCGGCGCACATCGATAATCAGACCATCCTTATCGATGTTGGCATAGAACTCCCGAGCAAAGTTGGCGATGTCATTCGGTCCCATCGCATAAAGATGCAGGTAGCCAAAACGACGTTCAGAAGCCTCGGCTACTTTGGCCGCGTTGTGCTGTACCCAGTCCAGATAACGCAGTTGGTGATCGCGCCCGGCATTGACCGGGACCACCACAGCTTGCAACCGCTCGCGGCCTCGCGTCAGATCCAGCAGCACCTGATGCCCAACCTGATTGCGCAGCAGCTGCTGCACCTCGGCCTGATTGCGCACTTGGCGGCCATTGACGTGGGTAATCACATCGCCATTGCGGGCATTCACCCCGGGCTGTGCCAGCGGCCCCAACTGCGCGGGCAGGTCTGGATCGGTACGGTAAATGTGTGCGATCCGCACGCCACCGCCGGTGGTTTCAAGCCGCGCGCCCAGACTGGCCGCTGCTGGTATTGGCCTTTGCCCCGGGTACTCACCGCCCCGCACCTGAGAGTGCAAGGCGTCCAGCTCACCCATCATCTGCGCCAGCACATCGTCCAGTTCGTGCCGATCCGACACCCGTTTCACCAGCGGTAAATAACGGGCTTTGGCATCCTGCCAGTCCAGACCACGCATAGCAGTATCGAAGAAAAATTCGCGCTGCATCAGCCAGGCATCGCGGAACATTTGCCGCCACTCGTGCTTAGGCTCCAGCGCCAGCTGCCATTGCCGGCTGTTTAATAGCTGGTCGGATAAATCGGCGGGCTCGCGATCGCCGATGTCCACCACGTACATTAGGACGACGCCATTGCCCTGGTGCTTGCGTAAAAACAGCTGTTTGCCATCCCTGGATACTTGATAATCGGCGATGGCGGCGCCGTACTGCTCGATTTTCGGATTGCGGTTGGTGATTTTAACCAGGTTAAGATTGGGGCTGCTGCCTGCATCGTAACTCCAGTCCCGCACAAAGAGACGGCTTTCGGTAGCCGTGAGCTGTTGGTAATTGCCCGGCTCTACCGGCACCTGCCACAAGCGCTCGGAAAGCCCCTGCCAATCAACCCGGGCCGGAGCGGCTGCGCGTCGTCCCCGTCGTGGCGTTTCTACGCTTTCGGTCACCGCCGCCGGTAACTCGGTTGGCGGCTGAAATGGAAAGACCGCATCTTCTTTCAGACTCAGCGCAAAAATCTGGCTGCGGCGATCGAACATCGGCCCCAGGTTGCGATCGCCCCAGGGGTGGCCAGGTGTGGCGCGAAAATGACGATTGGATAAGAAGTACAACCATTGCCCATCCGGGCTAAAAGACGGTGAGAAGGATTCAAATTTGTCGCTGGTCACCAACTGGTATTTTTGCTCCGCCAACGAGTACAACAGCACCTGACTACGCTCTTGCCGGGTGGCAATGGTGGTGACGGCCAGTAACTCGCTGTCGTGCGACCAGACGATGTCGGCAAATGGTGATAAGCCGACCCCACCGTTGTAAGCCAGCCGGTTTTCCTGGGTTTGCAGATTCAACAGCCAAAGATTGCCGGCCTTGTCGTCATGAGCCAACCAGTTGCCATCCGGCGATAACGCCAGGCGCCAGCGAAAACCACTGCCATCGCTGGTCAGTTGTTTGGCATCGTCACGGCCATCGGCGGCATAACGCCAGATCTCCAGCTCACCACTCTGATCGCTGATGGCATAAACCCAGCGGCCATCGTGACTCAGAATGGCTTCCCGCACCCGGCTGTCAGACGGGGTGGCAATTTCCACCAACCTGGCCGGCGACTTGGCGGCAATGGCCACCTTGCCGCGGGCGGTTAACACCACCTGATCGCCAAAACCGGCGTAATGGGCACTGGTCAGGTAGTTCAGCGGCTGATCGAGCCAGCGCTCGCGTTGATGCGGCCGGTCTGACTGAATGCTAAGGGGCAACAGCCGGTCTTCGCCACTGGCAAGGTCCAGCAACTGAATGTCGGCGCCCAGCTGATAAACAATGCGGCCCTGATTCAAATACGCCTGACGCACTTGCCAGTCCTTATGATCGGTCAGCTGACGCGCATCACTGCCATCCAGCCGACTCGACCAAATGTTCGGATTGCCGCTCTGGTCGCTGACAAAGTACAGCCGATCCTGCCACAGCATCGGGTGACGAATGGAACCCTGATGCTCTGCACTTAACAGCTCAGCTTCATCCGCCCCCAAGCGATAGCGCCACAACTCGCCCAAAGCACCGCCGCGGTAGGTGCGGGCGTTGTCACCGGTCACCTGCAGACCATGCTGCACAAAGTACAACCACTCACCGGCCGGATCCATCACCCCTTCAATGGCATCGGCCACCGGCAAGGTAGTGGTCTGCAAGCTGGTCGGATCCACGGTTTTCAGCAACCAGAAATTGGCCGGCCCCGCCACCTGATCGGTGCTGTACAGCAGCTGTCCATCGGCGGTCCAGCCTTGCAGCCGCACCCGGCTGTTTTCAAAAGTTACGCGTTTGGCCACCCCGCCCGCAGCGGGTTTGACATAGACCTCCGGCGTCTGCTCGTAACTGGCAACAAAGGCCAGCCACTGGCCATCGGGCGACAAGCGTCCCTGAATTTCTTCACTCGGGTGCGTGGTCAGGCGCTGGCCGCGCAGTTCATTGAGATTGGCCTGCCAAATGGCGCCTTCGGAGGTAAAGATCAACTGATCCTGTTGCAGCGATGGCGCCCTGAAATAGCCATCGGCCGCCAGGCTAACCGGACTGATGACCGCAGCCACGGCAAAAGCGAGCAAAGTTTTTTTCAGCATAATGAATTCAATTGTTATTAAACCGTAAAGCTACGCTAGCAGAATACCGCGGGCATGACCAGATACCTTGCGGTGCATCTGCATTTTTCGTGGCTAAATGACGCTGATCAGGTGATGAAAAAGCACAAAAAAGCCAGCGGCATCAGCGGCTGGCTTGTTGGTCGGGCTGAGCAGTCAGCCTTGGGGCTCAAACTTGGAGCTCAGGCTTAACCGTACAACCGGGTCTGAATGGCTGCTGCGCTCTGGCAGGCCTTAGCAATGGCTGTTTCGATGTCATCGGCCAGCGCCAGCGCTACGCCCATTCGGCGTTTGCCCTGCACTTCTGGTTTGCCAAAAAGGCGCAGCTCGGTATCGGGCTCAGCCAAAGCCTCCGCCAGCCCCTGATAGCGGATGTCCTCACTCTGGCCTTCCACCAGCAACACAGCCGACGCGGCCGGGCCGTACTGGCGAATTTGCGGAATCGGCAAGCCCAAAATGGCGCGGGCATGCAAAGCAAACTCACTGTATTGCTGCGAAATCAAGGTCACCAGCCCGGTATCGTGCGGCCGTGGTGAGACTTCGCTGAACCAGACGTCGTCGCCTTTGATGAACAGCTCAACGCCAAAGATACCATGGCCACCAAGGGCCTGCACCACCTGACGGGCAAACTGACGCGATTTTTCCAGGGCCGCTTGCGACATCGCCTGCGGTTGCCAGCTTTCGCGGTAATCGCCATCTTCCTGGCGGTGCCCAATCGGCTGACAAAACTGAATGCCACTGACCGATTGCACTGTCAGGAGGGTGATTTCGTAATCAAAATCAACAAAGCCTTCCACAATGACATGGCCTTTGCCGGCCCGGCCACCTTCCTGGGCATAGGCCCAGGCCCGGTCCAGCTCGGCATCGCTTTTCACTACGGTCTGACCTTTGCCTGAAGAGGACATAATCGGCTTGACCACACAAGGATAGCCAATGGCGGCAACAGCGGCATCAAAGCTGGCGCGGTCCTGAGCAAATCGGTATGGCGAGGTCGGCAATTTCAGCTCTTCAGCAGCCAACCGGCGGATCCCTTCGCGGTTCATCGTCAGGTTGGCAGCACGGGCGCTGGGCACCACGGTAAAACCGGCTTGCTCCAGTTCAATCAATTCGGTGGTGGCAATGGCTTCCAGCTCCGGCACAATAAAAGTCGGCTTTTCTTTGATCACCAACTGGCGCAGCGCGGCGTTGTTCAGCATTGAGATCACCACCGCCTTATCGGCCACCTGCATGGCCGGGGCATTGGGGTAGCGATCCACCGCAATGACTTCACAGCCGTAGCGTTTTAGCTCAATGCACAGCTCTTTGCCCAGCTCACCGCTGCCCAGCAGCAACACCTTGGTGGCACTGGCAGTGCCGGGGGTTCCCAGAGTTACAGACATTATTTGATCCTCGTCATCGGCCGGCCAGCATCGCTCCACAGCACATGGAAACTTTTGCCTTTGGGCTGGTCGGTACGCTCAAAGGTATGGGCACCGAAAAAGTCACGCTGCCCTTGCAGCAGGTTGGCAGGCAACACCGCTGTGCGGTAAGCATCGTAATAACTGAGCGCCGAGCTCAGTGCCGGCACCGGAATGCCGGCCAGGGTGGCATTGGCCACGGCCTGACGCCAGTGCTGCTGGAAACCGGAAATTTGCTTGGCAAAAAACGGGTCGACCAGCAGGTTGGCCAGCTCTTCATTGCGCTGGTAGGCTTCGGTGATGGATTGCAAAAACACCGCCCGGATAATGCAGCCGGCCCGCCAGATTTTGGCGATTTCGGCAAAGTTCAGCTCCCAGCCCTGCTCTGCGGCAGCGGTTTTCATCAAATGAAACCCTTGCGCATAGACACAGACTTTGGCGCAGTAGAGCGCATCGTGCAGCGCCTCGACCCTGGCTTGCTTTTGGGCATCGTCCAACAATTGCGGGCTAGGCCCGGCCAGCACACTGGAGGCTTTCACCCGCTCGGCTTTTAATGCGGATAAAGAGCGGGCATAGACAGCTTCAGCGATGCTGGGCGCCGGGCTGCCCAGCTGCAAACTGCTGACCGCGGTCCAAAGACCGGTGCCTTTTTGGCCGGCTTTATCCAGAATCACATCCACCAGCGGCAAACCGGTTTCGGAGTCGCTGGTGGCCAGCACTTCGGCACTGATTTCCATCAGATAGCTGTTTAAAATGCCTTGATTCCACTGTTTAAAGACAGCGGCAATTTCCAACGGGTTCATATCCAGTTGGTCGCGCATCACCTGGTAGGCTTCACAGATCAGTTGCATGTCGGCGTATTCAATGCCGTTGTGCACCATTTTGACGTAATGACCGGAGCCGGTTGGGCCGATGTAAGTGGCACAAGGCTCGCCTTCTTTGACCGGCTGGCCGGGAATTTTGCGCTCGATGGGTTTGCCGCTGACCGGATCGACCTTGGCAGCAATGGCCTGCCACACCGGCTTGATGCGGGTCCAGGCATAAGGATCGCCGCTTGGCATCAGCGAGGGGCCAAAGCGGGCCCCTTCTTCGCCGCCAGAGACGGCGGTGCTAAAGAAGATAAACTTGCCTTCGTAGGATTTTTCCCGCTCAACGGTGTCGGTCCAGAGGCTGTTGCCGGTGTCCACCACGATGTCGTCGGCCTGAATGCCGGCATCGATCAGTTTGTGGCAGATGTCATCCACCGGTTTACCGGCTGGCACCGAAAGTACGATCAGGTGCGGCGCACTTAGCCGCCCCAGAAGTTCGGTGTAGGAGCTGCAAGCCACCACCCGGGGTTCCTGGTCGCCACGCTCGGCGGCATCCTGCGCCAACAAAGCTTCCAGACGCTGATGGTCCAGATCAAAGGCAGCAACCCGGTAGCCGTTGTCGGCCAGATTAAGGATAAGGTTTTTACCCATAACGCCGGCTCCAACAAAGCCGATATCGCACAGACTCACTGATTCTGACATGAAGTGTCCTAATTCACCCAAGGAAATCGGCGCGAAGTATAGCAAGTTCGCGTGATAAATGCAGTCCTCGTCTTTGGCCAATGCCCGGATGGCTGGTTCCGGTGGGTCTTGCCTGGCAGTTGTTGCCAACGAGCAAACTCAGCACCAGGCCATAGGACTAGCCCCCTGCCCGGTGCTCGCGTTCACCTTGGCGCTCTATTGCTACACACCCACTACTCCGGCTCCCAGTGGAATCGGTGCATGATTCGATGCACCACTGGGGTTAGCAGCAGTGCCGCGGTAACAATGAATACCAGGCCGGAGTAAAGTGCATAGCAGCCGGCGAAGATCTTACCTTCAACCGTCATTGGCGGGTGAACTGGCCCCATCCCAGCGAGCAGCATGGCTGCATTGAGAAATGCATCCACCAGCTCTAAGCCTTCGGTCAGTATGTAGCCAAGCACCCCAAGTGCCAGCGAACCAGCCAAGAGCCCAATCACTGCTAAGCCATGCAGCAGCAGTCGCTTAACGAACAAAGATGCCGATATCGGCGCTTCTACCTTACCTTCGTACAGTGCCATACGCCCTACTCTGTCGTTTTGAAGTCGAAAAAGCTGACTCCTTTGCTGTGCAACCGCAAAGGGTTAGCCAGTGGGGGTTGCTCAGCCTTAGTATAGAAGATGGATGGACCGGCAAAACAAATACCGCACTGCGTCAGGCAGCATGGTTCAATGGCATTAGCATGCTTTGCACCACCAATGCCGAGTGTGGACGCAAGGCTTGCTGCTTGCCTTCAGCTTGAAACCCATACCGTGAGCTTGATGGTGCAAACTCTCGATGAAGCCATTTAAACTCAATTAGGTAAGGGGCGTGAGCAGGAGCGGAAGCTTTAGGATGGCAACAGCTTCACGGCTGTTGAACCTCGAGCCTAGACTGAAGACAGGTGCCACGGCGGAACAAGTGAGGTCAGCTCTGCTTATTTTGGCAAAGCTCCGAAAGCAGGTGTCATGTAGCTCTTAAGAAAATCAGCATGATGCGGTATTTTTGGTAGGGACAGTGTGAGATAGCCCGCCGCACTTCTTCCGGTGTCAGGATAACCGGT
>JAFIFR010000290.1 GCA_020831935.1 Alkalimonas sp.
CTTTGGCGCTGGCCATGATGCTGGTTTCAGTCAGTTGATGCAGCGGGCGGTACAACACAAAGCGGATAGCGGCATACAGCAGCACAGCAATCAGCACCACCAGTGCCAGTTTGGGGCTGTACAAAAACATCATCACCAAAACAGCAATAGCCATTAAGCCATCAATCACGCCTTCCACCAGGCTGTTGGTCAATAGTTCACGCACCGAATTGAGCGAGCCAAAACGCGAGACCACATCCCCCATATGGCGTTTATCAAAATAACTAAGTGGCAAGTGCAGCAGGTGGCGCATTAAATTGGTGGCCATTTGCACGCTCATCACCGAGCCTAAATGCAGCACCACCCAGCCGCGCAGCGTTTGAGTGACCACCTGAAACAACACCAGCAGGCCAAAGCCAAGCGCCAGCACCACCAGCAAGGGTTTATCGTGACTAATAAGCACTTCATCCACCACCAACTGGGTGTAATAAGGTGTCGCCAGTAAAAATAGTTGCTGAAACAGGGACAGCACAAAGAGCTTTAGCAACGAAGGCAGCAAACCTTCGACTTTACTCCAAAAAGCAGTCAGACCAAGCTTGACGCGCTCGTCGATTTTTTTAAATTCGTTGCTTGGGGTTAGTTCCAGCGCCACGCCGGTAAAAGCCTTATCCACATCGCGCATGGATAGACGGCGCTTGCCCATGGCTGGGTCTAAAATAGTAATGCCATTGCGATGCACTTTTTTTCAGCACCACAAAATGATTCATTTCTCAGTGCAAAATGCAGGGGGTTTTCAGATTCTTTAAATCGTCCAGATCCAGCTTCAGCGCCCGGCCGGTTAAATCCAGCTGATTGGCCAGCAGCATCAGCTGCTGCATAGTTGCACTTTCAAAGGACACGCTGTAGCGATGACGCAGTGTGGTTAAATCAAGCTGATGGCCATGGTGATTGGCGATCATCGCCATACAGGCTAGCCCGCATTCGGCGGCTTCAGATTGGTAGGCTACACCTGAGGGATCCCCACAAATTTAAAGATCATAGTATCAGCTCTTTTCCAATTTAATCAGCGCCCAATCCAGCTCTGCAACCCAGAGCATGATTTGTTCTATGGCGGCGGCTATCTGTGCAGCACTTAGCCTGAGCCGCTCGAACTTGCATTGCCGCATTCCCAGATAGTTGAAGGATAGCACGCGCCTGTCTCGCACCGTATTGGCCTGAAACTGCCGGTGTAGGCCCGCCATCTCTGTAGCAACACCCAGCATGTAATGCAGCCAGTTTGCCAGAGCGGCCAGTAAAATCAGGATCGCCAAACGAGTTGGCTCCGTGGTGCCATGCGCATTGCTACCAAGCCCATAAGTACCGCTTTTCTGGTCCCGGAAGCTGGCTTCGATTTGCATGCGTTTGCCGTAGCACGTTGCTATTTTATCGGCATAGTTCAAACACTTTGGGAGGGATGAAACCAGCAGCCAGGGCTCTTTGTATTTTCGCTTTTTATCCCGTTTCCTGAGTTTCCAGCCGTAGCCGACCAGCACCGCCTGAGCTTGATAGCACTTGGCTTTGGTGAGCTCAATGGACCCCAGGTAATTCGGATTGCAGCGGGCTTTTTTGTACAGCTGCTGCACACTGATAAATTCATCGTGCTCTGGCAATTTCACATGCTGATTGCCGCGAACCCGGCCGATGAAGTGCCAACCGTTCTTGCGTACTTCTTTGAACCACGGAACTTTAAAGCCTGCATCAGTGACAATGACAGGCTTGCAGTCGTCAGGAAGCATGAGTTTCAGGCGCTTCAGGAACTGGCTGTGTACCCGTGGACTGTTGTAATCATCGGTTGATGCGACCAGTTGCAGCAAGGTAAGTGAGCGCCCTTCCAGGGCGAGACTGGCTCTAAAAATATGGTTCTGCTTCCTGGTATCGGCATTGCTCCAGTCCACCAGTATGATTGGGTGCTTGCTGTTTGCCAGAATGGCCCTGGTCATCAATGCATAGATACAAGGCATTTCAGCTAGGAGTTTGCTGTTGCTGAGCAGTCGGTCTACCCGTTTGATGCTGTGTTTTCGCACGTATCGCTGTCAATGCCCCGGCCAATCGCGGTGACTGTACAGCACTGATGCTGCAGCAAGCTTTGTGTTGCTGAAAGGAGTGATGAAAATCTGGTCTTATGCATCCGTTCAGGGGTGACAAAAGAGAGGAAATGAGCGAGCATAGTTTTTACATTCATGGCTGTTAGTGGTTTGGTTTAGTTTTGGCGAACGATCAGATCGTGAACGGCCATGAATGTTCCCTTCTCGCCTAACTTTTTGTTTTAACTAGCGCATTTGTGGGGATGCCTCAGCTATTTTTATCATCTACTAGTTCGAGACAGTTTAGTGCTAAAAAGGAGCTATGTGGCCATAGTGTGGCCAAATTTTAGATTGTGCTTATTTTCTACACCAAAAAATGACCACCCTAACGGGGGCGCGAAATTAACTGACTACCTACCCTTATCTAACCTCATGCCATGTTGACGACATTTCTAGGAAAGGGTTGAGGCTACCTCAAGTGCAGGATCGCCAGGATTTGGCTGTCATTAACGTTTGATGTTTTCATACCGAATCATCTGCCTTCATTACTCAAGAAAGCTCAACGTTTATGTCCGTAATTTTAAGAGTCCATCAGCTTTATGCAATCGATGGCAAAATACTCCAGATGACGTATATCGCTTTTGCAATCGATGGCAAATACTTAAGTTGTCTTTACACCAAAGAGGTAAAACAACATGAAGTTACAAAGAAAATTAAACATGTTAAATAAGCGAATTAAAGGTCAAGGTATGACTGAGTACCTGATTATTGTTGCACTTATCGCAGTAGCAGCAATTGGGGTATACAGTTTTTTTGGTCAAACAATTCGACATCAGGTTTCAGGTTTAGCAGCAGAGGTTTCAGGTCAAAGTGCACAAGATAGAATTAATGAGTCACAAATGACTTCGGCTCAAGCTGCTTCGCTTGCCGATATTAATACTAACTTAGGTAATTACGACGCTACAGCGAACACTGGAGTTAGTCAACCATAACAATTAATATTAAAAATACAGATTAGGCATAAGGATATGCCTGCTATTCTGTAATAAATTGTTGTCTTCAGCAATACGAAATCCATTAAAAACACACATATCAACCAAATTAAGCATTAAGGACGAACAGGTGTCTACACGTAAATAATTATTCCCGGTTTATTTTAAAAGTGAACAATATTATGAGAGCAAATAAAGGTCAAGCAATTGTTTTAGTTTTACTTTTCCTTACGCTAGCCCTAATGGTTGTGCTTTTAACTTTCAATGCATCTATTTTAAGCTTAAATAAGAGTAAACTGCAGTACACTGCAGATAACGCAGCATATTCCCTAGCTGTACTAGCGGCCAGAGATCTGAATTACAAAGCTTATACCAATCGGGCTATGGTCGCAAACCAGGTTGCTGTTGCACAAATTGTAGGGCTTTCATCCTACCTTCAGATGCACACAACCTTTGTTCAAAATGCAAGTGCTGTATTCGCGCCTGTTCCGGGTGTAGGACAAACATTAGGTGCCATGTCACAAGTTATGCAAGGCGCCAATCAAGTAGCCCAACCAATTCTAGAAAATGTATTACTACCTGCTGAAGAAGCTGTACTTAGATCATTATCAATATCACAAACACTTTTCCATACAGCAGGGCTTGCTCAGGCATTAACGCTGCCAGCTAATGTTGTTAGAAGCAACGACCCAAATGCTTCATTAGTTTTAGCTCAAAACATTATGCTATCGAATCAAATACATGATCATTGGGTATCGATGCAAAGTACCTTTGATAGAAATAACAGAGGTCAACAATACAATGACCATGTGGCTATTATAATGAATTCAAGGGACCCGTTTAGCATGCAAAGAAGTCGTAGGTGGGGAATACCTTTTAGCATCGATTTGGTAATGGCAGGTTTCGTCTCTGAAAAGCGCGGGGGCTCCGATTTAATTTTAAATAATAATCAAGCAGAAAGTTGGACATCAGTAGACACTATAAGTGCACACATAACAGCTTTCCCTTGCATTTCACTTTTTGGCTGCTCAGTAGAAACACCGGTTGGCTGGGGAGCAACAACCTCCGATACAAGAGCAAATATAAACTCAAATTTTTCGAGGTCAATGTGGGGGGGTACCAGGGCAAGAAACCCAGTAACTTCTCTTCTAGCGACACAAAACACAAGGCAAATGAGTGGTCTTCTGAGGTATAGCGGCATTCAACCATTTTACGACTTCTCAACACGGGAAACAAATGGTGTCAATGAAACTGCAAACATTACAGTTGTCGTCGCTAAAAGAGAGCAAAACATTAATACCAGTAGCAAGATTCAATGGGGACATGATCAAATTGACCCTGCTACAAATGAGCAACTTCCCCATGGCCAGATGACGGCTATTTCTTCAGCAAACATTTATTATTCAAGGCCTCGGGATTTATGGCCAAGAGGCGACAATTTTAATGAATATGGCAACATTTACAATCCATACTGGCAACCAAGACTATCAGAAACAACCAATGCGGCAAGATTACAGGTACGTTTATTGATGGGGATTATCTAATGAAGTGTGTATTATTAAAACAAAATGGTCAAGCCATGGTCGAAACTGCTATAAGTTTAAGCTTTATAATTATACCTTTGCTGGTATTACTGCCTTTTTTAGCAAAAGTTACAAACCTTCAGCATCGGGCCGACAACTCAGCTCAACATATTGCCTGGGAGAGGACGGTCTGGAACGAGCAAAGCCCTTCAGGCTTAAATAACAACAACACACCAATTAGAAACAATAATGAAATAATCTCGACTATTGGCCCCAGATTTTATGGACGTCAAAGTAGATTAATCGAGAGCTCACAGCAACCATGGAATTGGAATTCAGATATTAATGAATTTCTGAGGGTTCAAGATAGCTTTGGCAATTACGCTCCAATCATCACCACGATAAATCCACAGCAAAATGACTCACATGTAAATCAGCGCTTAAATACAAGCATCAATAGCAGTTCCATGCCATCAGCTGGCTCTGTATCTATCGAGCCAATCGCTAGAGCCTTCATTAACTTGGAAAACAATGCTTACTATAGAGCAGGGATTGAGACAAGTGTAACCAATATACGAATGTCTCCGTTAGATGCACTTAATTTAAATATATCTGGAAATGCAGCTCTTCTTACATCAGGTTGGAATGCTGCAGGTCCCGAGCATCTAGTAGAGCGCATACGCCAAAATCCGCAAACCCTGCCGCTAACCCGTGCGGACTTAGGTTTTTTAAATACGATTAGAAATGCTAGTGGCTTTCTCCCCCCATATCAGGAATTAAGGGCCAATAACCTATTGCTCGGTCACGTAGATCCTGATGCATTACCCCCGTCTCTACTTTGCACATACGGCACGATAAACTGTGGAGGCTAATATGGAGAGTCTGTTTCGGTATCTTGCATTTGCCTTACTATCTATCAGCCAGTGCTTGGCTGCCACTATTGGTAACACTAGTTTCCCTGAAGGGAGCACTGTAAGCGTTATCGGAGAAAATTTGATTATCAATGGGTTAAACACTTCGATATGGACAGTAAAAACCAACCATTCCAAAGATGAATTATCAGACTTACTTAGAAATAAATGGGAAAATAACTCGGAACATTACAGTGAAAAAATTCTAGGTCAAGAAACAATCATAAATACGGTAAGAAAAAGCCTTTTAAAAACAGCAAGGATTATCGACGATATCGATTCAGGATCACTGGCAATAATTTCCATTAGCCGAACTGGCAAAAAAAACATAAAAATAATGGATAGCTATACCATTCCACCATTAAAAGGAAACTTAGTTTTAACCACAGTAGAGCATATTGAACCCATCGGATATGCACGGACAAAAGTTATACAAAGCAATAACAGCCTAAACTTCAATTTTGACTTCTATTTACAGTACTTCACCAGAAATAGATGGGCTGAAGAAATAGCGATGATTGATGCTAATGAAGATGCCGCTGTAATTCTTTTAAACAAAGGAAATAATTCTATCAGCTTAACATTTGAAAGAAACCAATTTGGGACAATGATCGTTACGAATGAAATATGGGGTAAACAATGAAAAAATGCAAAGGGCAAGCAACAGCTGAATACCTAGTCGTCACAACGATGCTAATAACAGCATTATTAACTCCATTCGGGCCGGAAAATAATAATGTAATTGATAGGACTACAGAAGCAGTAACAGAATGGTATGAAGCATACGCGTTTACCAAGTCTCAGCCGGAGTTGTTAAGGACATACTAGCCCATGAAAAACTTTAAAAATAAATTTTACAGCTTAAAAAAATTAAAGGAAAAATTGTCTTCCGATTGGTTTTTGCTGCTTATAGCACTTGCCCTGGCCTCAGTGGCTGCTTTTACAGTAAAAGTTCATCTTGACGATAAGGAACGAGAATTAAACAGCCGCCTATTAAATAATCAAGACCATGTAGAATTATCCGATGTTGTTGTTGCATCAAGAGAACTCGGCATTGGAGAAATAGTAAGTTCGTCAAATATGAGTATTCGTAGCATTCCACGAGACCTTGTGCCTATGGATGCGGTAACACCATCACAATTCAACAGTGTTGAAGGTATGGCATTGCTATCGCCAATAGCCCAGGGTCGTCCATTATTATTAAGCTACTTGCCTGAAAAAAGGGTACATAGGTTTTCTGATTTACTTGAAGAGGGACGAAGAGCAATTACCATTCGCGTGGATGAAATTAACTCCTCCGCTGGCCTATTGAAACCAGGTGATACCATTGATTTATATCTATTATTCAAAGAGCCTGGTTTAGCAAAACCAGATCACAGCTTAAAACTGATGGTTGAAAAGGCTACCGTACTTGCCACTGGAACAAACACAAAAGAACACCAGAACTATGAAAAGCTACTGTTTGCAGACCGCGTTGAGCGCTACAGTACTGTCACATTGGATTTATCTTTAAAAGACTCACTGCGGGTGCGCATAGCAGAAGGCTTGGGGGATTTTGTCACCTTATTACGAGGAAATACTGAAGTGCTCCCTGTCGATAAAATAGTATTTAAAGAATCTGAATTGTTTCAGCCAAGTATTCCAAAGGAAAAAATCGAAATAATAACTCGTTCAGCTAGAGAGCACCATTATTACCCATCTCAAAGATAGATGTAATAACAAAAAACATTTATTATAACCAGAGAAGAAAAAACCATGATCAAAATTTATCTTGCTCTATTAATAACAATTTTACACAGCATGCCTGCTGCTTATGCTCATTATAACCGGCCGCTAAAAATGTATGTTGGATCTGTTGAGCTTTACGCAGCTAAAGATATAAAACGTGTCGTCATAGGAGATGAAAAAGTACTAAGTGTAAAAGTTATTGATAGTGAAGGCGTTCTTTTATTTGGGAATGAAGTCGGCGAATCCGATTTGCAATTATGGCTACATGATGGGCGCTTAATAAAGTATAGCGTGTACGTTACCCCAGATAACTCTCTGCGAGGTTTAGCTCGATTAGAAACACTGCTCAGTTCGTTTTCACAACTTTCAGTACACGAACTTGAAGGTTTTGTTGTTGTGAGTGGCAATGCACCCATTGAAGCTAAAAATCAAATAGAAGAAGCCTTACAAGCCGCTGAAAGTGTAATCAACTTAATTAACTATACACAATACGGGCCAGGCTTAACGCCTATGGTTCGTATGGATGTGAAGATCGTTGAATTTAACACTCGAAACCTTAATAACATTGGTGTTAATTGGGAAAGGTCAATGGCGGGCCCAGCTTTTTCCGGTGCTAAATACTTGTCTGCAAACAGAACTTTCAACCTAAGTTCAACTGGCGCTCATGTAGGTGCCATTAATGAAGCAATCAGTGGGCAATCAGGGGGAATAGGTCATCGAGGCTTCTCATCTTTTGGCATCGTAACCGGAATCGGTTCGCAAATTCAATTGCTTTCACAAAGAGGAGATGCGCGACTTTTAGCAGAACCAAACTTAATGACAAGAAGCGGTCAAAGTGCCAGTTTTTTAGCTGGAGGTGAATTTCCTATCACTGTTTTTTCTGCTTTGGGTACGCCCACTGTGCAATTTAAAGAGTATGGTATACGGCTCGAAATAGAACCGGTCGTTGACGGGTCAAATAATATAACAAGCTCAGTTTTGGCCGAAGTAAGTTCAATAGATCCATCTTTTGATGACGGCGGAATACCAGGGTTACTTACAAGAAGAACTCAATCAGTTATTAATGTACAAAATGGTGAAACCATCGTTATTTCTGGCTTGGTGAATTCTCAAATGGCTAAAGCTGTTTCTAAGTTCCCTTTTCTTGGTGACATTCCGATTATTGGTGAGCTATTTAAATCGCGGAACTTCCGTGATGAAAAAACAGAGCTAGTAATTTTCGTTACCCCTACTATCGTTTACCCTCAGGAAAGCAGTCATATAACTCAACTAGAAAACGCTAAGATGATGCTGAATAACGCAAGAAAAATAACTCCATTTTCAATCTTAGACTGAGGTAGTTATGTTTACTATTCGTGTAATAACAGATAAAGGAACAAATGTTGGAGATTTCGATTGTATTAATGGTGACTGCTCCATAGGAACGAATCCTGAGAATCTTATCGTTTTAAGAGGTTTCAACGTAGACGACACTCATGCATTTATTAAATTAGTAGATGGAGAAATATTTATATACGACAACAAAAGTGTCAGCGGGACTTGTGTTAATGAAAAAAAGATAAACTACTACGGACCAATTTTAAGCGAGGATAAAATCAAAATAGGAAATTACCTTATAGACATTACTTATCGAAAAAAAATTGAGCATATCAGTAAAAATGTAAAAGCACCGGGAGGCAGTGATGCATTAAAACAGAACGTTGAGTCTCTTGAGCCAGAAGAATCAGGAAAGATAAAGAAAAACACAGTGAATAATGAGCATGTACGGATTGAAAATGAGTGGAGAAGACGTATACACAGCGATTTGTTGAACCAAATGGATTTACGCAGGATTAATGTTAATGAAATGTCGGACAGTGAGCTCAGGACACAAGTCAAAGAAGTTCTAACTAGTCTTGTTCATATGTATACCTTTCCGGAAGGAATTAATGGTAGCATTCTTATTGAGCAAGTATTAAATGAAACGATAGGACTAGGTCCTTTAGAAGAACTACTAGCAGATGAAGATGTTTCAGAAATAATGGTCAATAGTTACGACGAAATATTTTATGAGAAAGGAGGATGCTTATATTTATCTGATGTCGTATTTTCAGATCATCAAGCGGTGTTTGGTGCAATTGAAAGAATAGTAACGCCTATTGGTCGCCGTATTGATGAAAGCTCACCAATGGTTGATGCGCGTTTAAAAGATGGCTCTAGAGTGAATGCTGTAATACCCCCATTAGCCTTGAAAGGGCCCTGTATAACCATTCGAAAATTTATGCAAAGCCGTCTTAGTGTTGATGATCTCATTCAGTTTGGTGCATTGAACTCAAATATGGCTGAATTTTTATCCGTAGCAGTATTACAAAAGAGAAATATAGTAATTTCTGGGGGTACAGGCTCAGGGAAAACAACATTATTAAATGTATTATCAAGTTTCATCCCGAATAATGAAAGAATAATCACGGTTGAAGATGCTGCTGAATTAAAGCTAAACCAACCAAATTTAATTTCTTTAGAAGCAAGACCAGCAAACCAAGAAGGAAAAGGTGAAGTAAGAATTCGCGAACTGGTTAAAAACTGCCTTCGAATGAGACCTGATCGTGTCGTCGTTGGTGAATGTCGTGGAGGGGAAGCTCTCGATATGCTCCAGGCAATGAATACAGGTCATGATGGCTCATTAACAACAACTCACGCTAATTCACCAAGGGATTGCCTATCCCGCCTTGAGGTTATGGTGATGATGGCAGGTATGGATTTACCCCTGATTGCAATACGTGAGCAAATAGCATCTGCAGTTCAAATTATCGTACAACAATCAAGGTTTTCAGATGGATCGAGGAGAATAACTTCGATTACAGAGATTACAGGGATTGAAGGGAACATGATTCAACTCAATGAAATATTTAAGTTTCAACAAACCGGTTATAGCGAAGACGGTAAAGTGCAAGGCTATTTTACCGCAACTGGCGCTATACCAGAGTTTTATCAAAGCCTGAAAGCTCGTGGCGTTTATAATCGACTGGATATATTTAATCGAGAGAATAATTAAAATGGCGAACTACTTAGCAATTTATCTTGTTGTTTTTGTATCAATTGCTGTTTTAACAGTGGCAACTAAACGAATAGGAACAAAATTAGCACTCAATTACGAACGGAACTTCACAACAGCGGCTCGAACAAATCTTTCTGACATGTTTTTATTTATTGAGCCAAAGCAGCTTTTTTTAATTAACACATTAACGTTGATTTTTGTCCCTGTTATTTTCCGATTGCTTATAGGCACTTGGTTAATAGGTATTTTAATTAGCATCATTCTCGCTATATTACCTAGATTTGCTTACTCTTACATGCATAAAAGACGTCGAAAACTATTTATTAAACAACTGCCTGATGCATTGAATATGGTAAGCATGTCTGTTCGCGCGGGTGTAAGTTTAAATGCAGCGATTGAATTTATGACAGAGCAATCTGCACCACCGATTAGTCAAGAGTTCAGCCTGTTTCTCCGTGAACAAAGGCTTGGTGTAGATTTTAACACTTCATTACAACATGTATTGAAACGGGTTCCGGCTCAAGAGTTCCAGCTTGTTGTATCTGCAATGAAAATATCTCGCGAAGTTGGTGGAAACATAGCTGACGTACTAATGAAGCAATCTGAAACGTTACGCAAAAAAATAGAAATGGATGGAAAAATAAATGCACTAACTGCACAAGGCAAACTACAAGGAATTGTGATGACTTTATTACCGTTTTTCATTTTTATTGCTTTATTTCACATAGAGCCCAGCGCAATGAGACGAATATTTACTGATCCAATCGGCTGGGGTTTAATGGCAGTGACCGCCATTATGTTAACTTTTGGGTATGCAATCATCCAGAAGATAGTAAGAATAGACGTGTAGAGGTTATCATGCAATTATTAATTATTACTTCGTTAATTGGCTCAATTCTACTTGCCACACTTTTCCTTATCAAAGTTTGTCGAAATATACCTAAAGATAACAGAGATTATATGGATCCATTAACACCTGGATTAAAATTGATATGGCCACTCGTTCGATTTATATCGTACTTCGTTATAAAATACGCTAGTGTTAATCATCTTGAAAAGCTCACAATTAAGCTACGTTTATCCGGCTTATCATGGATACTGACAAGCGAGCACTATATTTCACTAAGGATTTTAAGTTCAATCGGTCTGTTGTTTATTGTATATATGGTTACGTCAGCTTTGAATGCCACCGAAACAACACTCTTGGTAATGGCTGCATTATTTGGCTATTACCTTCCAATGATAACATTAAGAGACATCAGAAAAAAACGTGAACAACAAATTATCCGTGACTTACCCGTGTATCTGGATTTCCTTACTATGTGTGTTGAAACAGGTCTTAGTATCGATGGTGCAATCGCTCAGGCAGTTGAGCACGGTCCCAAAGGTCCTTTAAATGTAGAGTTTAGTAAAGTTCTTCGAGATGTTCGTGCAGGAATGTCAAAAACTCAGGCTTTTAAGGCTTTATCAAGCAGATTGCAGATAACAGAAGTCAACACTTTAGTGGGGGCTATGGCACAGTCAGAAAAGTCTGGTTCAAATCTTGGTTCCATTATGCGCATTCAAGCACAACAAAGACGAATAGAGCGCTTTCAGAAAGCTGAGAAAAAAGCACTTGAGGCACCAGTTAAACTAGTTTTCCCACTAATTGTTTTCATTTTCCCTGTCACCTTCATGATACTTGCATTCCCAATAGCGATGAAATTAATGTATGAGATGTAATTATGAGAGCAGTAACTATTGCAAACAAAAGAAATGAAAGTACTATCACAGGTTTTCTAGCTAATAACTGGTGGTTACGAATGCGTGGCCTCATTGGCCATAAACCCCTGGAAATTAGCCAATCTTTAATTATTTCACCATGCAATTCTGTCCACACTTTCGGAATGACTTACCCCTTAGATGTGGTGTATTTAAATAAAAAGTATCAAGTAATTAAAATCACTCTAAACTTAAAACCATGGAGACTTGACTATTGCCTTGGAGCAACTTACACAATAGAGTTTAACTCTGGCGCTGCTAAACATTATGATATTAAATGTGGAGATTATTTAAGATGGTAAAATCTAGTAAAATTACTCTTGTAGCGCTTTCTATTTACGCCCTGAGCGCATGCAGCAGCCCTCCCCCTTCAGTTAGTAGTACCGATATCATTGAAGTGAAAAAACGAGCAGAAAACGCATATCAGTTAGCTTTATTTGATCAAGCAGAAACACTATATTTAGAAATATTAAGAGAAGTCCCTAACTATGCTCCTGCTCTATTCAGGTTGGGAAACATTTACAGCAGGACAGGAAGGCTTGACGCGGCTGTAAATGCGTATCACCAAAATCTTGCTATAGAACCAGAAAATCACAGAGCTATGTATAACTTAGCTTTAGTAAGATTGAGACAAGCACATCAAATAACTGAAGTTGCTATGCGCTATAAGAGTATCGAGCCGAATATTAACTTAGAAATACAAAGGTTGCATAGGGCACTAAGCAATCTAAGCCAATATCGTGAAGAGGATTTAAATTAATATGAAAAAAAAACAATCCGGACAAAGCATGATAGAGTTCAATATCGCCTTGCCATTCCTGGCTCCAGTTGTTTTACTTGGCATTATGGTAGTCATTCAATGGGGATTTATTTATGTTGCTAAAAGCACGCTTGATTCAGCGACCATGCAGGCAACTCGAACCGGGTCTTTACACCATGGAGGCGTCAGGGAAATGCGTGAATCACTTGCGCATGGAATGATGCCATTGTATGCGAAGGGTACTGGTAACGTTGATATAATAAGAGCACTCAATCGATCGGCTATGGAAGCGGCACTGCTAAGTAACATAACAATATTAAACCCAGATATCAATGTTTTTAACGCTTTCAGACAGAGAGTCATTTATGATGGTTCTGAAATTTTTGAAATCCCAAATAATAACTTAATGTATCGAAACCCAACCATTTTAACCTTGGGAGATGGTCGCCCAATGAACATACAGGATGCAAATTTATTGCATGTTGAAATTCGCTGGTGCCATAGGCTCATTGTCCCATTCGCTAACCGCCTGATTAGCGCTGTGACGTCATCTTTTACCTCGCCTTCGACACATCAACTTCAGTGCAACGCAATAGGAATGGCTGATGGAAATATATATCTTGCACTTGTATCAGAAGCAACAATGCGAATGAATACTCCATTTAGAATGTAAATGCACGCATGTATTAGATAGATTTTCCTGCTCACAACAACTATTCGTTTGATAAAAATAGAAAATTCAACCCCTATGAACTTATAAATTTCTGATAAATAATGATGCATTCAATCTAAATAACATCACTTCAACACTTCGATGGCCGTTTTTATCAAAGATGAGCTATTGGATGTCCCATTTTACGCCATCATCTGTCCGATTAAATGTAGCCAGTATACTCTATTACTATATTAGTATAAGCAATATGACTGATGTTGATAATGATAATGAAAAACTGGTGCATAATTTTTATTTGATAATCGCGTTTCGTATCCAAATGGAGAAAGTGATAAAAGAGGGATAAAAGAGGCAAAAAGAGGAGATAAGCAGTGAATACATTATTAATCCATGATGGGAAGACAGGTATTTTGCATCTAGAAAAATTTTTCTACGAGGAATCAATTAAACATACCAAACTGCATCTTAGCGAATACAAAAAGACAAATTCACCTATTGGATCCCCAGATTATATTCTAGTACACTGCTTGGATATAGATGCAACTAAGGCTTTAGTTGCTAACCTCATGCTAGTACACCCGTTATCAAAAGTTATCATTTCAACAGAAGAAAAATCTTTTGATTATGAGCTAATTGCATTTGAGATTGGATGTCATGGTATCGTGAATGTTCCAGACGAACTAGAAATGCTCAGGAATACTTTTTTAACTGATGAGCTTTGTTATACCAAAGAGACTATTCACAGTATTGTACTTAGACAAATTATGCATCAGCGGCAAAGTATGCAAAAGTGTCTGGCGGCCCTTACGCAAAGAGAGCTACAAATAGCTTATTTAAGCAGCAGTGGGCTTTCTAATTGTGAGATAGCTGAACAGCTCTATATATCAACATACACAGTCAAAACTCATATGCAGCGTATCCTAAAAAAATTGTCGGTAACAAACCGAACTAAATTAGCATCAATTTTAAAGCGCTAAATTACCTTTATTTAGCATACCTGAGGGATCGCCACAAATTTAAAAATCATAGTGTCAGCTCTTTTCCAATTTGATCAGCACCTAATCTAGCTTAGCAACCCAGAGCATGATTTATTCTATGGTGTCGCCTATCTGTGCAGCACTTAGTCTGAGCCACTCGAACTTGTATTGCCGCATGAACGATTCATTTCAACAAACAAACTGAACACACCATGAATGGTTAATGAACCCACACTGAACAGTTAAAAAATAAAATAACAAAGTAAAATAATCACGTCTTCGTGTCCGAATAGGACAATAACATGACCGAAAAGTGGAAGCGAAAGAGCGATTGAAAAATGAATAATCAATCTGCTTTTTCACAAAAGGAAATGACAATGAACCATACAAAAAACACCAACCGCATTACTATGTACGCTGCTTGCACACTGGCAGCTTTGGCATTAAGCGTGCAGGCACATGCAGCTACTCATGACCTGAGCTACAACCATGTCGGGATCAGCCACGTCAAGTACAATCCAGATCGGGGCCTGCTCGGGCCAGATGGCTGGCAATTGGATGCACGCTACATGCTAACAGAGCAATTTTCAGTAGCCGCTTACTATCGTAAATTAGATGACAGCATAATGATTCGTCTGCCGATCGGAGATAGCCAATTCACTATGCCAGCTGAGATAAACATCACCGAAGCAGGCCTGCAGCTGGGCTATCGTTATGCTATTGGCAACACGACCGATTTGAATGGTTACCTGAACTACAGCCGCAACAAAGAAGACTTTCTGAATATGCATGTGCAGTTGGCTGACGCAGACAATGATACGACCGGTTTACGCCACAAAGAAAGCTACGATCGCTATGGTGTTGCAGCAGGTATCAGCCATTTGTTTGCAAACCGCTTTCAGCTGTCAGTGATTGCTGGCTATGAATACGATCAGCGCTGGCGTGGTCGCGATGAAAAACGTGGTCGAACCTATGCAACGCTTGCGCTCGACACCTACATCACCAAAAACATTCTGATCACCGCTCATTACACCGAGAACAGCGAACACAATGCTTTCAGTGTTGGCGTCCGTTATCGGTTCTAGCACTGTACTGAGATAGCATCACACATAACTCAACAGCCGCCCGGCAACTGTAGCCGTGGCGGCTGCTGTTTTATGCATCGTAGCATCGCCTTGACGTAACATAGCAGCTTGATAGCATGGTTTGCCTAATACGCCAGCATTTTTACGGATGCCTCGATAACGCCTATCGTTATCGTTGCATGATCAATCAGCAAGCCCAAGGCTTGGTTATTATCCTGTTGGATAGCACAAACAGGTCCGGTTACAGCTGAACCACTTTCTCCGACATCACCTCGACGATATTGCAGGCACAGGGCCTGAGCACTAACATTCCCATATCCTTTGCCAAGGCACCTGTTTCATTGGGAGCAGAGCAATCATCTACGATCGTAATCCCTTGTTGATCGCGCGATGCTGTCAAGGTAAGAACCTGACCATTGCTTAGAGATACAAAAAGTGCAGGCAGCTTCAATGTTACTTGCCGTCCCGCTTCATCGAAATAATGTACGTTTAATGAATTGGCTTCCATAGTAGTCACCTAGTGTCTATTCTAACTTGGTTGGTGCATTGGCCGGTTACAACAACGATCTTAGCATTGAGGGTGTTTAGCAAATTTCTTGGCAAGCTGCATTCACGTCAGGGGCTCATGTTACTGGGACACTGCGGTTCTGTATTCGATTGCAGTTACCACTAAAAGATCATCAGCAATTTTTGGACAAAAAGCATTTACTTTGTCCGGAAAGGACAAGTTTAACAAAAACCATATCGTTAGTATAAACAGTGACACAAGCAGTGTCATTAGTGATGTGAACGTGGCTGTTAGCCATCCTAGCAACCCTAAAAATAATAAGCTACGATGGCTCTTTTTCCTTACTCTACTTCGTTAAATCACTCTTCCTTGCCAGGGGTTTTCAAAACACAGTTTGCCAACACTGTCATTTGCTCCTCGTAAATGTAAGCCGCTTCATTGGTCAAAGAAACAGACGGCGTCAAACTTTTAATCAACACCATCAGCAGCGCCTCCGACTCGCAACTGTAAAAATCCACTTTTAACCTTGCAAAGCTCTCGGAAAGGCAATGCGATGCGATGTAAGATAACATAACAGCCCCCAAGGCAAAGGGTTTCATGTTGAGATCAGCAATATAGAAATCCGTTAAAACAACTTGTTTTTTCGTGCTGACAAGGGATGAAGCCGGTAGCTGAATGATTGCATAGCCATAGGTCGTGTTGTCGTACTGAAAGTGGAAAAAAAAATTGCGGGCCATTGCTGCCACCAATGTACCAGGGGCAGACTCAGAGTGCACAGGACAACTAAAGGTTTTACTTTTGGATTGCATGCTGCGGCGCAGGTTGAGAATTAATTGCACTAATTCAGATGAGGTTCCAGAGCGAACCAACAGGTCAGAAGATTTCATTAAAGCCTCTGTGCAACATTACAGAGGCCCAATGTTAAAATCCATCGAGTGACGAAACCAGTCCATTACGGCCCAATAAGCGTTATAAACGGACAAGCATCAAAGTAACATTATAAAAAATGGTGAGGCTTTTAGAAAGCAAACCTCACGATTGCTCCTGAAAACGTTTACGGTAGTCCAGAGGTGCACAGTCAAATATTGTTTTAAATTGCCGATTGAAGTTTGACTGACTGGCATAACCACAGCGATACGATATCTCGGTGACCGACAGGTCTGTTGTCTTCAGCAAATCTGCAGCATGCTGCAAGCGGCGCACTTTCAAAAGTTCTTTCGGTGTCATTTGCACTGCAGAAACAACCTTGCGCCTGAAATTTCTGGGACTGGTGTGAAACAAAGATGCCAGATCATCGATGGTTTTATCCGATTGTGGAATAATCTCTTCCACAGCATCCATCAGTTTAGCCATAAACTCCGAATTGGCCGTTACTTTGCTGTACTCAATGGTATCGGAGATTGCAGGAGAATGGGATGCCACCGCAGAGCGTGGTTTGGCACCATCAACATCGACCACACCCTGCCCCAAAGTTTTATATTGCGACAGATGGAAACACAATTTTGGGAAAAACACTTCGAAGTCAATAGGCTTAATGATAAAGTCATTGGCATTGGCTTTGGCTGATCGAATCAATACCTGGCGGTCATCATCGCCGGACATAATAAAGACCGGTAAATGCGCGCCCCCCTCTTGCCCACGCACCCAGTGACAAAAATCAAGGCCATTCATGCCAGGCAAGTGCAGATCCACCAGCACGATATCTGGTTTGAGCTGTTCAAACTTAATCATGGCAGCTTCTGCATCCATGCAGCTGACAACCTCAGAGTAACGGCTAAGGCTATCGGTAATCAGATGCAACATAAAGGCATTGTCTTCAACCACCAAAATGGTGGCGCTGGCAAGCAGACTGTGTTGAATCTTTTGTTCCACATTAACCGGAAAAGCGCTGACTTCATCATTTCGCTGCTGGATCACAGGGAAAGACACCGAATCAAAGCGGGCTGAATAACCAACAGCGACATCACCTTCGGACGCCTCTATATGAATGCCCGAATGCAACAACAATTCCGCGTAATACTGCAACGCTTGCTGCGGGAACATAGCACGTAGTGCCTGCTGATTAACGGATTTACTGCTGTTATGTACAACCTGCGCATCCACCGATATCAGCAACGCCCCATCAGCAACTTCTGAGCGAACAATCAGTTCAGCTGGCTTGAGCGGTTGCAGAAAACCCTTTACCAACAAGGTCGTCACCGTCATAGCCAAGAGATCATGCGGCATTTTCACAAACAGCGGCGCTTCATCATTGCGTGGGAGGTAACTGACTTTGCCTAAACAGTCATGGTACAAAACCACCAAAAACTCTAAGTTATCGCGCGCCTCCTGATGAATAGCCAAGACTTCAGGTTCCAAGCTACGCCCGGCAACACCATCATTTAACATTCTGGCAAAATTAAGTTTGTACTTCAGTTTATTCAGTAAAGACAAAGGTGGTGGCTGGTTTGCTCTGGTCAATTGGCCGGGCTGGTCTTGATCAGTAGCGTCGAGATCGTTGCGTAGCAGCTTGATAAAGTTGCGTAGGAATGCCTTACTCTGGGTAACCTCACGATTGTAATCGGTACTTTGCTTCACCACCTGGGCCTTCAGCAAGTTTTGTCGGTTGTGCAAGATAAACTCACGGTAGCGCCAAGCAACAAGAGCGGATACCACAGCGACGGCAAGGAAGTAGATATAAAACCAAATATTTTTATACCATAAAGGGATTACACGATAGTCAAGCTCAAACACTCCCAGCGTGTTGCCAAAAGAGTCCAACGCTGAAATATGCAATCGATTCTTGCCTTGTTGCTCTAACGGCAAAAATACTTCACTTAAACTCGAAAGCTCTATCGGTGACGAACTGTTATTGATGTTGATAACGAAGCGAATATCGCGCTGGAAGTAATTGACCACATCGAAATTTGCCTTCACCAAACGGTCCGCCTGTCGTAAGGAAAGCATAGCATCAGCGGCAGGTATAAATGCCGCCTGCGAACCACCCAACTGAACGGAGTTCAGTAAAATCGCAACAGAAGGCAGCACGGCTGAAAACGCCGTATTGACCAACTCATCATCAAAGAAAACCATACCTGCGCTGTGGGCAAGCACCACCTGGTTCTGGTTGCCATGCAAGGTATTAAAACCCTGCGATGGCCGCTTGGGCAACAAGCCATGATACTGATGGAAGCGTTGATAGCGGTTATCCTGCAGTGAAAAAGCATGCAAAGTACCATCAAAGGTCCAGGCAACGCCATTGGATGACAAGTGCAGATTACCAACCTCGGGGAACTCCGCATTCAGTAACCTGACCTCTTTCGAGGTTGCATCCAACTGACACAAACCTCCCCCTTTGAAAAAGATGGCGTTGCCCTGCCTGGCGAGTTGATGCAGCGCACGGTCGCAGCGCTCGCCATCCGGCAGCAACTGACGAACCATGGTTGTCTGGTTATTATCGAGATCGAATAGCATTAAACCGGCCTGAGTAGCCAACACAACCTGGGAATCAACCACCTCCAAATCCAACAAAATAGCACCACCAAAGTAGGCTGAAGTGCTCCAAAACTGATCGATCGAACCGGTTTGCAGATTCAAACGATACAAGGTACGCAAGGTGGTAAAGTACAGAAAGTCTCCCTGCTGAAAGAAGTTACTGACAGACGATTCCAACCTGTCAGGCAATAGCAATCTGAAATCATGTGCCCCCTTGTCCAACATCAACACATGGCCGTCTATACTTCCAGCTAGCATCTGACCATTTGCCAGTTCGTAAAAACTAATGATGTGGTAAGCAAAGTCTGTAGCTGCAGCCAATGGGAAAAATTGTTTTTCCCCTTGCTTAGGAAACTTGTCCACGCCAAAACCATTGGTACCCACCCAGAGTGCCCCCTGGCTGTCAAAATAAACCGCAAAAGGCTGTTTGTCGTTTACCTCATTACGGCCTCCTTTGAAGGCATTTAAAAAAGGTAAGTCCCCCAAATAAAACCCAGACAGCTCCGAGCCAAACGACAGCGTCCACAACATGCTTTGTTTGGGATCGAACAACAGCCGGGCCTGGTGACGATCAGGCAGAGAATAAAAGCCTGAATAAGCCTCAGTGTAGCTAAATTGCTCGTCTGGGCAGTAAAAAAACAAACCGTTGGTGCCGGCACCAACCAGACAGTCGCCGACAAAAATTGCATTGCGGATGCCATGGGACGAACTTTCTAACTGCGCAAAGACACTAAATTGTTCTGTCTCAGTATCAAATTTTAGAAATTTATCGTGACGATTGACCACCATGATGTCATCGTTGTGAACAGCCAGGGTGTAAAACAGCAAGTCATCCGGGTGTTGCACAAAGTTTGACAAGGGATCGGGTTTAAACACCCGGATAGGTTCGCCGGGGCGAAAGCGAAGCAACGCCGAGCGCAAGTCCCCATCCGGTAAGGATAAAAAATACACATCACCCGCAGGGGTTTTAACCAGCCTATTGGCATGAAAACTGTACTCAGGATTGTCATATACCAGCTCAAGGTATTGACCACGACTTAGATCATAAGCCGCAACCTGAGTCGAGCGGGTTACTATCCCCAGCAACAGATCCCCCACCACCACGAGCTCTCTGAATTGCCCCGCCAGGACTTTTTCATGCTGCAATGTTTCAGTATGTAAACGGTAAACTCCTTCATGAAAAGCCACATACATCCAATCCCCGGCAGCAAACAGGTTATACGCCCGGGTGGTCCCCTCAACCCTCACCGGTCGGCTACGGGTACCATCGTAGATCATCAAACCTGCCGTGCCACCGGCGAGCCATAGCCTGGAATGTGTATCAATCTCAAAATTCAACGCACGGATGGGTTCGGTAGGCTGGTGCACAATCGGCACGTCTGGCCTTAATGGCACAGCATAAAGAAATGAAGAAACAACAACACAACTAACAAAGAAAAATAAACGAATCAAATCAAACACCCTTTTCTGCGAACTACTTGCATGTTAGCGTCGAACCTATTCGTCATGCCCATCCATCACCGGAAACATCGCATTGGCATTCATTATCCAACCAACACCATGCACAGCAAAGAAGGCAAAAGTTTCATGCTGCAAATAAAGCACACCGTCAATCGTCTTGTCGTCCAGTACGATTATACTTGCCACCAACTGATTTCGATCATCATGCAGCAGCAATTCCACGGCACCAGTCTGCAGAGTTTGCATCGAAGTCACCTCGGCGCGCACCACCACTTCAGGGTTCAGTGGCAAAACAAATGCAACGTCGTCTTGTTCGCTCAGCGACAGCAATGCCTCAGTAGCGAACCGGATGTAGCCAGCGGCAGGATTTCCGACAACAAACCCAAGCTCAGTCAACTCAGCTTGCACATCGTCATCCACCCACCAAAAATCCGATAACGGCAGCACGTCAGCCAACGCCGCTACCTCATCTGCTGCGAGCACGCCATCTGTTTCGACAAAAACAGGTGGAAAAATCATGGTTTGCAAGCTGTTTTTTTCCGTTTGTTCATCACCTTGGTCCGCAGAGTGGGACGGCAATGCAGCTTCAGATTGCTGCTGCCCAATAAAGTGCGAAGCCATATAAAAGACCACCGCAAATAACACCAGATAACCCGCTACAGTCCATGACTTCATGCTCCCCCCCATACACCAATTTAAAACATGACAATCGTCAACGTCACAGAGCCCTGAATCTCGTGAACGGCACTTCGACCTGCCGCGGAAACCCGGTCCTGACCGTTCAGATACACTTTGCCGGCCAAATCAAATGACAATGAAGATACTCCGCCAACGCTGTCCACAATGCCTTGCCAACTGTTGATCAAACCGTCGCGATTGGTTACCAGTGCATCCTCAGGGGCTGACTGCCATGCCATACCATTAGCGCTGGTTCGCAATGTGTTGGCGGCAACAGCAGCATTATTAATTTGGACGTTTTGAGGCAGCAACTGAAAATAGCCGATGGGTGCATTATTCGAATCGTTAAAGCGTCCAAGCCCCAAACGATTAGGCGCTGTCCCCTCCACGCTCTCCTGGCTGTTATCCTGGATAAGAAACGCAAGCGGCACCGAGGCACCGTTGCAGTCTACCGTGACAGCGGGACCACTTGTTGCGTTCCAGGTAAGGCCTGACTCTCTATCCAGCAAGCCAACACCGGTGTCAGGTAATGCGTTAAAGGGAATCACGCCAAGATTGACCTGCGCATTGACGATACTCAAAGTGCAAGCAGCGGGCTGAAAGTCCAGTACAATGTCAAAATCAAGCATATTTTTACTTGCCGTTGCAAAATGGGTCATCAGTGCAACGCAAGCAGAAAGAGCAATCACTTTTTTCATAGCAATCCAAAGCCTAAAACTGCAGTCTATATCGGCAGCCCAACACAGCAGTTGCTGGAGCACGTCTGTTATGAAATAACAACCTGTGCCTGGTCACCAGCCTATTGCCAGGCCATGGCCAACATCGAGCCGAGTTAAAAGCATCATTAAAACATCATTCACGCAGGGCAGCAGCTCTCTGACATTCTAAGCAGCATGCTTGCCCACAATCAGTATAGTAACCGCCGCGCTCACAAGATGCTTGACGCTTTCGGCCAACCGCCAGCACAAAAAGGACACGCCGGTCCGTTTCAAATTGACATCCTTGCACTGGAGACACCTTACACCTCAGACCTGAAACTGCTGCAGCATGGGTAAAACCGCTAAGACATCAAGCAGCGCAACGTTTCGCTGAACAACAGCCACCACAAATAGTTGGCTGGTTTTACAAAGTGAATGTCCTTTTCAATCAATTCAGTACAGCCGTACTGTGGTGAAGTAACTGAATCCAGAATAATGGGTTCTGGAACATTGTCTCAGAGCGTCTGAGCCCAGATAAAAGGTAACCCACGTTATGATGCACCCCAAACTAACCTGCAAAACAGCCCTGGCCTCTGCCATCTTGCTGGCCCTGGCAGTGCCGGCATCCGCCAACCAGTTCAACTCGCTGCGCCATGCCGATCACATCCATTTGCGAGACACCATCCCGGCACGACAAGCCATGCTCAGCACAGAGGAAGCCGATGGCTGGCTCATCGTTCTTAATGCCAGCCCTGTGAGTCAGCAACTGCTGCTGCCAGACAGCGAGCAGCAGCAGGCACAGCAAAGGCTACTTCAAACACAACAAGATGTGATGCAGCTGATCAAAGCACATGACCCGGATGCAATGTTGCATACCACCACCAGGATACTGGCGGCCGGCCTGGTGGTCAGTGCCAGTGCAGATGCGATTGAAGCCGCCAGCCTGTCCAACCAGGTGGATAAAGTGCTGCCTTTGTTCCACGCCAAACCCCATGCCGTCGACTCGGCGGCCGCCATTGGTGCCAGCCAGCTGGTGCAAGCCGGCACGGCGACCGGCCAGGGCATTCGCATCGCCGTGCTGGACTCGGGCATCGATTACACCCATCAATTGCTGGGCGGTGCCGGCACCGAGCAAGCCTACCTCGATGCCGTCAGCCACCAAAACGAACCCGCCTGGCCCATCGGCAGTGTGATCGGTGGTTTTAACTTCATGGAAGGTCACCCAAACCCCATTGATACCAACGGCCACGGTACATTCGTCGCCCATGCTGCGCTTGCCGCAGCACCCGACGCTGAGCTTTATGCCTACACAGTGTGTGATTCAACCTGCCCTTTTGCTGCCCAAATCGGAGGCATCGAAGCCGCCATGGATCCAACCGGCAGCGGCACCCTGACGAATCGTGCAGATATCATCAACCTCTCGTTGGGAGGTGAGTTTGGCAGCACCCAAACCATCAGCGGCACCCAGTACCTGTTGCAGCGCGCGGCCGACCTGGGCGTGTTGGTGGTCGCATCTGCCGGCAACGATGGCAATGTGCCTTTTCGCATTGCTGGCCCCTCGACCACGCCGAATGCCCTATCGGTCGGTGCCATGACCCATCCAACCCTGCAATCGCAAGTGCTGGTCGAATCCAGCCTGATGGGCGAAAGCATTGCAGCAGAGGCATCCAGCTTCAATCCTGCCGGCGACTTCGAGTTTACCGACAGCACCGCCCCACTCACCCTGGTGCCGGGCAATGAGCTGGCCTGCGATGCCGTCGATGACAACCTGGATCTCACCGACCAGGCCGTGCTGGTGTTTCGTGGTGACTGCACCTTTACTCAAAAAGTAGTCAATGCACAAACAGCCGGTGCCAGCCTGGTGGTGCTCGCCAACAATGTACCGGGTGAAGCGCCCTTTAGTGCCGGCGGCAGCCATGAAGCCATCACCATACCATCGCTGATGATCACACTGGAAGATGGCATCGCCATTCAAAACCGACTGGCCGAGGGTCTGCAGGTCGATTATCGCTTCCAGGCCGAGCAACGTGCATTAAGCGGTGCTGTCGCCAACTTTTCATCCCGTGGCCCTGCCATGGATGGCTTACTCAAGCCGGAAATCACCGCCCCCGGCCAGGCGATAGAAATGGCCGCAGCCGGAACCCAGGATGGCGTGCGCAGAGCCAACGGCACTTCCTTCTCAGCCCCACTGGTATCGGGCGCCGCCGCCTTGCTGCGAGAGCTGCACCCGGAGCGCACCGGCTTTGAGATCAAAGCCACCTTAATGAATACCGCCGATCTAAATGTCAGTTACACGCCAAAAGCCCTCGATGAAAACGCAGCAATGGCTCCGGTAAGTCTGATGGGTGCCGGCATGGTGAATGTGGAAAAAGCTGCCGCCTCGCCGGTCGCCGCTTGGGTGCACGATAGCCGCTATCAAACGCGGCAGGCAGCCTTAGCCTTTGGCTTGCAGCCCATGCAGCAAACCAGCACCCTAGTGAAACAGGTCACATTAAAAAACTTTAGCCAGCAAGCACGCAGCTACCAGTTAAGCATGGCACCACGCGATGCCGCCAAGCCAGGCGCTGAGGCGTTAAGCTGGGACTACCCAGCAAGTGTGCAGGTTGGGCCCTTGCAAAGCGTGCAATTCGAAGTCGCGCTCACCGTGGATCCAAGCCAGCTGCCTGAGTTTGCCCTGTTCAACATGACCAGAGATCCTGCCAGCGCGCTGGATGCCATTGAATTTGATGGCGCTTTGTTGTTTAACGATACCAGCACCGCTGAAGAGCACGATCTGCATCTGGTGTATCATATTATTCCTAAAGCAAACTCCAACATGCAGATCGGCAGCGAAATCACCGACGATGGCACGGTATTTACCCTGCACAACCAGGGTGCAACCGCCATTGCCCCGGTTATCTCCAACTTAGTGCGTAGCCACCAAACCGAGCTGGACACACGCCATGGCATCCGCAGCATTAGTTTGCATGTGGAAGAAGACGACTGGTGTACATCAGGCTACTCGATCTACCCCTCCTTCCATCTGGCAGACGGGTGGAATCACATGCTGCAAGGCCATGTTGGCATTGATTTCGATGTCACCGGTGATGGCTTCCTCGATTACACCATGATGTCCCTGCTGGCTACCCGACTAGGGCCGAGCTATGCGTCCTTTCCTGGCGTAGCGGTCACCTTCACCACACCTTTTGCCCAATTATCCGGCCAGGTTGGCGATTTATACCACTTTAGTGGCCAAAGCAGCGTCACCTTGCAAGCCTGTTTGGAAGACATTGGCCTGGGTGTGCAGGACATTGGCAGCAGCATCACTGCACGTTTTCGTACCGACACCAATGGGATGTCATTGGGGCCGGTCTTTGGTGGCCAGATAGCCGATCACCTCATCACCAGCGTGCAGATTTTAGAAGCACCAGAGGCTCGCCTGACCAACGGTAGCGGCGACGAGTTGGCGTCATTGCAACCCGGTGATACCGGCTATTTGCAGCTGGACAACCTGGCAGCCCCGGGTTTTGTGTTGATTGATGCTGTCGGCGACGCCGTTGCAACCGCAGACCTGACCGCTCCGATGCAAGCACCAAGGCTACCAGAGCAAAGCTTTGCCATCGAAGAAAACGCACCGGAAGGTACCTTGATAGGCACGCTGCAAGCCGAGGTGGATTTCAGAGCCGCCATCGCCGAGTTTGTGGTATTGGAAAGCAGCTCAAATGCCATTGCCCTGTCTCAAGATGGCCGCTTAACGGTGCAGGACAGTGCCGCATTGGATTACGAAGCCGGCTTAACCAGCATACAGCTTTCCGTGCTGGTTGTTGATAGCCATGGTCGTGTTTCACCAGAACAGCAGGTGCACCTTGAGGTGATCAATGTGCCGGATGAGCAACCCATTGTCACAGTCACCCCTGCGCAAACCTCTGTGGCAGCCGGGGCCGCACCGGGCACCGTGCTTGCTGAGGTACAGGTCGAGATCCGCGAGGCCTATGCAACCCTGGAGTCCCTGATCAGCGCACACCCACTGTTTGCCATCAGCGGCAACCAACTCACCCTGGCGCGGATGCCAAGTCGTAACGATGCCGGCAACCATCAGGTGGTGATCACCGCCACCGACAGCAGCGGCATGCAGGGTCAAACGACTGTAAACGTAGAAGTGACACGACGTTCTGGCGGCAGCCTTGGCTGGTTCAGCCTGTTATTGCTGCCACTGCTGTGGTTACGCCGTCGAAGCTAAATGGCCATCGCAGTTCAAAATAAAAACCGTTGCCTGCTAACAGGCAACGGTTTTTTACATCGCTTAAATAACTTTCAAGCCGTCAAAAGTAGTAGACTAATGGGTTAATCCTCAGCGGCTCTGGCCCATAATTTGGAAATGATCCTCCACTCGCCATCTACGTTCACCAGATTCAGATAATCGACCATGGTCTGACCATAAAGCGACAGCTGTACCATCACCAGCGCCAAATCATCCGACAGGTAATCCACCCACAGCACCTGTTCAGCCCGCTCAAAGCCTCGCTCCTGCGGCGAGGCGCGTTCAGCCAACTGCATTCGGTAGTCGCTGGCCGATCGCTCGTTCAACTGGCCCTGCACCGAACCATACAAGTTCGCGCGATGATGAAACACCCGGTCGTACAGCTGCAAGTCCTGAGTATGCAGCAGTAAAAAGTAATCGGCCAACAGCTTAGCCATGGCAGGATCTGCAGCGAGCGACTGCGACACCTCAAACGACCAGGGTTCCGAAGGTACTGACGTTTCTGCTGGGCTAGCGCCTACCCCAGAGAACAGCCATGGCAACAAGGCCATCGCTGCAATTCTATTCAACCTTTTGTGGTAGCTGCTGGATTTATAATCTCGTTGCATCACCCCTCCGATAATGAATGGAAAAAATAAAGCACCAGCGCAGCCAGTGCCCTGCTTGCTGTGTCTAAGGTGTTTCCTGAGCTTGCCAGATAGCAGTGAAACGGCTGTGTCGGGCAGGCATCACCGTTGGTAAGCCTGATGCAACCCACCCAGAAGCAGACCAACCGATAAATTCATAGCCTTCCCGACTTGGCTCAGCGGGGGGGGTAATGGCTGCCCCGGCAACCAGCGTGCGGCCGGCCACAGCACTGCCGCCATTGCTGTCAAAAGACAAAATAAAATGTTCAGGCTGCCATACTGCAACAACATCGTAGGAACTGGCCGGCATAAATTCAGGCAGTGCGGGCCGCCAGCCCACAAAACGATGGTGCGCCCGTTTTGCTACTGGAGGTGCCACTACGGGTGTATGCATGGCCGCCGTCATATCCGGTAAGGCATCACCACCAGCAGCATCAAAGCGAATGCGCCCCGTTGGCAATAATGCGTGGGGCGGCATATCCATTTGATGCGCAATGGCTACCGCTATCTGCAATCGCTGCTGAAACTCTGCATTCCAGCCATTGACATCAACCGTAAAATTGCCCTGAAAATACCCGGCTGGCAAATGCGAGTTATCACTGGCCAGATACTGCAACTGCAAAGCACCATCATGGTGGTTGGCACCACAAAATATCGCATTTTCCATCCGAACTGGCCCACAACTGCTTAAACGCTGCGCTCTAAGCCGCAACAGATGCTGCGAATCATCTTGTGCCAACTTTACAGGGACCTGCAACCGGTTAAATGCCCGGAATCGATTACGCCAATGGCCTTGTTGCACGCCTGCTGTGGTGTAAAACACCGAACCAGATACCTTGGCATCAAACGGCTGGCTTTGCACAGGCTGTTCATCACGTACCAGCAAGTCGGCGACCTCGGCTGGCTGGTAATCCAGATCCAGCCAGATAGGAAACTCAGCCAGCGGCTCCATGCTATCCCAACTCATGGACTGCAAGGTAAACTCGCCCCTGTACTGTCCGGCAGGCAAATTTGGGTTGTCACTGGCTAAAAACACAACATGCAGCTCACCGCGGCCGGCATGACCACAAAACGCCGCATTGTTCATGCGGGTAGGCCCGCAATCGGTAGCGCGGGTAGCGCGCAATCGAACAAAGTGCCGCGTAGTATCCACCGCATTTTCCACTTCAGCCTGCAGCATGGTAAAGCGCGATGGGTAGTGCCAAACCCCCTGATCCGGGCCGGCTACGCCCTCGCCTGCCAGATAAAATACCGGCCCGCTATCGCCATGCTCAGGTGAACGTAGCTGCACGGCGCGCTCTGCCGTAACCGTATGAAACTGCGAAGCCAGCCGTACTTGCGGGAAAATTTCACGGATAAAATCAATAAAATTATACACAGCAGCACTACCGGTAAAGCCAACCATATTGCCAACTGCATGGGTGCCCACTACCGTAAAACGCAACGGGTGATCGAGCCATACCGAAGAACCACTATCACCGGGGCGAGCCGCCGCCCAGCCATGGTCAGTTGCACTGTTATTTCGGCCAAAAGAAAGATTTCCCTTTTCCTGCACCCGAGTTAAACGCAAACTACCAAAGGCACGGCCAGAACTGATTTGATGCCCTTCGACACCGCGTCGACCATGCCCCACGTATTCAAATCGATGACCAGATGCCAAAAGCTCAGTATGCGGAATCATATCTTCCAGCACCGGCCATTTTGCCAGATTACCGGCATAATCCCGCGGTTCATTTTGCAAAGGCAACGCAAACACGGCCAAATCCTGATGCCAATGCGTATAAGTTGGCACATGAAAGATGCCGCTACCGCTTGCAATCACCCGCCCATCGGAGGTACGAAAAGTACCACTGCGCGGAATTTGTCTGGGTTCATCGCCATAACCCGCACTGCAATGCGCCGCAGTCAGGATATAAGCGGTCGTTCCATCGTGACCAAGGTAGTTGGCAGTGCACAAGGCGCCACCGGAACTTAATTGGCCTACGGTGGCATAGCGGTTGGTAAGCGAGGCTCGGTTCAGATAACTGAAGACTGCATGCGCAGAATCCATATTGCCCGATGGCATATCGCTTAAATAGCGATATTTCGTTTGGGAAATATTGACTGCCAAAACAAAAGAGGAAAAGCCACAAAAAAACAATGTAGTACCAAGTAAGTTTATAAATTTAGTCATTTTGCCACCAATCAAAGTCCAGCACACATTTTTTTTAAATTCTAAGCTCCATACAAAAATAAACTTCACATTATAGGCCTATTCGCTTGCACAATCGGCCAAATGCAAGGTGCTGCCCGCATTTGTTCGAGGATACCGAAGGCGCTGCCATGCTTTTTGGCCACTTTATGCAAACGACTGTCCGACTTTAACAAGCCAGATTGGCTCGTCACCTTTAAATTTACTATGGGTATAAATGCATCCTTAGCACGGCCATTACAGCTCTGTTCATCGCGATGCAGCACTAACACTTAAGGGGTTGAATATGAAAGATACTGCAAGCATTGCAAGCCGAATACTCCATTGGGCTGTTACATTGATCATTTGCAGCTTTTTCCTGGCCGCTTGTGGTGGCAATAAGTCTGAACCGCAGCACTATACTGTCACTGCATCAGCTGGTGAAGGCGGCACCATCGCACCCGCGCGCGTAAGTGTTGAGCAAGGCAAGGAGGCAAGCCTCACCATTACCCCTAACATCGGCTTTCGCATAGCCAATGCCAGCGGCTGTGGCGGCCGCCTGGATGGTACCCTTTACACCACTGCGCCCATGACAGCAGACTGCACCGTGACCGCCTCTTTTCTCGAAGCCAGCTACATAGTCGACGCTATAGCAGGTGACGGTGGAAGCGTAGTACCGGATGAACGGACGGTTATGCATGGTGACACCACTGAGTTTAGCATTGAGCCCTCACAGGGCTATCAAATCGAATCCGTCACTGGCTGCGATGGTCAACTTAATAAAACCAGTTATATCACAGGCCCAATCACCTCCCGCTGTACGATTCATGCCAGTTTTTCCCAGCAAAGTTTTACCATCAAAGCAACTGCTACAGAGGGCGGCAGCGTTAGCCCAAGCCATGCAGAGGTGGCCTATGGCAGTAGCGCTGAATTTGTTGTAAGCGCACATCCTAATTATGTTTTAACCGACCTGTCAGGCTGCGACGGTACCCTAACCGGCACACGTTATCGCACCGGAAAAGTGACCAGCAACTGCAGTATAATGGCCAGCTTTGCTCCACAGCGCATTGAAAGCGATGCAGCACAGAGCGATGGACCTCTTTCAGCACAAATTACCAATACGGATGATGCCTATTTTCATCCGGATACCGTTGGCTTCATTCCGGTTAGCGGCCATCAGGCATCTCCTCCGGAAGCCCCCGCTGCAGAACTCAACTTTCCCTTTGGTTTATTTCACTTCACTGCCATACACCGGCACCCTGGCGAAACAGTAACGATTGAGCTAAGCTACCCGGAAGCCCTGCCTGACTTTATTGAATACTGGAAATATGGCCCTGATACAGCCGGTGCCAGCGACTCCTGGTATGTACTACCCGAAAGTTTTTATCAGATTTCAGCGGACAGAACCCGACTGACCCTCAGTATCCAGGATGGCGAACTTGGTGATACAGACTGGATAGCCAACGGTATTATTCAAGATCCCGGTGGGCCAGCTATTCGACAGTATCTGTTGAGCACTTCATCAACTGATGGCGGCAATATTTCCCCCGAAAGCGCACTGGTCGCCCATGGCAGCCAGGCCAGTTTCACCCTGACACCCAACGCCGGCTTTGAGGTGGCCAGCGTCAGCGGTTGCAACGGCACCCTGAGTGGCCACACCTACACCACCGGCCCCATTACCGCCGCTTGTACCGTCGAAGCACGCTTTCAACTGCGCCAGTACACCCTGACCGCCAGCACCGATGGCCAGGGCAGCATCACGCCCGAACAAACTCAGGTCGCCCATGGCAGCCAGGCCAGTTTCACCCTGACACCCAACGCCGGCTTTGAG
>JAFIFR010000222.1 GCA_020831935.1 Alkalimonas sp.
CAGCCAACTGCGGTGACGAACCGAAGGCTTAGCGCGCACGCTGCAAGGCATTTTGATCAAAGTCAGCATCGGTAAAGCCACGTTCAAACAGGATCTCATTGAGCAATAAAGTTGTGCTCTTTTGATTCTGCGCATTCACCATCTCCATCCGGTGTGGCCGCCAGAAACGCTCTTGGTGCAATTGATAATCGTGCATGGTTAAGGTTTTCAACAAGGCTCCCCGGCGGTCGAAATACTCAACTTTTTGCACCCGGTAATGGCTTTTATCAATCCAGACCACCATCCGGCTGTAACCAGAGAACTCATCCAGCGGAGTTTGCTCCACCACATAGCTCGGCTCGCCATGCGCTTCATCATCATGCAAGTACTTGAAGCGGAACTTTTCCAACTCAAAGGAGCTTAAATCTTCGTAGGCAAACTCACTGCCCATAAAAGGACCGGATTTATTGCGGGACACGATGCGTCGTACCCGGTTGACAGCAGGCAGAAACAACCATTGCTCATCCGGCACCAGGGTTTTGGTGTGGGTAAGGAATGCAGAGCCTCGCACATCGCGCGGCTCGTCAAAAATGGTCAGAGCCTTGTCGCCATCATCCAGTACTTCCAGCGTCAGGGTACGCATTTCCCGACGACTCTCCCGCCCCCGGGCATCGCGCAGTATCATCGTCATATGGGCTTCGGTGTCCCCCCAGCCAGTATCCCGGACTTTGCGTTCGGTGGCAATGCGCAGTCCCTCCTCACTTGCTTGATCATTGGCTTGAAGCGGCAAGCACAAAGCAGCCAGAGTCAGGCTAAGTAGCATTGTGGGCAGGTATTGTCTCATCAGTTTTTCCTTTCTTGTCAAAACGCAACAACAGTGCTGGCAGCACCAATAAATCGATAACCAGTGCCAGCAGGATAATTAACCCGGTAAGCAAGCCCATGTCCGAGTTAAGACGGAAACCAGACATCGTCAGAACGGCAAAGCCCGCTACCAGCACCACAGTGGTGACAAACAAAGCGCGGCCTACACTGTAAAAAGCATAGCGTACTGCGCCTTCAGTATCCTGTCCTTCACGCAAACCTCGTTGATACTTGCTTAAGAAATGCACAGTGTCATCCACAATAATGCCCAGGCTAATACTGGCAACCACCGATAAACCAAGGTTAATTTCCCCCGAGTACAAGCCCCAGATACCAAAACCAACCAACGCCGGCATAATGTTGGGCACCAGGCTAAAGAGCCCAAGTCGCCAGGAGCGCAAACTGATCACCAACAAGGCTGAAATTAAAATCAAAGCAACGGGTAAGGTTTTAAGCATCGATGCCATATTTCGTTCCCCAATATGGGCAAACATCAAGGGGGTACTGGCCGCAGAGCTCTGATAATCGGGTAACTGCAGGGCCAGCCAGTCCAATGCTCGTTGCTCAAAGCCTGTTAACTCCTTACTTCCTAAACTTTGCAAGGTGGCCGTTACCCGGGTCGCACTTTTATCCAGATTCAGTTGATTGTTAAGATCCAGCCCAAATGGCAACGACATTTCATACATCAACAAATACTGAGCAGCCAAATCTTGCTGTTCAGGCAAGCGGTAATAGTCCGGATTATCCTGATGCATGTTCTTGTTTAACCGCTTAAATACATGAGTGATGCTGGCAACGTGCGTGACCTCGGGTTGCAGCTCAAGCCAGTCGACAAAACGAGCCACATCAGCCAGGAACGCCGGATTGTTGACACCACTGGTGGTTCCGCTGTCAATGGCAAAATCCAGATTGGCCGTGCCGGTCAGGTTGTCTTCAATAAAATCCAGCGATTGTCGGAACTCGGTACGCTTGTCAAAGTACTTCACCGCCACATCATTGACATGGTTGGTGGCTGCAAAAGCAGCCAACACCAGCATCAGCAAGAGCCCAACTGGCAGTATAGTGCGGTGTTGCGCCACCACAAAGTCGGCCAGTTTCTCAATACCATTGGCGGTATGACTGACCGGCACCACTTTGGCAGGCAACAAACGCAACAAGGCAGGCAGCAAGGTCACACTAAACAGGCAGGCCAACATCACACCCAGCGCCGTCATATTGCCAAGATCGCGCAAAATTGGGACTTCGGAAAAATTCAGCGTTAAGAAACCGATCGAGGTGGTGATACTGGTGATAAAGATCGGCATCAGGTTTCTCGTCATACTGTACTGAATGGCATCATCTTTTGACTTTCCCTGCCTGAGTGCGTACTGCATCGAAGCAATCACATGGACACAATCGGCCACCGCTAAGGT
Organism: Alkalimonas sp.; assembly: GCA_020831935.1. Classification (GTDB taxonomy): domain Bacteria; phylum Pseudomonadota; class Gammaproteobacteria; order Enterobacterales; family Alteromonadaceae; genus Alkalimonas. The sequence goes on from JAFIFR010000222.1 coordinate 2,256, forward strand.
CATCACGATGGTTGGCACATTGACAGTGGCGGTACTTAGAAAAATTCCCAGCCAACCGGCTATACCCAGCGTGCTGAGGATGGTCACCACAATAATGATCACTGTTGCCATCGCTGCAGCAAAGGAGCGCAACAGCAACAGCAGCATCAAGACGATGACCAGGAACATCAAAGGCACCAGGGTACTGGCATCCTTTTCCGCTTCACTGGCAAAAGCATAATTGAGCGGCAGAATACCACCATGATAAAAGCGCACCCCAGGAAAATCAGCTGCAAATTGCGCGCTAAGCTCCAGCACGAACTCGTAAGCGTCCACCACTTCTTGATTCTGATCGATTTCGGGCAGTTGCACCGTGATATTAATGGCAGCAACCCGCCCATCAGCCGCCACCAAGTTTCGGTACAGGGCCGGCTCCGACATGGCAACACGGCGAATCGCTGCAACTTTTTCTGCACTCAGTTGACCGGGATGCAACAGCAAGTCTTCAACCAACAGGTCATCATCCAGCGCTTCGGTATGCTGAAAGTTGGTCAGGGAATCCACCCGGCTGGAGTAAGGCGTCTGCCAGGCTTCTTCGGTATAGCGCCATATGAGCTCCAGCATATGCTCGGTAAACACATCGCCGTCACTGGGCGCAAGGGCGATCAGAATGTTGTCGGTCTTGTTGAACTCATCCTGCATTTGTTCAAAAGCCAGCATTTGAGGATTATCGGGTGAGAAAAAAATCCGGTAATCGCCCCGAAAATACAGATTGCTCATGCCGGCAGCCATAATGGCAACCGCCAACAAAGCCAGACAGATGGTCTTTAAGGGGTGATGCAGCGCACTATTCAGCCAGAGTTGCTGCATAAAAAGCCTCCATAACGACCGTTGCTGTATTCATTCAAACAAGACCTCACCACGGGAGTTTTCAACAAAACCTAATATCAGCAAGGCTTTAGTCTAGCCTAAACCGAAAGGAATGCCTGCCTCATCGACAACTACAAAGCAGAAAAAACCAAAAAATAATCAATTTATTTGCATTTTTAAAACTACATGATCAATACTGTTCAAGATGTGATTTCATTCGTCGGTAATTGTGGAGACAGGATGTCATTAGCCATTGTTT
>JAFIFR010000223.1 GCA_020831935.1 Alkalimonas sp.
GCGGAGCACATTCCAGCTATGGACGTACCCAGTTGCAGGCCTGGCCTGATGACATTTCCTAATTTTCACCACAGCCTGTCGGTAAGCTGATTTCGCCCACCCAACCCCTTACCGGAGCTGACATTTAACGTTGTAAGGGGGCATCATGGAACTGCCGGTTTTAGTGACGACTATTCGTCTGGCGCTGGAGTCAGACAGTCTGTATGAGCTGCGCGAGCAGTTTGAAGACATTCACCCAGCCGATTTGGCGGCGGCTTTCAGCGAATTTGAGCCGCAGTCGGTCTGGGAGCTGCTGTCTACCTTGCCGCGGGCAGAGCAGGCGGAAGTCTTCGGATATCTACCACCGGAAACCCAGGTCACGCTGGCGATTTCCATCAGCCGGCGCAAACTCTCGCCCATTATCCGGCAAATGTCGTCGGATGAACGGGCCGATTTATTCAATCGCTTAACCGACGAACAGCAGGAAACCTTGCTGCCCGCGCTGGCGCAGGCCGAGCGCGATGATTTGCGCTTGCTGTCATCCTATGAAGAGGGCACTGCCGGTGCGGTGATGACCTCCGACTACGCTTCGTTAGCGCCTGATCTGACCGTCAAAGAGGCGATTGAGGTACTACGCAAAGAGGCGCCGGATAAAGAAACCATTTATCAATCCTATGTGGTGGACAAAGAGCGTCGTTTGATCGGGGTGATTTCATTAAAAGAGCTGATCCTGGCCCCGGTCGGCATGCAAATCCACGAACTGATGACCTATGAGCCGATTTTTGGTCAGGTGGATATGCCGCAAGAAGAAGTCTCGGTGCTGATTTCTAAGTACGACTTGCTGGCGCTGCCCATCGTGAATCAGGACATGCAGCTGGTGGGTATTGTCACCTACGATGATGCGATGGACGTGGCGGCCGAAGAAGCCACCGAAGACTTCCACAAAACCGCCACCATCGGTAAGTTGGATAGCAGCGTCAAGGATGCGGCCATCAATTTGCTGTACCGCAAGCGGGTCGGCTGGTTGGTGTTGCTGGTCTTCGGCAACCTGTTTTCCGGTGCTGGCATTGCCTACTACGAGGACACCATCGCCAGCTACTTGGTGCTGTTGTTTTTCTTGCCTTTGCTGATTGCCAGCAGCGGCAATGCCGGTGCTCAGGCCGGTACCCTGATGGTGCGGGCACTGGCGACCGGTGATGTGGCTTTAAAAGACTGGGGCCGGATGCTCGGACGTGAAGTGGTGATTTCTACCTTACTGGGGGTAACCATGGCGCTGGCGGTGGCATCCATCGGCTGGTGGCGTGGTGGTTACGACATTGCGCTGGTGGTGGCAGCGACCATGACGCTGGTGGTGATCGCGGGTAGCCTGATTGGCATGTCGCTGCCGTTTTTGTTAAGTCGCTTTCACATGGACCCGGCCACCGCCAGCGGCCCATTGATTACCTCGATTGCCGATGTGGCCGGGGTGATGATTTATTTTTCCATCGCCACCTGGTATCTGGGGCTTTAGCGAGTCGATTCGCTGCGAAGCAGCATGGGCATGACCGCCGGGTCGCCATCGTGCGGCGCCGGCTCAAGCCCCAAAATTTCTGTCATCACCTGGTACAAGTCCACCATCCGCACCTGCTCTACCCGGGTTTGCGCTTTGAAGCTTGGACCATGCGCGATCAGCATGCCTTGCATCGCCGGTTCTTCGTTGTCGTAACCATGGCTACCGCGTGGTTCACGATAAGTCGGGGCATTGATCATGCCGGGTAGCCAGCTGCGCCGCACCAAAATCCAGTCAATTTCAGCCAGTACATGCAACGGGGCGATGCGGCGATGGTTTTGGAAGTGAAAGCGTTCCGGCATCTCGGATTTACGCAGCAAGCGGGCCTGCGGTGGCAAATTTTCTTTCAATTGCTGGTAAATCACTTCTTTTTGCCCCTCTTTGGGGAAGATGCTCACCAGTTCGCGGGAATAGCGTACATACACCGCCAGCTCCGGATCAAAGGCCTGATCAATCACAATGTGCTGCTTTTGGTTCACTTCGGCCATGCCATGATCCGAAGTAATGATTAAATCGACCTGATTAAGCAAGCCTAATTCGGTCAGGCCTGCCACCAGATGGCCGATTTCTGCATCAATATCCTGCATCGCCTGACGCACCTGAGCCGAGTTGGGGCCATGGGCATGACCTGCTGAATCGACATCGCTAAAATACAGCGTAATGATGCGGGGTCGCTCTGCTTCAGGCAATTGCAGCCAGTTCAGTACAGTCTCTACCCGCTGGCGGTTGGGGGTATCGCCATCGTAGGGAAACCAGTAGCTGGGGCGTACCCCTTTGATTGGGGCCTCTGAACCCGGAAAGAAGTAGGTCGCAGCCACCAGGCCTTGCAACTCGGCAGTCACCCAAATTGGCTCACCACCCCACCAGCGGGCATTGCCCACTTCTTCGCTGTTGCTCATGGTAAAGCGGGCATCAAACTCCGGATCGTACATGCCATTGTCAATCACGCCATGATTTTCTGGGTGCAGCCCGGTGACCAGCGAGTAATGATTTGGAAACGTTTTGCTGGGAAACACCGGTTGCAGCGCATCCGCCACCAGGCCGGCCTGGGCCAGCGCATTTAAATGCGGGCTGGGGTAGCGCTCTAAATAACTGGGGTGGGCGCCATCGATCGAGATCAAGATAATGGTAGGAGGCAAGAGTTGCTCGGTGTCGGCAACTGCAAGGGAACTGAACAGCCAAAATAATAACACCAGTAGGCGTGTAATTCGTTGAATCATTGTTGTATTCCTGCTGTTGGCATACCTGGGTTATCCAGCGAACCAAAGCTTATGCAATTGAATGCTATCAGTATAACGAAAAAGCATGACTAGAGAATGACAAATACGCTTAATGGTAACGTGGCTAAGATTGCCAGCTGGTGCGAAAATCGTTACACTGCGCGCCTACCAGGGGGTGTGCTCGTAAGAGTGCTGAGATGCTGCTAAGCGAACCCCAAGAACCTGATCCGGATCATGCCGGCGGAGGGATGGTGTTACTGACTCCTTTTGCGCGGGTGATCCCTTTACCGGAGACCATCATGCGCTGTCGTTATTCTGTTGTTGCCGCTTGTATTCTTGCCTCCTTCGCCAGTGTTGCCGAAGAGTCCATTGAACGCCTGGAAGTACAGGGCGATTTTCGTCGTTTGTCGGTGCAGAACATTGCCGGCAGCATAGCAGTGGTATCCGAGCAGGATATGCAGCGCAGCTCGGCACAGCACCTGGATGAGGTGCTAAACCAGCTGGCCAATGTCAACTTTGCTGCTGGCGCATCACGCGGCCGTTTTGTGCAAATGCGCGGTATTGGTGAGCGCAGCGAGTTTATCGATGTGATCAATCCTTCGGTTGGCG
>JAFIFR010000224.1 GCA_020831935.1 Alkalimonas sp.
AGCACGCCAATGCCAATTTTATCGATGCCGGCTTTGCCCAGTCGATCCGGGCAATCGAGCCGCCACTTGATATCAGACTTCTGACCTTTCAGGTGATGGCGCTGATAGGCGGCCTCTTGGTAGGTTTCCTGATAGACCATCACCGCATCGACCCCCAGCTGGCGCAGCTCCCGGTACTCGGCTTCGGACAAAGGCTGCACCTCCAGCATCACACTGCTAAAGTGACGCCGCACCAGAGGCAGCATCTGGCGAAAATAAGCCATGCCAACCTTGCGCTCGTGCTCACCAGTGACCAGCAGCACCTGGTTGATGCCAGACTGTCGCAGTACCAGGCACTCGCGCTCTACTTCATCGGCGTTCAGCACCCGGCGTTTTACTTTCTGGCTCATTGAAAAGCCGCAGTAACTGCATTCGTTGGCGCAAAGGTTGGATAAATACAGCGGTGCAAACAGCTGCTGGGTGCGACCAAAGCGTTGCCGGGTCAGCTGTTGCGCTTTAGCGGCAAGTTGTGGCAACAGCGGCTCAGCCGCCGGTGACAGCAGCGCTTGAAAGTCTGTCAGCGTCAGTCTGGGCTTGTTTAGAGCCTGCAGCACCTGTTCGTTTTGGTAGCTGCTGCTTTGCAGCTGATGCTGATGCCAGCAGGCTTGTTGCCATTGCTGGAAAAAACCGCCATGCTCAGAACGTTCTGCACTCATAAGGTTTCCAGAAAGGCTGTCAGTGGGCTGGATGCATTGGCCTCGATTGAAGGGACGGCAAGCCCACCTTGCCGGGCAGCCATACCGGCCTGACAAGCCAGCCGAAAGGATGAAGCCATGGCGACGGGATCGCTGGCACCGGCAATGGCAGTATTAACCAGCACGGCGCTGGCACCCAGCTCCAGTGCCTGACAGGCATGCGAAGGGGCGCCAAGACCCGCATCAATAATGACCGGGACATCGGCCTGCTCGATAATAATTTCCAGCATTGGCAGGGTTTGCAGCCCCTGATTGGAACCAATTGGAGCACCCAGTGGCATGACGGCGGCGCAGCCTGCGTCCTCCAGCCGCTTGCACAGCACCGGATCGGCCGGGCAATAAGGCAAGACCACAAAACCCAGTTTGACCAGCTCAGCAGCCGCAGTCAGAGTTTCAATCGGATCGGGCAATAAGTAGCGTGGATCGGGGTGAATTTCCAGCTTCAGCCAGTGGGTACCCAGTGCTTCACGCGCCAGCTCGGCGGCAAAGATGGCTTCACGAGCGTTTTTGGCGCCCGAGGTATTGGGCAATAGGCGCACACCCAGCTGTTGCAAGGGTGTCAGAATATCATCCGTCGGCCCAGCAAAATCCAGCCGCTTCATCGCCAGGGTCACCAGCTCGGTGCCGGAGGCCTGCACCGCAGCCATCAACTGCTCGCTACTGGCAAATTTACCGGTGCCAAGCAGCAGAGGGCTGTTCAGCGTCACACCATCGATGGTCAGCATTTTAACCTCCAGTCACAATTTGAAAGGCGCTGACGTCGTCGTGCTCGGTCAACAGGGTTTCTGGCCACTGGCTTTTGGCCACGATTTTTTGATTCACGGCAAGCGCCAACCCATTGGGGTTGAGCTCGAGCGCTTCCACCAGCTGCTGCAAGCTGCAAGGTGCGACCAGCGTGGTAGGGGCTTTATTGACGGTGATAGGCATGGTGTTGCTCCCAAAGTCGTTTAAAGTGCTGCAACTGCTGCTCTGGCTGCTCGGCAGCGGTGATGGCCGAGACCATGGCGACTCCATGCACCTTGCTGGCGCAGACTGCGGCAAAGTGCTCCGCCCCAATGCCGCCGATGGCCACCGTTGGCGTTTCACCACACAAAGGCACAGACAGCGCCAATCGTTGCAACCCCTGAGGCTGGGATGGCATCTGTTTGGTTTTAGTGGCAAACACATGACCTAAAGCAAGGTAGGATGGCCGCAGCTGCAGTGCCCGCGTCAGTTCAAAAGGTCCGTGACTGGACAGGCCAAGACGAAGGCCCGCTTGCTGAATCGCCACCAGATCAGCGCTGTGCAGATCGTCCTGGCCCAGATGAACACCATAGGCGCCATGTTCAATGGCCAGTTGCCAGTGGTCATTGATAAACAGGCGCACCTGATGCTGACGGCACAGCACCACCGCCATGGCAATGGCCTCACTGATCTCAGGAGATGGAGGTGCTTTGATGCGCAGCTGAATGCAGCCCGGTTTAAGCGGTACCAGACGCTCCAGCCAGGCGACGGAATCGACCACCGGGTAAACCCCCAATGGCTCAGACAAACCGGCAAAAGGCATGGCAGGCGCTTTAGGCCAGTGGCTGCTGTGAATGCTGGGCAGATAGCTGGGTTTAACTGGCCAGCCACAGTGTCCCAGGGCGCCTGGCCCCTGACCCGTGGCATAGCCATGGGCCAGGCTTTGCTGCAAGTAGGCCCGTGCCAGTACCAAGGCATCTTCGAGTGGGTACTGATGGGCTAAAAATGCCGCCAGGGCGCTGGCGAGCACGCAGCCGGTCCCGTGTTGATGGCGGCTGGCAAGGCGCGGATTGCTCAGGGCAATCACTTGCTGCTCGGGTTCTGCCGGGTACAGCAGATCGGTCACCTGCTTGCTGTCCGAGGCATGGCCACCTTTAACCAGCACCGCTGAAGCCCCTAATGCCTGCAGTAAGGCTACTTGCTGATCCAGTGGCTGGCCGTCGCGGCCGCTCAGCAGCGCCAACTCGGGTAAGTTCGGGGTCAGCACATCAATCAAAGGCAATAGCGCTCGCCAGGCATCCAGCAAAGCCTCGTGGTGCCACAGACTGCCGCTGCTGCTGCCAAGCACCGGATCAGCCACCACCAGGACAGGGTGCTTTGCCTTGTATGCTTGCAGCCAGTCGGTAAGTAATGCCATGCCAGCTGCATCAGGTAGCAAGCCAAGCTTGATGACGTGCGGCGGTAGATCCTCTTCAAGTGAAGCCAGCTGGTGCTGTAACATGGCGGTTGAAACCGGCTCCGTCGCCTGAACCGCCACCGAGTTTTGGGCGGTAACGGCGGTTAGCACCGTGCATGCATGGCAGCCCAGATCGTGCAGTGTCAGCACATCGGCCTGAATGCCGGCACCACCGCCGGAGTCCGACGCTGCAATGCTCCAAACGATGGGCCTATGCTGGCTGGATTTGCGTAGATCTGGGCTTGCCGTTAGACTCGAATCAGGCAGCCAGCCGATGTTAGTTTTGCGCATCCGCCAACTCCGCTGTCTGAGCTTGCTCTGCTGATTCGTCGGCAATTTGCTGATTCAGTCGCATCGAGCAGAACTTGGGGCCGCACATCGAACAAAACTCATCGGTTTCAGCGCCTTCATGCCCAAGCGTTTCATCATGGTAGGCTT
>JAFIFR010000225.1 GCA_020831935.1 Alkalimonas sp.
TACTCCATACCCAGATGCTATCATCCTGAAGGGTTACGCTATGTTGCTGAAGATCCAAGTCGTTATAGCAAGGAACGTGGCTATGATGCCGTATTATCGCCAGCCCTGTTAACAGAGGAACGCTACCAGCAAATTTTTGCGATGATGCTGGACTATTGGCAGAATCTAACGGTTTATTTTGCACCATTTGATGATCTGCAAAATCTGGCAGCGCTGGAAAAACAGGTGATCAGTGACTTGCTACCGGTCGAAAACATCAGTGCAACAGCATCGCCTTACGCCACGTATTGCATCGATTACCAAGGGGATTTACCCGCAGCAAAGGTTGCGGCCTTAAGGCGCGCAGCCAGCCAGCAACTATTACTGGATCCTACCCGACCAAGCAAAGCAAGGTATTATTTGAAGCAGGCGGTAAGTTAATCCTTAGCCGCTGTGCTCATACTGCTGCATGGCTTTACTTAGCCGTTTGATCATCCGCTCACGCAGCGCTGCGGGCGATAATACCGTTAGCGAGCTGCTTTGCATCATCAGCCATAAATCCAGCTGGATCCCACTAAATACCGTGGCGGTGAGCCGGTAGCTTTCATCCGGGCATGGTTCTAACGTCATGTCGTGCGATAAGGGGGTTTCCTGCAGCAGGCTCACCAAATCGCCCCGCACCTGTGCCTCCAGCTTGATTTGCTCGCCCTCACTAAACTGCATGGCGCCAGTAGCAAGGTAAGCCTGCAACTCAAAATTGTCAGGGCGAATGGCCGGCTCGTCGCGCAAGGCTGCCGATTTAAAGCGGTGCAAAGCAAAACGCAGCGGATCATGGTAGGGCACGCAGCTGGCAATTAAATAACTGACCGGGCCGCGCTGCACCAGGGCCAGCGGGTTCAACCGGTACGGCCTGGGTGCCTGGTTGTGCGGCGACAAATACACCGTATCCAGTTGCTGATCATACAGCAGTGCTTCCTGAATGGTTTCCAGCAATGCAGCATCCACCTGAGGTTGGAGCATCGCCATGCCAGGCTCAACCACCGCAACTTTATCCAACCAGGCCGCACCCGGCGCATCATTTTGCAGGGCGCGTAGTTTATTGTGCGCCTGCATAAAGCGTGAGGTCAGCGGCTGCAACATGGAAGAGGGCAGCACAAAGCGCAGGCTTTGTTCTACCAGTTGCAGGCTGAGTGCATCCATCAGGTTGATGCCGGGTAAATCAAGGGCCGCATCCTGCATCCAATACCAGCCATAGGGCGTGCCTTTGTCGTTGCATTGCAGCGGGAAAATCCCGGACAGCATAAGCAGATCTCTTTCTACCGTTCGCTTGGTGACCGGGTAACCCCGATCACGCAGTTGAATGGTCAGCTGTTTGGCTTCAGCACCAGGTGGCCGTGCTGGCAATAACTGCAGCAGCTCCCAATGCCGGCTGATGGTAAGCGTACTTTTGGCAGATGACATGGCAATCTCCAGAGGTTTTTATCAGTTATAACGACAGAATCGCAGCATAGCAAGCAAATGCGACACATTATGTCGCGATGGCGTTTTATGCTGCAAGGCTCAACTGCACAGGAGTCCGTTATGCTGGTAAAAAAATCCTCTACCTTAAGCCATCAGCCTGCCGATGTTGCGGTGAGCGAGCTGCAGGCACCTGCCATTTGCCGGTTATGGGCTTTTCGGGTTGTGTTCGATTTGAATGGTTTGAGTAAATTACTCACCGGGCATCGGCGTTATATGGATGATGGTGTTGCAGAGTTACTGGCCGTGGACCCGGATAGCCCGGCGCTATCATCTGCCATCAAGGCTCGCAAGCTGTTAAAAGCCAATTATCAGCAGTTACTGCAAACGGAAAACGTTGACTTACCACCCGTATTTGCACGCAACCTGGCCATGCTTGCCAGAGTTGCTGGGTTAAATCCGACTGAGCAGGATGTGCTCGCTTTCATGCTGTTATCACACAGTATCCGGCCCTTGAAAGAGACGCTGGAGCTCTTGGGAAACAACCTGGTGAAATACCAACTGGCCGAGGTGCTGTCGGTGCTGTTGCAGCAACCCATCATGGCCGTGAAAGATGCTTTATCGCACAACAGTGCCTTACTCAAGTCAGGCATTCTTGTCTTCAACAACTATGGCCAGCGTGATTTTTGTGAGCACTTTGAGTTTGTCAGTGATCACTTACCCGATCTAATGATGGCTCCCCTGGAAGAGCCCATGACCTTACTGCGCGATCTGATAGCGCCAACAAAGGCCCCCCAGCTCAAAGAAAAAGACTATAGCCATCTTGCCGGGCAAGTAACGCTGTTAAAAAATTACCTGAAAAAAGCGGTATCGAAGCGCCAATTTGGCGTGAATGTGCTGCTTTACGGCCCTCCCGGTACCGGCAAGACGGAACTGAGTAAAGTGCTGGCGAAGGCTCTAAAGCAGGATCTGTACGAAGTAAGTTGCTCAAACTTCGAGGGTGAACCTATCGATGGCATGCAACGCCTGAAAGCCGCCCGTGCAGCCCAGATGTTTTTGTCCAATGGCAACTGCATGCTGCTGTTCGACGAAGTAGAAGATGTGTTTCAGCAGAGCCCTTTTGGCCGCACGGCTTTAAAGGAATGTAAAGGCTGGATCAATCAACTGCTTGAGAACAATAAAATTCCTACGTTTTGGCTTAGCAACAACATCAGCGCGCTGGATAATGCCTACATTCGGCGTTTTGATATTGTGCTGGAGCTGCCGGTACCACCTGCCACACAAAGGGCGAATATTTTGCAGCAGGCAAGTGGCGGGCTGCTGAATAAGGAAGAAGCGCTGCAGCTGACGGCGCATCAGCAGTTATCCCCGGCGGTGATTACCCGGGCCAGCAAGGTTGTGCACACCCTCGGCAGTGCATCAAAAGCAACGGCAAAAGCGCAGTTTACCCAGCTGACCAACGCCACATTAAAAGCTCAGGGTTTTCGTGTAACTGCCAGCAAAACCAGCGAGCAAGTGAAACTGTACGATCCGCGCTTGACCCAGGCTGATTGCGATTTGGTGGCCTTAAATCAGGGGTTGCAACAAGCCGGCGCCGGGCGTTTGTGTTTGTATGGCCCGCCGGGCACCGGCAAAACTGCCTTCGGTCACTACCTGGCTAAAACCATGGGCAAAGCGTTGTTGGTAAAAAAGGGCTCCGATCTGATTTCCTGCTGGGTCGGTGCCACCGAGCAAGCCATCGCCGAAGCTTTTGCAGAAGCCAGTGCCAATAACAGCATTCTGCTGATGGATGAGGTCGACAGCTTTTTGCAAGAACGCAGCCGGGCCAGAAACAGCTGGGAAATCACAGGCGTCAATGAAATGCTCACGCAAATGGAAGCCTTCGAAGGCATTTTTATTGCCAGTACCAA
>JAFIFR010000226.1 GCA_020831935.1 Alkalimonas sp.
CCACCGGGTTGAGTTTATCCAGTGCCGGCTCATCCAGCAACATCATCACCGTTGGATGCTCCGGATCATCGCTGGAACAAACATAACCAGCCGGCTTATGCAGCACCAGGTAGCGGGGGCCGGTCAGTGTCAGCCGTTCGTCATCCAGCGTAACGACAGCGTCCTCCTTGAGCTGGGTGGCTGCTTGCTTGCAAGGCTCGCCATGGACTTCGACCCGACCCTGACGGATCACTTTGGTGGCCTGAGAGCGGGTCAGGCCGGTGCAATTGCTGATAAATTTATCCAGGCGCATACATCTTTATCATGATAGAGAATCATCGGTGTAGTGTAATGAATTGGGAAGAAAAATGCTTGTTCAGCTTCAATTAAGCCCAAGCCGCTAGGCTAAAAGCTGTTCAATGATTAGGAGTGTGAGCTATGCGTGTCACTTTGTTGTTATCGGCGGTTGTCACCGCGTTCAGCTTGTCGGCAGCTGCCGACGATTGGCCGGGTCACCGTTTTGTTGAAGCCAGCTTTGTATCCTTTGAAGATAAGTTTGATGGGCAGCGTAATGACTTCAGTGGTTATGGCTTGAAAGGCTCTTTTTTGATCAATCAGCACCTGTTTGTTGCTGGCGAGTACAGTCGGGTGGAAGATACGGTGCGTTTTTCCGATGGCTACGACAATTATCGTATCTACAATCGCGCCATTGGCCTGGGGGTGATCACGCCGGTAGCACCTAATACGGTGCTGGATCTGGCTGGCTACTTTGGCAGTTTCCGGCTGGATGAAAAAATTGTGGATGGCAACGTCACGATTTTGGAAAAGGATAAGTACGACTATTTGAAAGTGGAAGGCACGCTGCGCAGTATGATCACCCCTGATGTCGAGCTTTATGGCCGTTTGGGGTATGTGTATTTGGATGAGCCGGGTATTGTGGATAAAAACCAGTTTACCCAGGCCATCGGCTTGCACTATTTTCTAAGCCGAAACCTGTCCTTTTTGGCTGAGTTTGAGCGCGGTGATTTTTTGGGTGGCACTTACACCCAAGGGCGTCTTGGCGCGCGCTTCAGTTTTTAGGGCTTGGTGCGCGCGCTTTAGCTGCTAAAGCGCGGACACCAGAAAATTGGGGTTCAGCAGTTGTTCCCGGTGATAAGGCGCACCATCCAATCCATCAAAGGCAACCGTAGCACCGGCTTCCTCGGCCACAATATGGCCGGCGCCGGTGTCCCACAGCATCGTAGGGCCAAAGCGCGGATAGACATGAGCCTCCCCTTCGGCCACCAGGCAGAACTTGAGTGAACTGCCAACGGGTACCATTTCATACTGTGCGAACTGTTCAAGATAACCCGCCAGCTCCGGGCTTGGGTGGCTGCGACTGCCTACCACTTTGACAACCTCGCCAGGTGCTGGCTTGCTAACATGAATGCGGTACTGCTCACCCTGGTGTTGTACCAGGGCGCCTTCACCTTTGAGTGCCGCCCAGGTTTTTTTCAGCACCGGTGCATGCACCACGCCAAGCACCGGCTTGCCCTGCTCGATGAGCGCAATATTGACGGTAAATTCACCGTTGCGCTTAATAAATTCCTTGGTGCCATCCAAGGGGTCAACCAGCCAGAAGCGTTGCCAGTGCTGGCGCTCGGGCCAGGGAGTGGCGGCGACTTCTTCCGACAGCACCGGAAAATCTGGCGTCAGCTGTGCCAAACCTTGGCTAATGACCTGCTGGGCGGCCAGGTCGGCATCGGTCAGCGGCGAGTCGTCGTGCTTGGCCTGAATGCCCTGTGCAGTGCTGTCGCGCTGATAGACTTCTAAAATGGCATCGCCAGCCTGCTCAGCCAGCTGAATGATTTGTTGCAGCAGTAGTTTCATCGATTTCATTCCATCAGACGGCGGTGCGGTCTGCTGCTTTGATCCAACCACGCTCTGCCAACAGTTGCAACAGTTGCTCGATGCTGTTGCTGAGCTCGGTGCTGGAGGTGTCGATCACCAGATCGGGGTTTTCCGGTGCTTCGTAGGGATCGGAGATGCCGGTAAAGTGGCTGATTTCGCCTTTGCGGGCTTTTTGATACAGGCCTTTGACATCGCGCTGCTCACAGACCGCCAGTGGCGTGGCAATGTACACCTCCAAAAAGGAATGCTCCGGCACCAGGCTGCGTACCAAAGCGCGTTGACTGCGGTAGGGTGAAATAAAGGCGCTTAACACCAGCAAGCCGGCATCGACCATCAGGCCAGAGACAGCGCCAACCCGGCGCAGGTTTTCGGTGCGATCCTCAGCACTAAAGCCCAGGTCGGCACAAAGGCCATGGCGCACGTTGTCGCCATCGAGCAAGTAGGTGTGAAAACCCCGGGCGGCCAGTGCTTGCTCCAGCGCATTGGCCACGGTGGATTTGCCTGAGCCGCTTAAGCCGGTAAACCAGATCACGCCACTGCGATGACCGAACAGTTCGGCCCGCTGCGCGCGGTTGGTGTGGTGCTGTTGCCATACAATGTTGTCAGTCATCTGTGTTTAGTCCGAGAGTTAAAACGGGTAAAAATACGGCAGGCACAGCAGCACCACCGTCGAGTACACCAGCGCCATCGGAATGCCAAGGCGGGCATAGTCTTTCAGCTGGTAGTTGCCGGCACTGTAGACCATCAGGTTGGTCTGGTAGCCAAAAGGGGAAATAAAACTGGCGGAAGCGCCAAAAGCCACGGCCATAAAAAAGGGCAGCGGGCTGGTACCAAGCTCAAGTGCCATGGCGTAAGCGATAGGAAAGGTCAAGGCGGCCGCAGCGTTGTTGGTGACCACTTCGGTAAAGAGCCAGGTGGCAACAAAAATGGCAATCAGCGCGCCGTAGGGACCATAGCCTGCCACCAGTTGATTAAGCCCGGCGGCAATCATACCAGCGACACCAGACTGGATCATCAGTTGCGCCAGGCCGATGGCTGAGCCAACAATAATAAATAGCTCCAGAGGAAAGCGGCGTTTCAGCTCATTGACGCTAATCACCGAGCTGGTCAGGTAGAGCACCAGCAGCACCGGCAGGCTTTTTACCAGCGGCACCAACTCCAGAATGGACAGCACCAGCGTTAGGGCGAAAGTGCCCAGCACCCAGTGACTGCGTTTGGCCGGCAGCGGCTGGCTGATGGCCAGACCATTGACGTAAATAAAATCCTGCCCCAGTTCATTTTGGCCCGGGAAGTCCTTACCGGTGGCCAGGATCAACACATCGCCGGCGTGCAGCACCAGATTGCCGAGGCCGCCGTTTAAGCGCTCATGGCCGCGGCGCACGGCGATCACGGCCGCATTGTACTGCTCGCGAAAGCGCACCTGCTTCAGGGTTTTGCCAACCAGTTTGGAGCTGTAGCTAATCGCCGCCTCCATCA
>JAFIFR010000227.1 GCA_020831935.1 Alkalimonas sp.
TTCCCGGATGCGGATCTGAGCTTCCTGGGCTTTATCACCTACATTGGTGTCATTGCAGCTATGGTGCAGATTCTGGAAATGACGTTGGATAAGTTTTTCCCGGCTCTGTACAACGCCCTTGGCATTTTCTTGCCATTGATCACAGTGAACTGTGCCATCTTTGGTGGCGTAGCATTCATGGTGGAGCGTGACTACAACTTTACTGAAAGTGTGGTATTCGGTTTGGGCAGTGGTGTGGGTTGGGCTCTGGCCATTACCTTGTTGGCCGCCGTCCGTGAAAAACTGAAGTACGCTGATATGCCGCACGGTATGCGTGGCCTGGGTTCAACTTTCCTGATTGTAGGTTTGATGGGCCTTGGCTTTATGTCGTTCTCCGGCGTTTCATTGTAAGCAGCAGTAGAAGGAATAAACGATGCAAGAGATTATTCTTGGCGTAGTGATGTTTACCCTGGTCGTTGTGGCCCTGGTCTTCATCATTCTTGCCGCGAAATCCAAACTGGTTGCCAGCGGTGAAGTGACCATCCTGATCAACGGCGATCCGGAAAAAGCCATCAAAACCAAGCCAGGCGGCAAGTTGTTGGGCGCCCTGGCCGACCGCGGGATCTTCCTGTCATCCGCTTGCGGTGGTGGTGGCTCCTGTGGTCAGTGTACGGTCCACGTTCATGCGGGTGGTGGTGAAATTCTGCCAACAGAGCTGGACCACATCACCAAAAAAGAAGCGCGTGAAGGCTGCCGCTTGTCTTGTCAGGTGGCGATTAAAGGCGATATGGAAATCGAAGTCGAAGATGAAGTATTCGGCATTCGTAAATGGGATTGTGAAGTCATTTCCAATGACAACAAAGCGACCTTTATCAAAGAGCTGGTGTTGCGTATTCCAGATGGTGAGTCGGTGCCATTCCGCGCCGGTGGTTACATTCAGATTGAAGCGCCACCACACCATGTGAAGTACAAAGACTTCGATATTCCAGAAGAGTATCGTGGCGATTGGGAACGCTTTAACTTCTTCAGTCTGGAGTCGAAAGTGGATGACGAAACCATCCGCGCTTACTCGATGGCGAACTACCCGGAAGAAGAAGGCATCATCATGCTGAACGTGCGGATTGCCACGCCACCACCAAACAACCTGTCGCTGCCATGCGGTAAAATGTCGTCCTTTATCTGGAGCCTGAAAGAAGGCGATAAAGTGACCATTTCTGGTCCGTTCGGTGAATTCTTCGCCAAGGAAACCGAAGCTGAGATGGTTTTTGTCGGTGGTGGTGCTGGTATGGCACCGATGCGCTCGCACATCTTCGATCAGCTGCGCCGTCTCAAGTCCAAGCGTAAAATGTCCTTCTGGTACGGTGCCCGTTCCAGCCGCGAGATGTTCTATGTGGAAGATTTCGACATGCTGGCTGCTGAGAATGACAACTTCGAGTGGCATGTGGCGCTGTCGGATCCTCAGCCAGAAGACAACTGGGAAGGCTACACCGG
Source organism: Alkalimonas sp. (assembly GCA_020831935.1). Classification (GTDB taxonomy): domain Bacteria; phylum Pseudomonadota; class Gammaproteobacteria; order Enterobacterales; family Alteromonadaceae; genus Alkalimonas. The sequence continues at coordinate 1,471 of JAFIFR010000227.1, forward strand.
CTTCATCCACAATGTGTTGTACGAGAACTACCTGAAGAACCACAAAGCACCAGAAGATTGTGAGTTCTACATGTGTGGTCCGCCAATGATGAACAAAGCCGTCATCAACATGCTGAAAGACCTGGGTGTTGAAGACGAAAACATCATGCTTGATGACTTCGGTGGTTAATTCTTTCCTATGTTGAAAGTGCATTACAAAGTCTGGCTGGCCCTTCTTGGGCTGGCCATTTTCGTTTCTTGCAGCCCGGTTCAGCAGGAGCGGCTGGTTCCCGAGCGTTTGCATGGCCAGACCATGGGGACCTATTACGTGGTTTCCATTTTCGCCGGTGAGCAGTCGGTCGACTGGGGCGCGTTGCAAGCGGAGATTGATGCCGAGCTTGAGCTGGTTAACCAGCTGATGTCGACTTACATTCCGCAGTCGGAGCTGATGCGCTTTAACAGTTGGCACAGTACCCAGCCGTTTTTGCTGTCGGAGCCGACCGCCGAGGTTATTGCAGAGTCGATTCGGATTGGTCTGGCTACCGAGGGCTTGCTGGATGTTACCATCCGTCCACTGGTTGAGTTGTGGGGCTTTGGCGCTCAGGGACGAATCACCCAATCGCCCAGTACCGAGCAGTACCAGGCGGTTTTGCCGTACATTGGTATTGACAAGTTGACGCTGGATGGTCTCTGGCTGAGCAAAGCCGATCCCCGTGTTTCGGTGGATTTGTCCACCATCGCCAAAGGCTATGGGGTCGACCGGGTAGCCGATCTGCTTGATACCAAAGGCTTTGACGCTTATCTGGTCGAGGTCGGCGGGGAGATCCGCGCTAGAGGACCAAAACCCGACGGTAGCCCCTGGCGCATCGCCATTGAGCAGCCCGATGCCGCTGGCCGCGTTGTACAGCGCATTATAGAGCCCGGGGATATGGCGCTGGCAACTTCGGGTGATTACCGCAATTACTTTGAAGAGGATGGGGTGCGCTTGTCTCACATCCTGGACCCGCGTACAGGGCGACCGATCCAAAGTCGGGTGGTGTCGAGCACGGTGATTCATCCGTCTTGCATGACGGCCGATGGGTATTCCACAGCTCTGATGATCATGGATGCCGAGGAGGCTTTGCAGTTTGCCAATCGCCATGGTATTGCTGCCCTGCTGATTGTGCGCACTGCGCAAGGCTACGATGAGCTGGTCAGTGAAGCCTTTCAACCTTTTCTGGAAACTGGAGGCAGTGCCCAATGATGACAACATTTTTACTTACTTTTGGCGTTTTGTTGCTGGTGGTGGTGGCGATGGCCATAGGCTATCTGGTACAGCGTAAGGCCATCAGTGGCAGTTGCGGTGGACTGGGCGCCATGGGCATTGAAAAAGCCTGTGATTGCGACAATCCCTGTGAAAAACGTCAGGCCAGAATGAAAAAAGAGCAATTTTGGCAGGAAAATAAAATCATCTAACGGACCTTTTTACTGAATTAAGCGTAAAGCAGAACTGCCAGCAGAGTGTTGCTTTTGCAATGAGCTGGCTTGTTCTGCTTTTTATTTTCCGAAATAATGGCCTTTTAACCGAAACGGAAGCCATTATGTCTTATCCGCAGCTTGATGCCGTACCTGAACTTACTCAGGCCCTTACTGATACCTCCTACGATGCATTGATCGTGCTGGCTGCAAACTTTGCCCATCCCGAGCTGAATTTTTTGCAGTCGCAACTTGAGCAAGCGGCCGAGCGCGATCAACGCGTTGGCCAACAACTGACCGCGGTGCTCTGTCCGGATGTACCTGGCCAGCGCTTGATTCTGGCTCCGGTGGGAAGTCTTGACCGTGACTACGACGATGTGCGCAGTTTTGCCGATGCGGC
>JAFIFR010000228.1 GCA_020831935.1 Alkalimonas sp.
TACCTGTCGTCCGAAACCGGCATGGGGCTGGCCGATGCCACCTTTGAGGCCTTCTCTGGCCTGACCACCACCGGTGCCACTGTGTTGACCGGCATCGAAACCCTACCCAAAGCCATTTTGTTTTACCGCCAGCAACTGCAGTGGCTGGGCGGCATGGGCATTATTGTGTTGGCGGTGGCGATTTTGCCGATGCTGGGCGTTGGTGGCATGCAGCTGTACAAAGCCGAGACGCCAGGCCCGGTAAAAGACAACAAGGTGACGCCCCGTATTGCCGATACCGCCAAGCACCTCTGGTTGATTTACGTGGTGCTGACGCTCAGTTGTGCGCTGGCGTACCGTCTGGCGGGTATGGGCTGGTTTGATGCGGTTGGTCATGCCTTTTCCACCGTGGCTATTGGTGGCTTTTCAACCTACGATGCCAGCATCGGACACTTTGACAGCAGTGCCATCAACCTGGTGTGTGTGGTCTTTTTGCTGATTAGCGCCATCAATTACCCGCTGCACTTTGCCGCCATGCGGGGGAAAAACATTTTGACCTATTGGCGCGATCCAGAATTGCGGGCCTTTTTGTTTATTCAGAGCTCGCTGGTACTGCTGATTTTTATCGGTTTGCTGCGCAGCCAGGTGTACGACACCAGCTTGGAAGCCTTTGATCATGGTCTGTTTCAGGCTGTGTCCATTTCAACCACCGCAGGCTTTGCCACCGGTGGTTTTGCCTACTGGCCTTTGTACTTGCCTATTTTGCTGATTTTTTCCAGCTTTATTGGCGGCTGTGCCGGCTCTACCTGTGGCGGTATGAAGGTGGTTCGGGTGTTGCTGTTGTTTTTGCAAGGCAAGCGCGAGCTCAATCGGTTGGTGCATCCGCGGGCCATCTACAGTATCAAGCTGGGGCGGCGAGCGGTGCCGGATCGCGTGGTGGAAGCCGTTTGGGGCTTTTTTGCCGCTTACGCGCTGGTTTTTGTCATCATTATGCTGCTGCTGATTATGACTGGCTTGGACAACATTACTGCTTTTACCGCTACAGCGGCCTGTTTGAACAACTTAGGCCCGGGGCTTGGTGAAGTCGCTTCGCATTATGGCGACCTGGCAGACGTCAGTAAGTATTTGCTGGTGCTGGCGATGGTGTTCGGCCGGCTGGAAATTTTTACCTTGCTGGTGCTCTTTACCCCGGCCTTCTGGAAAAACTGAGCGGTAATCGGTGAAGGGAGGGCGCTAAATAAAAATGGCGCTCACCTGAAAGTGTTTCTCCACTTCGCTGATGTGCTTTTTATCCACCAAAAATAAAATCACATGGTCATCGGTCTGGATGGGTATGTGATCATGAGCGATGATGACTTCATCGCCCCGGACGATGGCACCGATGGTGGCACCGGGTGGCAGTTTGATGTCGCCGATGGCTTTTCCCACCACTTTGGAGGTGGTTTCATCCCCCCGCACAATGGCTTCTATGGCTTCAGCCGCGCCGCGCCGCAGCGAGTGCACATTGACGATGTCGCCACGTCGAATATGCGTCAGCAAAGCTGAGATGGTGGCTTGTTGCGGCGATACTGCGATATCGACTTCACCGCCTTGCAGCAAGTCAACATAGGCACCGCGCTTGATCAACACAATGGTCTTTTGAGCACCCATTCGTTTGGCCAGCATGGCCGACATAATGTTGGCTTCGTCGTCGTTGGTGACGGCAATAAAGACATCGATTTGCTCGATGTTCTCCTCTTCCAGCAGCTCTGGATCAGAAATATCACCCACATAGACCAGCGTATTGTCCAGCGCACCGGACAAAAACTCCGCCCGCTCTTTGCTGCGCTCAATCAACTTGACGCTGTAGTTGTTTTCCAGCGCTCGTGCCAGGCCGTAGCCAACATTGCCGCCACCTGCGATCATAATGCGGCGGTAACTGCTTTCCAGCTTTTGCAGCTCGCTCATCACCACCCGGATGTGCTTGGTGGCAGCGACAAAGAAGACTTCATCATCGGCTTCAATCACCGTGGTGCCAAGTGGTTTGATTGAGGTACCGCGCCGATAAATCGCAGCGACCCGGGCATCAATATTCGGCATATGGACTTTTAAAGTCGACAGCGCATGGCCGACCAGCATACCGCCGTAATAAGCGCGTAAACCGACCAGGCTGACCTTGCCCAGGGCAAACTCCACCACCTGCAAAGCGCCCGGGTAGTCAATTAAGCGGCGAATGTAGTCGGTGACCAGGGTTTCGGGAGCAATAAAGTGGTCTACCGGCATGTCTTCGCGGCGGAACAATTGATCGCGGTATTTCAGGTATTGGTTGCTGCGGATGCGGGCAATTTTCAGCGGGGTATGGAAAATGCTGTAGGCGACCTGGCAAGCTACGATATTGACTTCATCGCTGCTGGTCACCGCGACCAGCATATCGGCATCCTCAGCCCCGGCTTTTTTTAAGATATCCGGGTGAGCGCCATAGCCGTGAATCACCTGCAGGTCGAACCGATCCTGCAGCAGGTGCAGCTTTTCGATGTTGGTATCGACCACGGTGATTTCATTCATTTCCCCAACCAGATTTTCGGCCAGGGTGCCACCGACTTGTCCCGCACCCAGAATAATGATTTTCATGTTGGTTGTTCTGCCGTCGCTGCTTTCATCACTTTAGCATAGAAAAAACCGTCCAGCTGCTGCTGGCCGGGCAGGATTTGCCAGCCATTGTGGTCGTTGATTGGCAGCAAGCGTGCATCCGGGGTTCGCTGCAAAAAATGCGTCAGTTGCTGCTGGTTCTCTAGGCGAAAGACGCTGCAAGTGGCGTACAGCAAGATGCCGCCGGGCTTGAGCAACGGCCAGAGCAGGCGCAGCATCCTGGCTTGAATGTCGGCCAAAGCCGCAATGTCGCTGGCTTTGCGTAACCAGCGGATATCAGGGTGGCGGCGAATGACGCCGCTGGCCGAGCAGGGCGCATCCAACAAAATCCGGTCAAAGGGTTCGCCATCCCACCAGCTGGCCGGTTCAGAGGCATCGGCAGCCAGCACCGTCGCTTGATGTTTTAAGCGAGCCAGGTTGGCATGCACCCGCTGCAAACGCTTGGCATCGACATCCAGCGCCAGCACCCGGGCTCTGGGCGCCAGCTCCAGAATATGGCTGGTTTTACCGCCAGGGGCACAGCAAGCATCCAGAATGCGCTGCTCATTGCGCGGCTCCAGCAAGGCTGCCGCGTATTGGGCCGCGCCATCCTGCACCGAGAACCAGCCGTCGTGGTAACCAGGCAGCAAGGTGATGTCGCAGGCCTGCGTCAGCACGATGGCCTCTGGCAACTCGGCCAGTGG
>JAFIFR010000229.1 GCA_020831935.1 Alkalimonas sp.
ACAATAATTTGTCCGGACTTGACGCTGCCACCACAGGCACAACGTTGTTTGAGCTGTTTGCAAATGGCTTGCAGCTCTTCTGTGGTGCCAGCAATGCCGCTGATCACGATGACCGCTTTACCGCCTCGTTTTTTGGTTTGGCGCTGCAGCCGAACTTTGCCATCCGGGGAGCCTGTGTGCACGTCGCTGCTTTTTTCGGCTTGAATGCGACCCTGGTCGGTGCTGTATACCCGTTGTTCTGGTGGACTATCCTTTGCTTCCGGGCTGATTCCGGCCTGTTGTTGCCAGTCGGCCAGTGAAATGGTTTTTCGGCTCATGATAACTCCGTGAGCTGGGGGTGAAATCTTATTGGCATTTTGCCATTTTTTGCCTAAAATGGCGCACTGTTTTTTAGAAATCTGGATGTCTAAAATGTCTGAGTGCCATCCCCTGATCCAGCAGTACTTGGAACAAAGCGGTCTTCAGCTTCAGCAAAAACTTGATGAACACGATATTGCACGCGATGTCCAGTGGCTGGAGCACTTCCTAGATGAGGCGGTGCGGCCGGATGTGCGCTGGCAGTACCCGGTGCCTGAATTGGCTGAAGGGGGGGCTTGTTCACTGTTTGGTGAACTGGCCACAGAGCCATATGATTTGGCTGCTACGTTGGGTGGAAAAAAAGCGGACACCGAACAGGCTTTGCAACAACTTCAGCTGTTTTGCCAGGCCTTTGAGCAGCGGACCGGGCTGGAGTGGTTCGGCATTTATCAGGCGAGACTTAAGCCACAGCCGGTTTTGGTCAAATTGGCCTACTATGGCGAGCCATCCAGAGCCGAGTTTCCGCTGAACGAAGTCTTTGCCCTGAGTAGCAACAACAGCAGTGTCGGTTTGAGCGGGCAAGCCCGGGTTATTAACGATGTACCTGCTTACCTTGCCAAAGGGGGGCAGTATTACAGCTGCGATCCCAAAGTTCAGGCTGAAGCTTGTTTGCCACTGTTCGACCATTCAGGCAAAATAGTCGGCATTATTGATGCTGAAGCATTCAACAAAGATGTCTTTAACGCTGCGACTCTGACTTTGCTGGTGGCCATTTGTTTAATGGTACCCGCTTATTTACCCGCCGCAGTTCAACCATGCAGTGATTAACACAGGTGAGCACTATGTTTTCTCAGTTACAGCCAGTGGCAACCGATCCCATCCTTGGCTTGATGGCTGCCTATCAGCAGGACACAAATCCACAAAAAATTGATTTAGGTGTAGGCGTCTACAAGGACGAGCAGGGCCATACGGCTGTACTCAAGTGTGTGAAAAAAGCCGAAGCCTTGCGTCTGGCCAAAGAAGACAGCAAGACTTACATCGGCATGGCCGGTGATCTGGGTTTTAACCGCCACATTGAGCAGCTGGCTTTTGGCCAAGAGCATCCTGCACTGCTGGCCGGTCGTTTGACCACGGCTCATACCCCAGGCGGAACCGGTGCCTTGCGGGTTGCCGCTGAATTTATCAAGCGCGCCAATCCGGCTGCGACCATCTGGGTCAGCTCACCAACCTGGGCCAACCATATTTCGTTGTTTCAGGCTGCCGGCCTGACGGTCAAGGAATACAGTTACTACGATTACGACACCAAAGGCTTGCAAGAAGAAGCCATGTTTACCGAGCTGGCGCAAGTACAGCCGGGTGACGTGGTGCTGGTGCATGCCTGTTGCCACAACCCAAGTGGTCTGGACCTGACCTTTGCGCAGTGGCAGCGTTTTACCGAACTGGCAAAAGAACGGGGCTTTACCCCGATGGTGGATATGGCTTACCAGGGCTTTGGCGCTGGTTTGGATGAAGACACTGCCGGATTACGTCATTTGGCCGCGGAAGTGCCAGAGCTGATTTTATGCAGCTCCTGCTCGAAAAACTTTGGTCTGTACCGTGAGCGCATCGGTGCTTGCACCTTATTGGCGGAGCACAGCAAAGCCGCCGAAACCGCCCGCTCAGTGCTGCTTAGTGTGGTGCGTAGCATTTACTCGATGCCACCGGCGCATGGCGCCATTATTGTCAGTCATATTCTCGATAGCAACGAGCTGACTGCACTTTGGCATCAGGAATTGGCTGAGATGCGCAACCGAATCAACGATTACCGTCAGTTGATCGTGGATAAATTCAAAGCCGAGGGCATTGCGCAGGATTTCAGCTTTATTACCCGTCAGCATGGGATGTTCAGCTTCCTTGGGATCAATAAAGCGCAAATCGACCGCTTGCGGGATGAGTTCAGTATTTACATGGTGGGCTCCAGCCGGGTTAGTATTGCCGGCCTGAACCACAGCAACATCGATTACTTTGCCAAGTCGGTTGCTGCTGTGCTGAAGTAAGGTCGTGTTCGCGCTTTAAAAGCCGCAGTGACTCCCTGATGGGTGGTGCTGCGGCTTTTGTTTTTCTGGCAAATGATCATACACTTAGAACAGAGAACACCACAGGAAAGCTGTCAATGCCAGCAATTACTCAGTTAATGAGCCGTAATCCGGTTAGCGTGTCGCCTGATGACACCCTTGCAGTTGTGAAAGAGATTTTCGATCAGGTGAAATTCCATCACTTGCTGGTGGTCGAGAAGCAGCAGCTGCTTGGGGTGATTTCAGACCGTGACTTGTTTAAAGCCTTAAGCCCTAATTTAGGCACGGCGGCCGAGACCACCAAAGATTTGGCCACCCTGAAGAAGCGGGTGCATCAGGTGATGCATCGTCAACCGGTGACTTTGTCGGTTGGCGCTGAAGTGATGGATGCGGTGCGGCTGTTCAACCGGGAACGGGTCTCCTGCATTCCGGTGGTGGATAGTTTTAACCGGCCACTGGGTATTGTCAGCTGGCGCGATATTATGCAGGCGCTGGAAAAGAAACAGCCACGTCCGGAGTAGAGCGTGGCTGCTTTGTCAGGCTTTTAGATCTTCTTGTACTTGATGCGGTGCGGCTCCAGCGCTTGAGCACCCAGGGTTTCTTTCATCCAGGCTTCGTAATCCGAGTAGTTGCCTTCAAAGAAATTGACCTGGCCTTCATCACGGTAATCCAATATGTGGGTGGCAATACGGTCGAGGAACCAGCGATCGTGCGAGATCACCATGGCGCAGCCGGGGAAGTCCAACAAGGCGTTTTCCAAAGCTCGCAAGGTTTCTACGTCCAAATCGTTGGTCGGCTCATCCAGCAGCAGCATGTTGCCGCCAGCGCGCAGCAGCTTGGCCAAATGCACCCGATTGCGCTCACCACCGGATAAATCGCCGATAAACTTTTGCTGATCGTTGCCTTTAAAGTTAAAGCGACCGACATAAGCCCG
>JAFIFR010000230.1 GCA_020831935.1 Alkalimonas sp.
GGTGCGCTGAATGTGGTGATGGGTGTGAACCATCAGCTGTACGATCACAACAAGCATCGGATTGTGACGGCCGCTTCTTGTACCACCAACTGTTTAGCGCCGGTGGTGAAAGTCATTCATCAGTCGCTTGGCATTAAGCATGGTTCCATCACCACCATTCATGATCTGACCAACACCCAAAGCATTATGGATACTCCGCATAAAGACTTGCGCCGCGCCCGCGCCTGCGGCACCAGTTTAATTCCCACCACCACCGGCTCGGCGACTGCCATTATTGAAATTTTCCCGGAATTAAAAGGGCGCTTAAATGGCCATGCGGTGCGGGTGCCGCTAACCAATGCGTCGCTGACCGATTGCGTGTTTGAAGTAGAGCGCGCTACCAGCGCCGAGGAAGTGAATCAGTTGCTGAAAACTGCCGCTGAAGGCGAGCTGAAAGACATTCTCGGCTACGAAGAGCGGCCACTGGTGTCGATTGATTACAAAACCGATCCGCGTTCCAGCATCATCGATGCCTTATCGACCATGGTGATCAACGGCACCCAGGTGAAAATTTACGCCTGGTACGACAACGAATGGGGCTACGCCAACCGCACCGTTGAGCTGGCTAAAATGGTGGGCCTGAGCGATCAGCCCGGTAGCCAAGCCGGAGCCTGATGCCATGCTAAGCCAGCTGAGCCCGGCCATTCGCCAGTATTTAGTCGTTACTGGCAATTACTGGGCCTTTACCCTGACCGATGGCGCGCTGCGCATGCTGGTGGTGCTGCACTTTTACAGCCTGGGCTATGATGCGCTTAGCATCGCCATGCTGTTTTTGTTCTACGAGTTTTTCGGGGTGGTGACCAATCTGGTCGGCGGCTGGCTGGGTGCCCGCATTGGCTTGAATAAAACCATGAACATCGGCTTGCTGCTGCAAGTACTGGCTTTGTCGATGTTGCTGCTGCCGGCCCAGTACCTGATAGTGCCCTGGGTGATGGCCGCTCAAGCACTGTCCGGCATTGCCAAAGATTTGAATAAAATGAGCGCCAAAAGCAGCATCAAGCTGCTGGTGGCCGATGCCGAGCAAAGCACTCTGTACCAGTGGGTGGCCATTTTAACCGGCTCGAAAAATGCGCTCAAAGGCGTTGGCTTTTTTATTGGCGGCTTGCTGCTGGCGCTGATTGGCTTTTGGTGGGCCATTTTTACCATGGCCGCCCTGCTCAGCCTGATCTGGTTGCTTAGCATCAAGTTGCTGAAACGCGACCTTGGCAAAAGCAAAGCCAAACCCAAGTTTCGTGACATGCTGTCCAAGAGTCGTGCCATCAACCTGCTGTCGGCTGCCCGGCTGTGTTTGTTTGCCGCCCGGGATGTCTGGTTTGTGGTGGCGCTGCCGCTGTTTTTAGCCAGTCAGTTTGATTGGGATCACTGGCAGGTCGGTGGCTTTTTAGCGCTCTGGGTGATTGGCTATGGGGCTGTGCAAAGTCAGGCACCTTTGCTGACCGGCAAAGCCAACAACCGCACCCCGGATGGCAAGCAAGCGGTGCTTTGGGCACTGCTGCTGTGCGGTCTGCCGGCTTCGATTGCCCTTAGCATTGAACTGAACTGGCAGGTTGGCCCGATGCTGATTGGTGGTCTGCTGCTGTTTGGCGCTGTGTTTGCCATCAACTCGTCCCTGCACAGCTATTTAATTGTCAGCTATGCCGGGCGCGATGGCGTCTCGCTGGATGTCGGCTTTTACTACATGGCCAATGCCATGGGGCGCTTAATCGGCACCGTATTATCCGGCTGGCTCTACCTGCACGCCGGCCTCGCGGCCTGCCTCTGGGTATCCAGCGCCTTACTGGTCGCTACGGTGTTGATTTCACTGGCGCTGCCAAAACACCGCACCGTAGCGTCCTCGGGCTAACCCCGCATCAATTGATGCCGGTACAAGGCGCGCACCAGATCCTGCTTGCAGTGCAGCACCAGGAGTACATAAAGGTGCTCGCCTTGTTGGCGATACAGCAATCGGTGGTCCTGATCCAGCCGCTCGCGCAGCATCAGGCCATAATCGGCCAACAGGGCGTTAACACGATAACGAGCCGGGGCCGCTAAAATGGCCTCTGCACTCTGCTGCAAATACGCATCCACCCAGGCTGCCGCCGCCTCAGGGCCTTTAAATTCAGCCTGCCAGGATTCGATATCCTGCAAACAGCGCAGGGCTGTTTGGGTAATATAGAGCGCCAAGCTAACGCCTGGCCGCACGCAGTTGTTGCAAAGCTTGCTCCGGGCTCAAGGTATCCCCCTGCCGGATATCCTGCTCTGCCATCATCGCTAAGCGCAGCAGCGCCATCGCCTGTCGTTCACGCTCTTGCGCGGCCAACTCTTCAGCGCGCTCTGCGGCTGTCTGAATAAAGAGCTCCGCCACGCCATTGCGCGTCACGTAGCAACCGCCACGAAAAGTATCCGGGGCTCCCAGCGCTTCACGCGCACTTTTTTGCGACATTGTGTTGCCGCTGTACTTTGCCGTTGTCTCACTCACCTGGGATCCCTCATGCGGTTACTGCTAGTAAGCTTAATGCAACCACCCACAAGGATCAAATTAAGGACAAATTTTACCCCTTGCTATTCGCCAATGAGCGACTAAAATACTGTATGTATGAACAGTTAATTTAGTGAGCAACCGGATGGTAGCGACACGCTTTCGCAGTGAACAAGGGTTGGAGTGGCTTGGCGCCCCCGATGCGGCCAGCGGCCGTGCCTTGCCGATGTATTTAAATACGGTAGCAGCGGGGTTTCCTTCGCCGGCGCAGAATTATCTGGAAGGCTGTCTGGATTTGCATGAGCTGCTGATCAAGCACCCCACCGCCACTTTTTTTGTCCGCGCCAGGGGCGATTCGATGCGTGGTGCCGCTATTTTTGATGGCGATATTTTGCTGGTCGATCGTGCCTTGCAGGCCCAGCATCAGGACATTGTGATTGCCAGCGTCAATGGCGATATGACGGTCAAACGCTTGTTGCTCAAACCCGAGCCGATGCTGCAGGCCGCCAACCCCAAGTACCCGCCAATCCGGCTGGACGAGGGCATCGACTTTGAAGTATTCGGCGTGGTCAGCAGCGTGATCCATCAGCTCAGGCGCTAAGCCATGGCAGAGCTCCCGCTTCCTGAGCGCCGTTTTGCGCTGGTCGATTGCAACAACTTTTATGCGTCTTGCGAAAAGCTGTTCCGCCCCGACTTAAAACAGCGACCTTTGGTGGTACTGTCCAACAACGACGGTTGCATCATTGCCCGCTGCGCCCTGGCCAAGCAGCT
>JAFIFR010000231.1 GCA_020831935.1 Alkalimonas sp.
GGAACTGAGCGCGTTCGAAGCATCGTCAAAAGCCTGCGTGATTTTGCCACATACGACGACGAGGGTTGGGTGGCCCTTGATTTGGCGGCGGTGATACGCTCGGCCCTTGCATTGCTGGAGAACGAGATAAAATACAAGGCGAAAGTGCAGCTGGAGCTTCCTGAGCAGAATGCACTGATTTGGGCCAAAGCAGCCTCCATACGACAGCTGCTATTTAATGTGATTCTAAATGCCTTGCAGGCGATGCAGCCGATGGGCCTGTTGCAAATTCGTTGCACACTGCCGCAAGACAGCATTGAGCTGATTATTCAGGACAATGGCTGTGGCATGGACAATGAAACCTTGTCCCGTATCTTCGATCCTTTTTTTACCACCAAGGCTGTGGGTCAGGGCACTGGCCTTGGTTTGGCCGAAGTCTACAACATAGTGCAGGAGCATGAGGCGACTATGCAGGTGGACAGTGAGCCTGGTACCGGAACCAGGTTCCGTTTTTGCTTTAAAGCTTATCGGGGTTGATATGCAGCAAGAGCAGCTTTTGAAAACTGACGCTACCGGTAGCGAATTAACCGATATTTTGCTGGCCATTGCTGAGCGTTTTATTAACGTGCCTTTGGCTGAAGCGGAGCTCCTGATTGCCGACACCCTGGAGCAGATGGGGCGCTTTGTCGATGCCGATCGCGTTTATATTTTTTCATACGATTTTGAGCACAATACCTGCAGCAATACACACGAGTGGTGTGCAGAAGGCATTAGCGCGGAAATTGAACAGTTGCAACATGTGTCAATCTTGCACATTCCCCAGTGGTTGAATGCCCATCTGCAGGGTGAGCAGATGCTGTACCCCGATGTACCAGCATTGCCAGACGATGATCCGATTAAGGCCATTTTGGCTCCTCAGGAGATAAAAAGCATCATCACCATTCCGATGCGGCATCAGGGCAAATTAATCGGTTTTGTTGGCTTTGACTCGGTGCGTCGATTTCACCACTACGATCAGCAGGAGCGCAAACTGCTGACCGTGTTTGCTCAAATGCTGGTTAACCTAAAAGAGCGGATGGACACCATGCAGCTGCTAGATACCGCCAAACAATCGGCCGAGTCTGCTGCTCAGGTGAAAGCACAGTTTCTTGCCAACATGAGTCACGAATTGCGTACGCCACTCAATGCCATTACCGGCTTTAGCGAGTTAATGCAGTCACTGGATTTGCCCGCTCAGGCGAAGAATTTTAACCAAAAAATTCAACAAGCGTCGTCTCACTTGTTGTCGGTCATCAATGATATTCTGGATTTATCGAAAATTGAAGCCAACAAGCTGGAGCTAAAACCAGAGCCTGTCCGGTTATCTCGTCTGATGTTGGAACTAGACGACATGATGCAAATGCAGGCGCAGCGCAAAGGCTTAAGTTTGCAGGTCTCGGTCGACCCGGTTTTGCACCAGCCCGTCATGTTGGATGCGCTTCGCTTTAACCAGGTGATGATTAACCTGGTTGGCAACGCCATTAAGTTTACCCACTATGGCCGAGTGACGGTGGAGTTTCGCGTGCTTGAAAAAGACAGTGATGCCGTTACCCTGGAAGTCGCAGTGACCGATACCGGTATTGGCATGAGCGAGGACAGCATTGCCCAGCTGTTTCATGCCTTTCACCAGCTCGATACCAGCATAACCCGCCAATTTGGAGGCACCGGCCTTGGGCTTTTCATCAGTCAGGGGTTGCTGCAGAAAATGCAGAGTGCGCTCAAGGTGCAATCCAGGCCAGGTGAGGGCAGCTGTTTCTCATTTCAACTGCGCTTACCTTTTGCTGCTACCACCGAATTAGCTGAGCGTCCCTCTATAACGCCTGCTGGTCAATTGCACGGGCAGGTCCTGCTGGTTGAGGACGACAGCACCAACCGTTTATTGCTGCGAAAAATGCTGGAACGGTTGGGCCTGTCGGTTCGTGAAGCCGAGCATGGCAAAGCTGCCCTGGCCGCGGTGGCACTGCAGGAGCCTGATATCATCCTGATGGACATTCAGATGCCGGTGATGGATGGCCTATCGGCCACTGGACTGCTGCGCCAGCAAGGCTTTCGCAAACCAATTTTGGCGCTGTCGGCGGGTGTAATGCCTGAAGACATCGAGCGCAGTCGCAACCATCAGCTCGATGCTCACTTAACCAAGCCCATTACGCTGCAGGGGCTGCGGGATGGTTTAAGCCGTTGGCTTAGGTCGGATGCAGTTCAACTAACACCTTTGCAACTGGATAACCTGATCAACATGGTCGGTGAGGATGCGCTTGGAGAAGTGCTAAGTGATTTTCGGGCATCATTGATCAAAACCATGCACGAAATGCAGGAAGCCTATTATGCCACTGATGTGAGCGCCCTGGCAGCTTTGTGTCACCGTTTAAAATCTTCAACCCGCTTTGTGGGTGCCGAGTCTGTGGCCCTTGAGTTGGATGCGGTGGAGAAGCTGTTACGGCATGAGTTAAGCTTGAAGCCGGAAGATTACACTGCGCTTTGGTTAAAGCTAACGGGCTTGTCCGATGCTGTGACAGCGTCCCTGAGCAGCCTTCGTGGAACTGAGAGCTAAGCTAAGACTAAAAACCGGACCTCACATGGGCAGCTGCACTTCAAAACAAGTGTGGCCATCTCGTTGTGGCGTCAGCGACAATGTGCCTTTTAATTCCTGCACCGTATGAATGCAAAGTGCCAACCCCAGTCCTTTTTGCTCAGACTCAGCCATGTTTTGCCGATATTGCAAGTCGTGCAGCAAGGTCGGTGCAACGCCCGAACCCTGATCAATGACCCGAAGCAGCACATGATGCTCGGTTTCATCCAGCAAGGCTTGCATTTTAAGCGGGGGCTTGCCATGCTCCATGGCATTTTCCAGCAGCCCAAAGAGCACCTGAACCAGTTTGGCCTTATTGGTGTTTAGCTGCAACGCGCTATCGCATTCAATCTCTACTGGAATCAATCGATGATGAGTGCTTTTAAGCAGCAAGGCAACCGACTGCAGCAGTGTATGGACATGAACCGGCGCACTGCTGGTGCTGTCCTGGTGATGGAATAGGGTGAGCTGCTTGACCACGGTTTCAATTTTGCTTGCGGAAGCTTCTGTCTCTGCGACCAGCTGTTTGGCATCCGTCAGCAGTTCCGGAAACTCGGGGGTGAGCTGTGCAATTGCCTCCATGGCCTTTGCAGGAATGACTTTTGGCAGGGTATCCACGTAATGTTGCAGCAGTTGCAGGTTGCACAAAGTTGCCCCAAGAGGACTGTTAATTTCATGGGC
>JAFIFR010000232.1 GCA_020831935.1 Alkalimonas sp.
AACAACAGCCGGAAGGGGGGAAGTGGAATTACGACAAAGCCAACCGCAAGGCCTGCCCACCGGATCTTGAGCAGGTGCCACCACTTCAGTTTGAACCCGATGCCATCACCCAAGACGTCATTGCACTGGTCGCTGAGAAGTTTCCAAACAACATGGGCGATGCCCACCAATTCAGGCTCGCCGTCACCGGCAAAGAGGCCCGGCTAGCCTTTTTGCACTTTGTTGAAAAGCAGCTGGCTCAATTTGGTGACTATCAGGATGCCATGCTGCTGGACCAGCCCTTTTTGTTTCACAGCATCTGCTCTTTTTACCTGAATATTGGCTTGCTGGATGTGCGCTGGATGTGCCTGAAAGTCGAGCAGGCGTACAAGGATGGACTGGTGCCTCTGAACGCCGCCGAAGGCTTTATTCGTCAGTTGATTGGCTGGCGTGAATTTGTCCGCGGCCTGTATTGGCTGCTGATGCCGGAGTACCAGCAGCGCAATACCCTTGGCGCTAGCCGCCCTTTGCCACACTATTACTGGAATGGCGATACGCAGATGCGCTGCATGCAGCAAGCACTGAAAAGCACCATCGACCATGCCTACTCGCACCATATTCATCGTCTGATGGTGACCGGCAATTTTGCCTTGTTGGCAGGATTGGCGCCAGAAGAAGTGACAGACTGGTATCTGGCAGTTTATGCCGATGCCTTTGAATGGGTCGAGCTACCCAACACCCTGGGCATGGCCCTGTTTGCCGATGACGGTGTACTGGCATCCAAGCCCTATGCCGCCAGTGGCAAATACATCAAGCGGATGAGCAATTACTGCCAGCACTGTCCCTATCAGGTCGACAAGGCACACGGCGCCAAAGCCTGTCCTTTTAACAGCCTGTATTGGGACTTTCTGGCGAGAAATGAAACAAAGCTGGGTGGCAATGCCCGTTTGCAACTGGCCTATCGACAGTGGCACAACAAAAGTGAACAAGAGCAAGATGCCATTCTCAGCCGGGCCAGGCAGGTGTTGAGTCAACTGGATAGCTTGTGAGGCAACTGGTCTGGTTCAAGCGTGATCTTCGTTGCGTGGATCACATGGCTTTATCAACAGCCGCCCAACAAGGTCCGCTGCTACCGGTTTACATCATTGAACCCGATTACTGGCAACAACCCGATACATCGCTACGCCATTGGCACTTTATTCAAAAGTGTCTGATCGATTTGAATGACAAGCTGACTGCACTGGGTCAACCTTTATTGGTTGAAAAGGGAGCAGCAAGCCGGGTCCTGCTTCGATTGTGTCGGCAACACGGTATCACAGCGGTCCACAGCCATGAAGAAACAGGTAACCTTTGGACCTATCAACGCGACCTTGCCGTTAGGCATGCCTTAAAAAAGCATGGGATAGCATGGCATCAGTACCGTCAGTTTGGTGTATTCCGTGGTTTGCACAATCGAGACTTGTGGCAAAAAGAAAGCGACGCCTGGCTGAGTCAGCCACAGGCAAAGCCTCCGGTAGCCTTATCGCCGCTGCATCAGCCTGAGCCCTGGAGTTGGCCCAAGCTTAGCCGCATGCGAGATCTGCCTGCATGCACTCAAAGCTTTCCAGGACCATCAGCATCCTTGGTTTCTTCTTTTTTGAGTGAGCGTCATAGTCATTATCTGCATGGGATTGGCCGCCCTGCCGAAGCCTTTGAGTTTAGCTCTCGGTTAAGTCCCTACCTGGCCTACGGTCAACTTGGCTTGCGATCGCTGATCCAGCAAACACAGCTGGCCCAAGGGAAGCTGACAAATGCACGCGCATTGCAAGCCTTTATCTCGCGCCTGCGCTGGCATTGTCATTTTATCCAAAAGCTTGAGGATGAACCGGAACTTGAGTTTCAGGCCATGCATCCGGGCTTTTTGGGCTTTCGGGACAGCACCTTTGATCAACATCGCTACCTGAGTTGGTGTCAAGGCACCACCGGATACCCACTGATCGATGCTTGTATGCGTGCTTTGCTGGCAACCGGATGGCTGCATTTCAGGGGACGGGCAATGCTGGTTTCTTTTGGCAGTTATTATCTCGGACTGCCCTGGCGCCCGCTGGCTTTGCATCTTGCAAAGTGCTTTATTGATTACGAGCCTGGTATTCATTACCCACAAATTCAGATGCAAGCCGGTGTCACTGGTATCAATGTCAACCGAATGTACAATCCAGTCAAACAAAGCCAGGAGCGCGATCCCAAAGGGCAGTTCATCCGGCGCTGGGTACCGGAGCTGCGTCAGGTACCAAACAGTTGGATCCATACGCCCTGGCTAATGCCGGTTAGCATGCAGCATCAGCTGGGGTGTCAGCTTGATACCCATTATCCAGCACCCGTGATTCTGCCGGACATGGCTATTGCTGAGGGAAGAAAGGCGTTGAAAAACTGGTTGCAGCAACAGGATCCAAGCCTTTGGGCATCTCAGAAAGCCTGTGTATTGCAGCGCCATGCCAGCCGCAGAAGCGCTCGTAAGCGACCGAAAAGACAAGCAAATAGTCAACTGGCTTTGCCGGGGTTGGACTAATTTGAGTCGGACGAGAAACCAAGAACATCCGTTTCATTTTCAAACCATAGGATGATTTGACCAAAGACCGTCATCACCGGACTTAAAAAGCAGCACCCTCGGTACCGGTTTCCCTGCCTTGCTTTACTCCGGAGGACAGCTGAAGAATATCCAGCAATACCTGTTCCAGAACTTCATTTGCAACAGAATATGAGGCAAAGAGTGCATAAAGGCACAGCCAGCCTCCCCCAAGCAGTACAAGATGCTTAGATGGCTTCTTCATCTTCCTCGCCGGTGCGGATCCGGATCACCCGGCCAACATCCAGCACAAAGATTTTGCCGTCACCAATCCGGCCGGTATGCGCAGTTTTGGTAATGGCTTCAAGACAACGCTCCACCTGATCGTCGCTGACGACAATCTCCAGCTTCACTTTTGGCAGAAAGTCCACCATGTATTCGGCACCCCGGTACAACTCGGTATGCCCTTTTTGACGACCAAAGCCTTTGACTTCTGTTACCGTCATACCGGTGATGTTAATTTCGGCCAAGGCTTCCCGAACATCATCCAGTTTAAAAGGCTTGATAATTGCTTCAATTTTTTTCATGCACACGACCACCTGAACCCAGACTAACTCTATGATAGCATTATCTCAAAGCGATTGGGTATAAGCAGGAAACCATGATGACACCAGAACAAATTATCGCCGAAATGCGCGTCCAACCAAGTATCGACCCCGCTCAGGAAGTCCGGCG
>JAFIFR010000233.1 GCA_020831935.1 Alkalimonas sp.
AGATGCTGTTGCTGGTGCGGGAAATGATCACACCGGCCAACCGCAGACCACGGCTTTATGTGGATATTCCGATGCATGCGGTCGAACTAGACGCTCTGGCCGATAATGATCAGCAACGCATCGCCTGGCTGAAACGCCGCTGTTATCAATTACCCACTATTTATCAGGAGGTACCCGATGCCGCAGTTAAGCCCAGTTGCAGCCGCCGGGCCGGCTGAGCAGATCGCGCAGGAGCTGGCGGCCCTTACGCCGATAGTGACAGTGCGTGGCTTGCAGGTCTTCAGTGCCCGGGCCGACAGCATTCCGAATACCATGCTGGAAATTGGCCGCCTGCGCGAGCTGATTTTTCGCCGCGCCGGCGCGGGCCGAAATCTGGAACGCGATCTGGATGCGCTGGATTATGGGGGCAGTGCTTATCAGCAGTTGCTGGTGTGGGACCCGGCCCGCCTCCAACTGGTCGCGCTGTACCGGTATCAGCTGGGCTGGCTGGCGGCAGAGCAGGGCCGGGCTATTTTGCGTACCAGTCAGTTGTTTGATTACAGCCGTGCTTTTTGCCAGCAGGTGCTGCCCTATGGCATTGAACTGGGCCGCTCTGTGGTGAACCCGGATGCCAAAGCCCGCACGCTGGGTTTTTTTGCACTGTGGGCCGGGCTTGGGGCCCTGGCGCGCATCCATCCTCAGCTGCAGTACTTTTTTGGTAACGTCTCGCTGTATCAAAGCCTGGGCAAGGGGGCGATGGATTGTATGGTGCAATTTTGTCAGCAACTGTATACCCCGCCAGAGCCGATGCTGGTGGCCAAACCTGGCCTGGGTTATACGGTTGGCACCGGGCTGGACACCAGCGCCTGGATTGGTCTGGAGCCGGCCGGGCGCATCCGTCAGCTGCAGCAGCTGTTAAAACCTTTTAACTGCCGGCTGCCGCCGATTTTGCAGTCGTACTTAAGTGTCGGCAATGCCATCTGGTTTGATGATGCGGCGCTGGATGATGATTTTGGCCAGGCCTGTGAGCTCAGCATTCTGGTGCCGCTCGCCGCTGTTAGTGGCGTGATCCGGCAGCGTTTTCTGCAGTAAGCATCAGCTAAACAATTAACGTTTACCCGCAACCTGGCTGCTGCCCAGGCCACCACTCAGCACCAGTTGCAGCGCCTCAGCTGGTTTCATGTCGATATTTCTGGTGCAGCTTTGCGGCACGATAATGGTATAGCCGCCCACGTTGTAGGCCATAGGGATAAAGACTGCCAGTTGCGCTTCGCCCATTAAAGATGACATGCGGTCGCCTTCAATACCGCCTTTTTTGGTGACGATGCCAATCAACTCGATGTCTGTCGATGGCAATTTCACCATCACCACGGAGCCATCGGAAAAGCTTTTGCCGGACATCACATCGATCAAGTCCTGCAGCATGCCGTAAATTTGTTTGGTGCCCGGCAGCTTTAACAACAACCGGCCTGGTAACTGCCATAGCCAGTCAAACCCGCGCCAGCGGGCGCTAAAGCCAATGACAACACACAGCAGGAAAAAAGCCGCTATCGCCATACCCGGTAAATACCACTTCGCCGGCAACACCAGCTCCAGCAGCGGTGACAGCCAGGACTCAACCGTGACCAGCAACCAACGCATCAGCTCAATGGTAATCACTATAGGCAGAATAATGGCCAGACCTTTGGCCAGGCTTTTGGCGACGATTTTCATAAGGTTTCCTGTGTGCTTCTGTGCTGGAGCAATTGTTGTCACATCATAATGAAATCAGTTGGCTTGCGCTATGCAAAGCTGGAATTGCTTTTGGGGACTATACTGGATGCATGGAGAGTTCAGAGGTTGCTTGCAATGAAAGCAGGGTGGCTGTGTTTGCTGATGCCGTTTACGGTCGTTGTCCTGGCTGAGGATGATGCAACGAACCTGCGTATTCTGACTGAACACAATCCTCCTGGTCAGTACCTGAATGATAACGGGGAGCTTGCTGGCGTGACGGTTGCCTTAATCCGGCAATTGCAACAGCAACTGAATGAACCGGCTGATATTGAGTTATTGCCCTGGGCCCGAGCTTTTGAAATAGCCCGCAGAGATTCTCATATTGCCTTGTTTGAAACGGCTCGTACCGCAGAACGCGAGCACTGGTTTCAGTGGGTTGGGCCGCTCAAGTATGTTCAGACCGCTATTTATGGCCGGGCCGATCGGTTAGGCCTAAATCCGTTGGATACAGGTTTGAATGCGGGCTTGATTGCCTGTGAATACAGGTATTCGCTGCATGTTGATCTGCTGCAGCATCATGGTTATGTCGAAGGAAAGAACCTGGTACTTACGTTGAACCATGGCGATTGTTTTCAGATGTTGCTGCGCGGACGGGTCGATTTAGTGGTGTTGCATGATGCTGTGGTGGCGGAGCGTGAAAAGCAACTGCAGGCACAGGCGGGAACCGGGCTGTATCGGCTAAAACAAATTCGTGAGGTTGAGCTTTATTTGGCTTTCTCGCTGGATGTAACACCAGAGCGGATTGCTGCCTGGCAACAAGCGCTGCAACAAAGTTACCGCGATGGCACTATGCGCCAGCTTTATCTGCCAGTTTATCCGGAGTACTTGATTGAGCGGTTGGAGCAATGGGCGCAGCAGCAGAAGCCATAAAGCTACTGCTTAAAAATGGTGGCCCCAGCTGGACTCGAACCAGCGACCGATCGATTATGAGTCGAGCGCTCTAACCAACTGAGCTATAGGGCCATGGTGTGGACATTTTTGCTAAGCAAAAACGGCTTGCAGTATAGAAAGTTTTACCGCTGTTGTCATCTGGCTTTGTGGGCTTCTTGCCATCAAGCGGTTATTTTTTCTGCAAAAAGTAAAAGGCGCCGGGTAGGCGCCTTTTTTATTTACTCGTCGAGGAAGCTTTTCAGCACTTCCGAGCGCGATGGGTGGCGCAGCTTGCGTAACGCCTTGGCTTCGATTTGCCGGATCCGCTCCCGGGTAACGTCGAACTGCTTGCCGACTTCTTCCAGGGTGTGATCGGTATTCATATCGATACCAAACCGCATCCGAAGAACCTTGGCTTCACGGGCGGTAAGGCCTGCCAGTACTTCGTTGGTGGCGTTTTTCAGGCTTTCCATGGTGGCCGAGTCCAGTGGTGATTCGCCGCTGGTGTCCTCGATAAAGTCGCCCAGATGCGAATCTTCATCATCCCCAATCGGCGTTTCCATCGAAATCGGCTCTTTGGCGATTTTCAACACCTTGCGGATTTTGTCTTCCGGCATTTGCATGCGCTCGGACA
>JAFIFR010000293.1 GCA_020831935.1 Alkalimonas sp.
CCGGAATGGCGCCGCAATTTAATGGCACAAAAGGGCCTTCAGCCCGGCGCGACAACAGGTGAATGTTGCGAGCCACCACTTCTTTTCCGGTGCCGGAATCGCCCAGAATCAGCACATTGGCTTCGGTTGGCGCCACCTGTTGGATTAAAAAGCGCACTTGCTGCATCGGCTCAGCCGAGCCCACCATGTCGACCAAGCGGGCCACTGGCTCTTGCCGCTGCTGTCCCGGCAGGAAACGGTGGTACTCCTGACAATCCCGCAAGGATTGCATCAGGCTGTCGTAGCGAAAAGGCTCGCTTAGCAGGGCCACCACATTGCCATGCTGCAACAGCGCATCCTGAGCAGGCTCCAACAACAAAAAAGCCGTGGCAGGAAATTGCTCGATCAAAGCTTCGGCATCCGCCGACTCTGCTCCAAGCAGCACTACGGCCGGGCTGGCTTGCTGCAACAAAGTCTGCAGCTCAGACAAAGAGGCCTGCTGATGCGGCTCATGCAGGAAATCAAGAATAATGCTGAGGCGTTGCTGACGTGGTGATTGATGATCGGCCAGAAAAAGGATAGGGTTTGCGCGCATACTTACCCGGTAGAGGTATTATCGTTATACAGGCATTGTAGCGAAGCCCTACCGGATTGCCAAATAAAAAGCGCTGGAAATTTGACGTTCTGTCAATTTTCCAGCGCTATCGATGTCTTCCAAAGCAAAGTATTTACCGCTATATCAACCGCCTAGAATACGCAGTGCCTGCTCTTGCTGCACCCGGCCTTGCGCCGCGACACTGATACTGGATTGCAGCAAAATATTGCCTGCCACCTGCTCGCTGACGGCTTTGGCAAAATCCAAATCCTCAATCCGGCTACGGGCTTCGGATTCGCCAATACGTTGGCGGTCAATCACACTGGCGGCGGCTTCAAAGGCATTGATGGTGGCACCGGTATCCGCCCGTAAACCGCCTAGCTGTTGCAAAGATTGCTCGACGCTACCAAGCGAAGCGCTCAATTGCGATGGATCCGTCAGATCGAAATCAAACAAATTACTGGTCGTAAGAACAGCCGCAACATCTTCAGTACTTAAACTCAGGCTGCTATCGCCGGTACCAAAGGTAACATCACCACTTTGATTGAACAGCCCCTTGCCGGCAAACTCGGTGTTATCGATTACCTGCTGAATATTGCCCAGCAACTGGTCAGCTTGCTGCTGCAATGCCTGGCGCTCACTGGCTCCATAAATGCCATTGCCGGCCTGAATGGCCAGGGTGTTTAAATCCTGCAGGTTTTCTTCAATGGCCTGCAAGCCCTGATCGTAGACCCGCGCAAGTGATACGCCGTCGTACACATTCCGTACAGCTTGCTCCCGGGCATTGATGCCGGATGTCAATTGATTGGCAATTTGCAAACCAGCGGCATCATCGGCTGCACTGTTAATGCGCCTTGCAGACGCCAATTTTTTGAACAGGTTGTCCTGCTGCGCAATGGTTTGGTTCAAAATGGAGTTGTTGTTACCGACTTTCATAAGCACGACCTCGCAGCGTTATCCTGATTAAATTATAGCCAAAGCGCCCTAAAAACGCGAGCTTTGTCTGCTGGACTGTCGACTTTACCGCCACCGAATTACAAATCACCTGCGATATCGGCATAATTTATGCTATGTTCAATAAGTTACGATAGAGCACGACAGAGGTGCGGCGCATGTTCGATGGCAAAACCATACTGATTACCGGTGGGACCGGCTCTTTTGGTCACAAATACACCCAAACGCTGCTGGCCAGATACAAGCCAAAAAAAATCATCATCTACTCGCGTGATGAACTGAAACAGTACGAAATGCAGCAAATCTTTGATCAAGACTGCATGCGCTACTTTATTGGCGATGTTCGAGATGCTGACCGACTGGTGCGTGCCATGCGAGGGGTGGATTATGTCATTCATGCCGCCGCTCTGAAGCAGGTACCGGCCGCTGAGTACAATCCGATGGAGTGCATCAAGACCAACATCAATGGTGCAGAAAACGTGATCAATGCCGCTATTGATGCCAATGTCGAAAAAGTGATTGCCCTGTCGACCGACAAAGCCGCCAACCCGGTCAACTTGTATGGTGCCACCAAGCTGGCGTCCGATAAGTTATTTGTAGCCGGCAACAACATCGCCGGTGGCAGCAGACCGCGTTTCTCGGTCGTCCGGTACGGCAACGTCGTTGGCTCCCGTGGCTCGGTGGTGCCCTTTTTCCAGAGCCTGATTGATAAAAAATCCAATCATCTGCCAATCACGCACCCGGAGATGACCCGGTTTTGGATCACCCTGCAGCAAGGGGTCGATTTTGTGCTGAAAAACTTTGAGCGCATGCTGGGCGGGGAAATTTTTGTGCCCAAAATCCCATCCATCCGCATTGTGGATCTTGCCAACGCCATGGCACCCCAGTTGCCAATCAAAGAGGTAGGTATTCGTCCCGGCGAAAAGTTGCATGAAGTGATGTGTCCGGGAGAAAACTCCTACCACACCTATGAGTTTAATGACCACTACGTCATTGCCCCATCCATTCGATTTTTCAATCGGAAAAACAGTTTTGATATCAATGCGCTCAATGAAAAAGGACAGCTGGTAGAGTCAGGTTTTGAATACGCATCCAACACCAATCCGCACTTTTTAAGTCCGGAGGAAATTTTGCAATTTAATCTGGAAGCCAGCCCATGATCCCTTATGGTCGTCAGCACATCACAGCCGAGGACATCGCCGCAGTTCAAGCTGTATTGCAAAGCAATTTTTTAACCCAGGGACCTGTGGTGCCAGCTTTCGAGCAGCAATTTTGTGCTCTTACCGGAGCCCGCTATGCCGTTGCCGTCAACAGCGCCACCTCGGCCCTGCATCTGGCTTGTCTGGCGCTGGGGGTAAAGCCAGGCAGCCGGGTTTGGACCTCCCCCATCAGTTTTGTCGCTTCGGCCAATTGCGCTCGATACTGCGGTGCCAGTGTGGACTTTGTCGATGTCGAACCCGACAGCGGCAACCTTTGCCTTGCCAGTTTGCGGCAAAAACTGGAAGAAGCTCGCTTGAAAGACGCCCTGCCCGAAGTGGTGATCGCAGTGCACCTGGCAGGTTTAAGCTGCGATATGCAGCAGCTGCATCATTTAGCTGCCGAGTTTGATTTTCGGATTATTGAAGATGCATCCCATGCTGTTGGTGCAGCCTTCCTCGAACAGCCGGTAGGAAGCTGCCAGTACAGCGACATCACCGTTTTTAGTTTTCATCCGGTAAAAATCATTACCACCGCTGAAGGCGGCATGGCATTGACCAATGAGCCAAACCTTGCCAGGCAGCTGCAGTTGCTGCGCAGTCATGGCATCAGCCGCGATCCGGAAGAGATGACAGAGCCTGCCCATGGCCCCTGGTACTACCAGCAGCTGCAGCTTGGTTACAACTACCGGATGACGGATTTGCAGGCCGCGCTGGGGCTCAGTCAGAGCCAACGTTTAAACGCCATCATTGAAAAGCGCCAGCAGCTGGCAGCGCGTTATCAGCAGCACCTGGTTGGAGCGGCTCTGGATTGCCCCATCGTCCCCAATGGCAGCCTGTGCAGCTATCATCTGTTCATTGTCCGGCTGCACGACAAAACCAGGCGCAAAGTCGTGTTTGATGCCCTGCGCCAGGCGGGTATCGGCGTCAATGTGCACTACATCCCCATTCACACGCAGCCCTACTACCAACAGCTGGGTTTTGACTGGGGCGACTTTCCAAACGCCGAAGACTTTTACGAGCGCATTATCAGCTTGCCGCTCTACCCGGAGCTGACGGAGTCCGAGCAAGACCACATTGTTGCCACCCTCAAGGCATTGTTATGACCGTTGCCATTATTCCTGCCCGCGGAGGCAGTAAACGAATTCCCCGCAAGAACATTCAACACTTTTGCGGTGCCCCCATGCTGAGCTATCCGATTCGAGCCGCCCAACAAAGCGGCTGCATTGAGCGGATCCTTGTCTCAACCGATGATGAAGAAATTGCAGCCATAGCCCGCCAGTTTGGGGCTGAGGTTCCTTTTATCCGGCCGGATGACTTGGCCGATGATCACACCGGCACCACAGCGGTCGTGCGCCATGCCTTGCAGTGGTTGCAAGCAAGGCAGGAACTGCCGGACTATGCCTGCTGCCTCTACGCCACCACGCCTTTATTGCAGGCCGGGGATCTGGCTAAAGGTCTGGCAATGCTGCAGGCATCAGAGCAGCACTTTGTCTTCAGTGCCGCTCGCTTTTCGTTTCCGATTCAGCGCGCCTTACTGCAAACACCCGCTGGCGGTATCACCCCCTTTGACCCAGACAGCATTGGCAAACGCTCCCAGGACTTGCCGGAAACGTTTCATGACGCAGGTCAGTTTTACTGGGGACGCTCAACCAGTTGGCTGGACGGTCAACACCGGTTGTTCAGCGATGCTGCCCGGATGCTGGTGCTGCCTGATCACCGGGTACAGGACATTGATACAATGGCCGATTGGCGTCGGGCAGAAGCCCTGTACCAATTGCTACAGCAAGCGGGCTTAGATGAAGATCCTGATCCGAACCGATAGCTCGCAGCGGATCGGCTCCGGCCACCTGATGCGCTGCCTGACACTGGCAGACGCCTTACGCCGGCAAGGTTGCGAAGTCCACTTTATCAGTCGCCCTCACCCAGGCCATAACCTTCGCCTGATTGAGCAAGCCGGCTACCCACTGCTGCAACTGCCTTTGCATCCAGCGCAAGAGCCTCTGGCTGGTTATCAGAACTGGTTGGGCTGTACCGAGCAGCAAGATGCCCGCGATTGCCTGACACAACTGAAAACGACCTATCAGTGGTTGATTGTCGATCACTACAGTCTTGCAGCCAACTTTTGCCAGCAGCTACGCTCACGCTGCCAGCGTGTGATGGTGATTGATGATTTAGCCAACCGCACTCATGACTGCGAGCTGCTGCTTGATCAAAACCTTCTTCCAAACTACCAGCAGCGTTATGCGACGCTGTTACCCAACCACAGCCAGGCTCTGCTAGGCCCTGAGTTTGCGCTGCTGCGAGAAGAGTTTTATCAGCCCGATACGGTGCAACCTAGCCCGGGTCACATTTTGGTGTTTTTTGGCGGCAGCGATCCTTATGGCCTTACCTGGCAGGCAGTTGACGCAATATTAGCGCTGCAGGAGCCGGCGGTCACAGCCGACATCGTGATTGGCGAGGCCCACCCTGAGCGTCAGGCTTTGCAGCAACGCTGTGCCAGCTCTAAGCGCCTTGAGCTGCATGTGCAATGCCAAAATATGGCGCACTTGATGCGAAAAGCCCGATTGATGCTGGGAGCTGGCGGCTCAACCCATTGGGAGCGCTGCATCAGCGCCCTGCCTGCTCTGGTGGTCACGGTGGCCGACAACCAAGTAGCAACCACCCGTCATTTACAACAACTGGGCGCCTGTCACTGGCTGGGCCCCGCATCCGAGCAAAGCGCGGCCAGTTTCAAGGCCGCCCTTAGCCACTGGCTCAGCCAGGAAGCTCAACTTAAGCAGATGGGACAATGCGCTACCAGGCTGGTACCAAAATCGGGAGGAACTCGCGCTGTGGTCAGGCATCTGTTAGTGTAAAACTACTGGTTAAAACCAAGTCTAGCCCGCTATAGTTAGTATAGCCTTGGATCCTGTCTATCAATCAAATGGAGGTTTGCAGGTGACAGAACTGTCGCAGTCCTCAAACAACGCAGTGCATGACGATGCCCCGATGGATTTTCTTGCCGATGATGAGCAGGAAACCACTGAGCAAGAAGCCTGGCCCATTCTGATTGTCGACGATGAGCCCGAAATGCATCATGTCACCACCATGGCCCTTCGCGATTACCGCTTTCAGCAACGGACACTGACATTTTTAAGCGCGCACAGTGCTGCCGAGGCCAAAGAAGTGCTGCAACAACACCCGGACATTGTGCTGATTCTGCTGGATGTGGTGATGGAAACCGACGATGCCGGTTTAACACTGGTGCACTACATCCGTGAGACATTGAACAACCAGCAAGTGCGCATTATTTTGCGAACTGGCCAGCCGGGGCAGGCACCGGAACAAAAAGTGGTGCAGGAATACGACATCAACGACTACCGCTCGAAAACTGAGCTGACGGTTCAACGACTCACAACCACCATCACCTCTGCCTTGCGGGCCTATGTCGCCATTCATCAGTTGGAGCAACTGAATCAAACGCTGGAAGCCAAAGTTCAAGCCCGCACCCAGCAGCTGGAAGCCGCCAATGCCAAACTCAAGCAGTCACTGGCAGAGCTTGAGGCTGGCGAAAAGGCCGGCCGTCAAGTGCAGTTTAAATTGCTGCCCCCACGCGAGCTGGATTGGCCGCCCTATCGTTTTGAACATTTTTTGCGGCCATCCGATTACATGAGTGGTGATTTTGTCGACTACTTCGCCATCGATGCCGACCGTACCGCCTTTTACATTGCCGATGTGTCCGGCCATGGGGTGGCATCGGCTTTTGTTACCGTCTACTTAAAGCGCTTTATCAGTGCTCAGTTTGAAAACTACCGTCAGCAACAATCCCCCCTGATTGCAGAGCCTGCCGAATTACTGGCGAGCTTGAATAAAGAGTTGCTGAAAGAAAATATTGGCAAATACATTGCTCTTTTTTACGGCGTGCTGGATCGCCGCCAGCACAGCCTGCATTTTGCCAATGCCGGTGCCTTTCCTTGGCCCTTAGTGCAAGCGCCAGGCCAGCCAGCTCGCTGGCTTGAGTTAAAAAGCACACCAGCCGGCATGTTTGACGATGTTTGCTACCAGAGCCATCAGCTGCCGTTTGGTGATGGCAGCCGCTTACTGCTGTGCTCCGACGGACTGTTGGATCTGCTGCCCGGTTCGAATAATGAGCAAAAACTGGCACGGCTGCAGCAAGGTGGTATTCAGCAACTACCGCAGCTGGTCACAGAGCTTGAGCTGGAACGCCAGCAGCCGCTACCGGACGATCTGACCATACTGTGCATTCATTGCCAGGAGTCCAACCATGACTGAGGCTCAAATTTTATTTGCTTGCCAAAAAGACCACTGCTATTTCAAACTGATTGGCGAACTGCGCTACACCAATGCCAGTGGCATGGACGATCTGTTGGAACGGCTGTTTCAACAGCAGCAACAGCCACTCTGTGGTCAGGTGGTGGTCGATATCACCGAGGTGACCTTTATCGACAGCACCCACATTGGCTTACTGGCCAACCTGGCCCGGCATTGCCAACAGCATCAGTTACCCAGGCCGGTGCTGTTTAGCCGCGATGATGAAATCGACCACTTGCTACGCGGGCTTTGTTTGGATCAGGTCTTTGACTTCGTTGCTCAACCTAAGGTGCAGCACACCCAGCTGACCGAGGTGGAACCGGCAGCCTACCAGGATCAGCAGCAAGGTCAGATGATACTGCGAGCCCACCAGGCACTGCTGGATCTGAGCGATAAAAACCAAGCCGAATTTCAATCGGTGGTGGATCTGCTGAAACAACAGCTGCCCGAGGATTAAAGCCAGCTCCATGCGGCACCGGACTAAAGCAAAGTCCAGGCATGCCGATACCATAAATAAGACGTTGTATGCACGCTTTGGCTTAATCGGGTGCATGACAAGCAAATCTATAGTCGATACAATGCGGTAGCGCATCGTGGTGGGAATCTTCATGTCAGATATTTTTATCAGCCAGCGGGCTATCGGGCCAGGCCACCCCCCTTTTCTGATAGCTGAGTTATCAGGCAACCATGATCAGTCGCTGGACAAGGCCCTGGCCATGGTTAAGGCGGCGGCCGAGGCGGGCGCAGATGCGATTAAGTTGCAAACCTACACTGCCGACAGCATGACACTGGATGTGCATACCAATGAATTTTTGATCCAGGATGACGGCAACCTGTGGCGAGGTCGCTCCCTGCATCAGTTGTACCAGGATGCGATGACTCCCTGGCAATGGCACCAACCTATCTTCGAGCTGGCCAATCAGCTGGGGATGCTGGCCTTTAGTAGTCCTTTTGATCAGGCCGCCGTCGAGTTCCTGCAACAGCTGGATGTCCCCTGCTATAAAATTGCATCTTTTGAAAACAGTGATCACGCGCTGCTGGCCGCGGTAGCTAAAACCGGCAAGCCCGTTATCCTTTCAACCGGTATGGCGACACCAGCTGAGTTGGCAGAGTCGGTTGAGGTACTAAGGGCTCATGGTTGCAAGCATCTGATTTTACTCAAATGCACCAGCCAATACCCAGCAGATCCAGTGCACGCCAATCTGGCTACCCTGCCACACTTGGCCAGTCTGTTCGATTGCCAGGTTGGCCTGTCGGATCATACCACGGGGCTTGGTGTCGCCGTCGCCAGCATTGCATTGGGTGCAACTGTGGTCGAAAAACACTTTGTACTGGATCGCAGTGAGGGAGGTGTTGATGCAGCCTTTTCATTGGAGCCGGCAGAGTTTAAGCAACTGGCTGAAGAGTGCCGGCGCGCGGCTATTGCCATCGGCAAAGTGCAATACGGCAGTACCGAACAAGAAATGGCTTCCCGCAAGTTTCGCCGCTCACTGTACATCGCACAGGATATGCAAGCAGGCGATGTTTTAACGCCTGAGAACCTGCGCTCTATCCGGCCAGGCCTAGGGCTTGCCCCTAAATACCTGCCGCTGCTGCTAGGAAAGCCTGTAAAACAGGCTGTCACCAAGGGCACTCCGATGCGTTGGGAGTTGCTATGAGTGAACGGCACTACCCTCGCAGCCACTTCCGCCCTTTGCAAGCAACGGACTTGCAGCAGGTCTGGCAATGGCGTAATCAGCCAGAAATCCGGCAAAATATGCATTCGCCCGCCCCCATTAGCTGGCAGCAACACTTGACCTGGTTTGAGCAATTGCAACAGGATGGCCAACGCAGCTTTTTCGTCTTTTGGCAAAACGATCGACCCATCGGCGTCCTTAACTTTCACTGGCATACTGCAGAGATGCTGGAGTGGGGCTGTTATCTGGGTGAGCCTGCCGTCTGGCCAGGCTCCGGTTTATTGCTGGAGATAGCGGCATTGGATTTTGCCGCTGACCAGGCAAACTGCCACACCTTGTATGCTGAAGTGCTTTCCTTTAATCAAAGCGTGCTGAAGATGCACCAACTGTTTGGCTATCAGCCCCAGCCCGATAAAGCGGCAACCGATTCACCCCGGGCAGGACGTACTTATTGCATCAAAGTGTTTCACTACCCAACAGAGCTGTGGCGCAATCAGCGCGCTGAAGTATTGCGGCGGTTGCCACGTCAAATCCGGGCCGCCGCAGACTTAATTGAGTTTCAATTAGAGGGAACCCAACGTGGATTTAAAGCAACGTATTAAGGCTTGTCTGGAGCAGACGGCCGAGCTGGCCAACTGCCAATTGCTGCAACCCGTGACCGACGACACCGTTTTGCTGCAAAGCGGTCTCGATTCGCTAGGCTTTGCCATGCTGGTCGCCCAACTGGATGAAGAGTTAGGGTTCGACCCTTTCAGCGAGATGGAGATTGCGGTCTACCCCCGTACCTTTGCTGAGTTTGTGCAGATGTATCAGCAATACCAGCAAAAGCATACGGGAGTTTAGATGCCGGACTGTCTGTTGGATGCTCTGCCCAAGATTGACCAGACCGCTCTGATAATTCCGGGGCAAAGCGGCCAAAGTGCCGCTTGGAGTTATCAACAACTCGCAGAAGCTGCCTTGGCCTTGCGAGCCCAACAGCCTGATTTACAAAACAAAGTGGTTGCTATTAACTGCAGCCAATTGCAGCAATTTTTGATTGAATTGCTGGCTTTCGATGGGTACTGCTCTGCAATGTACTTGCAGCCAGCGCCTGAGCTGGCTGCGCCGGATAGACCGGTGACACCAGGCCAGCAGACCTTGTGGTACCTGGCCACTTCCGGCACCACTGGTACTCCAAAATGGATCAGCCATAGTCTGGCAGAACTGACGAAAACCGTCAAAAGCACAGCAGCCAGCGGTCAACTGCGCTGGGGTCTGCTGTATCAACCTTTTCGCTTTGCTGGCCTGCAGGTGGTCTTGCAAAGTCTGTTGTCCGGTAGTTGCCTGGTGGATGCCAGCACCGGTGAAAGCGAGCAACGCGTGCAGCAACTGCTGAACGCCCGGGTCAATGCCTTGTCTGGTACGCCATCACTTTGGCGTCAGCTGTTGTTCTGGCCAGAGCTGCCTAACCTGCCGTTGACTCAACTGACCTTAGGTGGGGAAATTTGCGATCAGCCCTTGCTGAATCAGTTACAACAATGCTTTCCGCAAGCCCGGCTGCGTCATATTTACGCATCCACCGAAGCCGGTGTTGGCTTTAGCGTCACAGACGGACAGGCTGGTTTTCCACGCAAGTATCTGGATGAGGGGTTTAAAGACCTGCAGTTTAAAGTCGATGACAACCAGCATTTATGGTTAAAAAGAAGCACCCCCTTTGCCGCTACCTTGCAAGCAAGACTCGATAGCGCAGGCTTTTTGGATACCGAAGATCTGGTGCGAGTCACCTCAGATCGGGTTTACTTTCTGGGGCGGGCAAGCGGCGTGATCAATGTTGGTGGCAACAAGGTTCACCCCGAGCAAGTCGAGCAGCGATTGCTTGAGGTTGACGGCGTGGCACAAGCCAGAGTCTACGGCAAAAGCAGCAGCATACTGGGTCAGTTGATTCTGGCTGAGCTGGTGCCAGTGCCGGGCGCCGATACCGACGCAGTGTTGCAACAAGTTCGTTTGCACTGCCAGCAGACGCTGGAGCGCTACCAAACCCCCTATAAATTCAAATGGGTCAACGAAACGAAGCTGGCAGAAACCGGCAAATTGACAAGGAGTACGCCATGAGCAAACTGGTGGTAGTGACTGGCGCTAGCCGCGGGCTTGGCCTGGCCATCTGTCAACAGGCTCTGCAGGCTGGCTACCGGGTGCTGGCCATCGCCAGGACAGAAAGTTCGGCTTTACAACAGCTGCAAAGTGGCAACACAGCATTGCAGTTTTTAGCGGCCGATCTGGCGCAACTGGATCAGCTGGCAACGCTGTGCAGCCGCATCAGCAAAGACTATGGTCGCCCCTATGCACTCGTCAACAACGCAGCCATGGGCAACGACGGCGTGTTGGCTACCATGCACAACTCGGACATTGCTCAGCTGCTGACACTGAACCTGGAAGCCCCTATCTTGCTGGCCAAGTACCTGCTGCGTCCGATGCTGCTTAACCAAACTGGCAGAATCATCAATATTTCCTCAATTATTGCCCGTACCGGCTTTAACGGTCTGAGTGTTTATGCCGCCAGCAAAGCCGGCCTGGAAGGCTTTAGCAAGTCGCTGGCTCGTGAAGTTGGTAAAGCGGGCATCACCGTAAACTGCGTGGCCCCGGGTTATATGCAAACCGACATGACCAGCAGCCTGCAGGGTGAAAAACTGGAAAGCATTAAGCGGCGCAGCCCACTAGGTCGCCTCGCCACACCAGACGACGCAGCAGCCGCAGTGCTTTATTTACTGAGTGAGCAGGCCAGTGCCGTCACTGGGACTGTTATTACTGTTGATGCGGGGAGTACTGCGTAATTACTAACGATTATTCGCAAACTACCAAGCCTAGGAACTAAGACTATGACGACAACCTTTTCAAATCGTGAACTGGTATGGCACCCATCAGGGTCGTATCAAACCTTAGATGATTCAGGGATAGTCATAAGAGTGTTAGCCATGGTACCGCAGTAATTGCGGGTCTATGATGAAAAAATCTGACAAAGAGAATCAGGCATAATGAATTTTACGGCATTTATTCCTGCCAGGGGTGGCTCTAAAGGTATCCCAGATAAGAACATAAGAGAGATTGGTGGTAAACCTTTGATATGCTGGAGCATAGAGCAAGCACTGGCTTCTGAGTATATCAATCGGGTCATTGTGTCCACTGACTCAGAACAAATTGCTGGCATAGCTCGTGGTGCTGGCGCCGAGGTACCTGGATTGCGCCCACCAGAACTGGCGCAAGATTCCTCAACAACTGAGGCAGCTATGTTGCATGCAGTTAAACACTGGATGAAGCATTCATCTGATGAAGTCATGGTTTTATTGCAGCCCACATCACCACTGCGGCTACCTGACAGTATTGATCATTCCATTCGTCAATTTCTAGACGAGCAGGCTGACTCACTGGTTTCCGTTTGCGAGAGTCATGCATTTTTCTGGAAAAGTGGGAGTCCTCCCGAAGCATTGTACAATTACAAAAATCGCCCCAGACGCCAAGACATTCAGCCAGATGATAAATGGTACCGTGAGAACGGTTCTATTTATCTGACGAAGACCGATATTCTGCAAAAATACAATAACCGGCTTGGTGGTCGTATTTCTCTGTTTCATATGCAGGAACAGGAATCATGGGAAATTGATTCTTTAACCGATCTACACATTGTTTCGGTGTTAATTCAGGAGAGCGGGTTATGATCATAGAGCGAAACGTTGCACGCTATGTTGTATTTACCGACGATGAAATGAGCCACGCACTAAGAAAAATCAGTACGAATAAAACCCGTATAGTATTTGCAGTTGCCTCTAATGGCGTTCTCGAAGGTGCCATTACGGATGGCGATTTACGCCGATGGCTACTCAGCAGTAATGAACTTGATATCACACTGCCCGTTTCATCC
Organism: Alkalimonas sp.; assembly: GCA_020831935.1. Classification (GTDB taxonomy): domain Bacteria; phylum Pseudomonadota; class Gammaproteobacteria; order Enterobacterales; family Alteromonadaceae; genus Alkalimonas. The sequence goes on from JAFIFR010000293.1 coordinate 12,610, forward strand.
GCTCTGAACAGGGACTTTATCTATCATTATGAAGATGCACCACGGCAAGAAATTGAGGCGATGTTCTCAAAGAAAATCGAGTACATACCATTAATTGATCGCCAGCAGCGGCTAGTGGCTGTAGCAAGCTTTAAACAACAGCCCATTCAAATAGGTTCTGATATTATCGATGACGATAATCCCGTCTATATTATTGCTGAGATAGGTAATAATCATAATGGTGATATTCAACTGGCCTATCGCCTGGTAGATGAAGCAATTAAAGCAGGTGCAAACTGCGCTAAATTCCAGCTCAGAGATATGGACAGCATGTACCGCAAAACAGCTGCTAGTAATGGTGGTGAAGATCTTGGTGCTGAATATACACTTGATTTGCTATCTCGTTTTCAACTATCTCTCGATGATATGTTTTCAGTTTTTGACTACTGTAAAAGTAAAGGCATAACCCCCTTATGCACCCCATGGGACTCAGCCAGCCTTCTTGCTCTTGAGCAATATGGTATGCCTGCCTATAAAGTGGCCTCAGCAGATTTAACGAACCATGAGTTACTGGAGAAGTTGACCAAAACAGGCAAACCTCTGCTTTGCTCTACCGGAATGTCATCTGAATCAGAAATAAAAGATGCGATTGCTCTGTTTAAACGCAATGGTGCTCAATTTGTATTATTGCATTGTAACTCAACATATCCGGCACCATTTAAAGATGTCAATTTACGTTATCTGCATCGATTAAAAGAACTGGTTACCGATGGGTTTGTGGGTTATTCAGGCCATGAGAGAGGCATATCTATAGCTATTTCTGCGGTATCGCTTGGTGCTCGGGTTATTGAAAAACATTTCACTTTGGATCGGAATATGGAAGGCAATGACCACAGGGTTAGCCTACTACCCGATGAGTTTGCCTCAATGGTGCAAGGCATAAGAGAAACTGAACAAGCACTGGGGTCAGCCGATGTACGCAAAGTGACCCAGGGCGAAATGATGAACCGCGAAGTGCTGGGCAAAAGTCTGGTTGCAACCAAAGCGATTAAAGCAGGTCAGCGAATTGATGCTAGCGCCGTGACCAGCCGGAGTCCAGGTAAAGGCTTACCCCCTTACAAGAAACATGAGCTCATTGGAAAAACAGCAAATCGGGACATTGTGGAAGGTGACTTCTTCTATCCGTCAGATCTTACAACAAATGCCATAAAAGCCAGACCTTATAAGTTTACCCGTCCTTTTGGTATTCCGGTGCGTTATCATGATTTTGCCGCTATGCATGATAAGTCCAACTTTGATCTGCTGGAGTTTCATTTCAGCTATAAAGATCTTGAGCTTGATCCCGCCAAATTTCTTGATAAAGCCGGCTACGCCATGGACTTCGTGGTGCACAGCCCAGAGTTATTTGCTGGCGACCACCTAATGGATTTGTGTTCTGATGATAAGGACTACCGACAACGTTCCATCGATGAGTTACAACGCGTCATTAAGGTGACTCGTCAACTTAAAACGTATTTTCATAAGGCTAGCAAACCGCAGATTATTATTAATGCAGGTGGTTTTACAATGGATGGCTTTATGCCTGAACAGGAAAGGGCCGAAAAATATCGGTTGATTGCCGATGCAATACAACAATTAGATACCACCGGTGTAGAAATTATTCCTCAGACCATGCCTCCCTACCCTTGGCATTTTGGTGGACAGCGTTTTCATAATCTATTTATGGATGCTGATGATATTGTCGACTTTTGCCAAAAATATACCATGCGGGTATGTCTGGATATCTCTCACTCGAAACTTGCCTGTAATCTGAAAAAAACATCCTTTAGTGAGTTCATTGCTAAAGTTGGCCCTCATACTGCTCATTTGCATATTGTCGATGCCGAGGGAGTGGATGGTGAAGGACTGCAGGTAGGTGAAGGTGAAATTGACTTTGCAAACCTTGCCGATGAATTACACCGTTATGCACCATCAGCAACCTTTATTCCGGAAATATGGCAAGGCCATAAAAATGATGGTGAAGGCTTTTGGCAAGCACTTGATAAGCTGGAACAGTATCACTTCTGACGTTGGGAAGAAGGACATAAGGTACAGTATGCAACCGCCTCATACTGTACCCCTCAGATCGGTATCAGGTTACTTACTCACATCCACATACATCGATCTGTCAGCCTCGTTTGCTTCAGAGTGATACGTGCCTTCAAAGTTAAAACAGTCAAATCGGCTTTGCTGAAATTGACTGCGCGTGATCTTTTCTGTTGCAAAACCAGCCCGCTTTAATTCAATAACGATCGCGTCAAAATCCCAGGCATTCTGATGCGCTAATGTTTGCTTATCAAAGATATCTGTTTGACTGCTGGGAGACAAAAAGTCACCTTTTAGTAATTCAAACAGAGACACTTCATCAACATTCATTAATCGTTTTAATGAGCGCTCGCGCCGCTGAAACAACTCAAAATCACGATTACCTTGCAAGTATTGCTCAATACTTTTACGCACGTCAGGCAAAACGATACGAAAACAGCCTTCTGTCTCTAAAACACGGAAGCATTCCTTAAAAACTGCAGGTGCTGTAAAAATACTTATATGCTCAAATATATGCGAACCATAAATGCACTCAATAGAGTTATCAGCAAATGGCAACCCTTCAAACTTATTGAAATCAATTATATAATCCCCTCGAAAACCATCAGCATCAATACTTCCCCAGCTTTCATCTGGTTTGACCCAATTCGGGCCGGGTCCAAAATGCAGCTTCGTCACCATAACTAACTCCTGCTTGTCTGAGTAATCGTATTTTTTAATGCTGATTACTTAATCAAATCATGCTTATGAAAAAAGTCCCGATAAAATGCCATCGTTGACATTTTCGCTTCCGCTAAACGGGCAGCAGCTCCTGACGTTCCCTGTGATAATAAGGCATGTGAAATCCTGTCTGTTAAGATAGAGGAAAACTGCCCTGTCACAGATACACACCGTTGCGGATGACCAAAATAATCATGTAAATAACCAATGCGATCTAAAGCCTGAAGCCCGATCACATTTTTGTTCATCGCAATTGCACAAACATTAGCATGAAATCGCATACCTATTATCAACCGGCTTTGCCGATACAAATTAAAAATACAATGTGTCCCTTCATTCCCTTGCACACAAGGGGCAACAGAAATGAATTGCCGTACTATCCAGTCATCTAAACCACTCAATAACCTGTTTATAGCATTCAAATCACTGTAAATATGAGGTACCAGCACGACTTTATACTGCAGAGAGTGAACAATAAACTGAACAACTCGCTGCATCTCGGCATAGTAATTATTTTTATCTATGATTTCGGCACTGCCCCGTTGCATGTCTAACTGATCTTCAGTGATATTTAGCGCAATAAAATTCTTATCCGGCCAGGTAAATTCGCCTTCAGGTTGATAAAAATAACCATGATCAAGTATTTCAGTCAGTCCTTCCAGATATTCAGCACCTACGTCGCGTTCAATCGAATGAACTGAACCGTCGTTACGTAGCGCAACTTCAATATATGAGTTAAGTTTTAACGCTGATAAAAAAGACTGGAATTTTTGAATATTCGAAGCAGAAACTGGTCTAAACGGCATGGATCCCATACTACAAATTAATGTTGGAACCCTGATTTGTGCTACCAGATCAGCTGATATATCTATTGTCGTTGCTGACTGGCTGTTCTCATGCCAATAATCTAAAAAACCTCCGCCACCAATGATAACCAGGTCATAAGTATTCAGGTGTTCAATAAACGCCTGATCAAAGTGTTGTTTGTCTTCATGAGCGTAGTTCTGATAAAACTTACGGATTTCCAGCTGAGTAAACTGATGCGGTGGTAATAGCTGGTCGAGCAGACGATACAAACCTATATGGCTTGCATTGTCACCAATATTTCCAATGAAAGATGCTACATGCAGAACGTTTATCATTGACGGCTCTTTATGAAAGTAATTTCATTTGATTATTTAATAAAATCCGCAAAGTTAACTTTTTTCAGCCCCAGGTTATTTTGCACTGGGGTAGCATCTACCACATCGATGCCGTTTATTTCTGCTACTTTGACGGCTCTCAGAATACCTTTCCTTTGCCTTAGGGCCATTTGCTGTGCCTTTTCATCTTCAAGTCTTCCACGTGACTCAGTGTAATAGCCCGGGGCAAAGTGTGTTTGTTTTTGATCACCACAATAATTGTTATCAACACCTGTAATGACAATCTGTTTAGCCCCCATGTAGACGGCAAAGTGTAGCATAGTACTTATAATCGTCCCGCCAGATGGGATACCAAATTGATATGGGTCTACACTATTGCTATTGGACTGAAAACAGGCTGGGAAATAGATACGATCAGAACCTGATCCATGCTGAAAATGTAAGTGTGAGGCAATTATTTTTGGTGAAGTTAGCGCCTGGATCTGCGGTTGCCAATGCTCCAGAGCTCTTTCTTCCAGTAAGAAATAATAATCCGGAATAAAGTTTTTCCGTAACACAATGCCATTGCCTGCGAGGCGAATGCCACTCTTAATATCTTCAGGAGGTGTTTCATTTAAACTAGGACCATTTCCGATTGCAAAAAAAGTCTGCCCTCGATGAGCGTTTTCTAAAGCTGACAATTGCTCAAAGTCACATGGGTTGTCACGAGGCTCTGAACACAAAAACGCACCGCCTTTCAAAGCATAAAATGGTTGTTCTATACCCGCCTGTCGCAGTGCCAACTGCTGGCCTTCTGGTTCAGCCAAAGAACCAGCCAGAATCACATCAACCTGCTGATGTTGTAATTCTGCAAGAGCAATAACCGAAGTGTCATCCAATATGGTTACTCTTGGGACACTTACAGTAAAAAAAACCTGCCTGACGCCTTCCCTTTTCAACTGTTGAGCCAGATAACGAGCATAAGCCCCAGCACCAAACACAGCGATGGATTGTGAAGCCGTAAGTTCAGATAAAACAGAACCCAGCCACGTATCAATAGCTTTTCTGGTTTCCTCAAAAATGTGGCTGTGCGGTGCAGACATAATAAAATCTCTAAGCTCTTGGTTTAAACAAAACTTGTACATTTACATCATCAAACTTAAGTGGTTCGGTGATGTACTCATGGTAAGCCTGTTTAAGATACCTGCACCACAATTCGCGGACACGGTTGAAAATGTCAAGAACATCAGAATGTTCATCTGAAATACTGGAAACCAGCTTAGTAAGCACACCGCCAAAATAATTGGTGCTGCCATACAATAATGTGAAGGTGGGATCTTTACTATTGCTGGTAGATTCCCTGAGAAGTTTCCATTGCGTCTCAACAAATTGCTGGGCAGACTCACGATCAATTACTTCAACTTCAAACAATTCAAACCATTCAGATAAGGTTGTTTCAAAGGCCTCCAAATCAATTTCTGTATAAATGTCATCTGCAAAAGTTGGATCAACCTGATAAAATGCCTTATCCAGTAACTCTTTTAAAGCACCTTCTTTTTCACCAAGCTGGTTATCCAGTAAGATGTTTTCCTGATGGAGCGGTACCGCCCCTTTGATTGCCACACCATTACTACAATTATACACTTCAACTTTTCGACCAGCTTTGCTGATAGCTTGCTCCATCAGTTTTCGCGATACATCAAATTCCCGCTTGGTAAAAACCCAGGGGATGAAGTTTCCTGCTGCAGGGATGCCGCCACCATGAGCTTTTTGGTAATCATAAATTTCGCTGCCATCATCACGATAGTAGGCTGACGATTTTGAGTGGTGGTAGCGGACGTCTATGAAGCCGAGATCCACCCCAAACAAATAAATGACCTTACTCCCAAGTCGTAAAATGTAATTCATAACCAGGTTGGTTACTGTCGGGTAAGCATAACTAAGAGACGCAATCTTAACTCCGCGTTTTTCTAGCCCCTTTTGGAACCAGAAGGTGGATGACTCACCATCCTTGAAACAGAGGAAAACATCTTTAAATAAGGAGGCTGTATCAGGATGAATACCATTGACACTAAGTAGGTTGATGCCCTTAAGATAATCAGGATCATCCACCTGATTAACCCAAAAATAAGTGGCGCGATTTTGCTCTACCTCTGCATGAAAGTCAGGTTGTATGCCATGTTTATGTAAAGAACGAAGTGCCGTACCGCAACTGATGATGATGGCTCTACCCTGGTATTGCTTAAGCGTATCAATGCTGTCATCAAGGCTGGGGCCATTCCCCACCACAAAGACAGGTAGCTCCATGGCCGGAAGCTGCTTGTAACTGCGGTTGTCGTATTTGAGCCAGTTGTGTTTCTGCTTCAGACTGTTATAAGTATGAGCGACACCATAACGGGCATGATCAAAATATTCACCAAGCGCCAGTACCACTTTTAATTCAGCTCTCAAATCAGAAATAGCCTGCTGCATACGAGGATTAAAATAAGAGCTCAGCATATAAGTATCAGCAATAGAATAGGCCCCTACCTGATAAAACTGTGCCATCAGATCATAAAAGTAACTGGAGCCATCACCACCAAGGTTCAAGTAAATTCGGCTCTCAGCCTCGTCTGCCTCGCTCAAAATACCTGCCCAGTCGGTCACCCAAAGTGATGCAGCAAAAAAGTCCAGGTTGGGCTCACAGATATAGAGATTTTTGATGTGACGCTGTTTTACCAGTTGCTCAATATGGCGCCCCAACCCCACACCAAACACAATCAAAGAACCTACTTCATCAGGTAAAACCGTTTGTTGACTCAACTGGCGGTTAATCAAAGGCTCCACCTGACTCACATGGGTAAAGTGGATGTAATGCTTCAGCTTACCCGACACTTTTTGACCAAGAATAATGTCGTCTTTGAAGGGATGGTGCACAAAGTAATCGACTAGGGCTGTGGACTCTGCCTCGGTATCCTGATAAAACAATGCCCGGCGTTCAGAGTGGTACAAATTCACCTGCTCATGAACCTTCACCAACTGCCATTGTTTGGCCTGATGCTGCTCTATCGCTTGATGCACCTTGGGGTAATATTGCGCTAATGCCGCCATATTTCGCTGATACAAAGCGTCATCTAAAGTGGCAGCATCAGGCAGACTATTCCCAAGCACATTTGGGTTGCGCTCACTGATAAAGTCATACAGATGATCGTAGGGCATGAAGTGTTGCTGACTGCTGGTTAACACAGCAGCATTGCCGCTGTTCTGTTGGGCAAAATTAATTACTTTGTCCATCACCGGATGAAAATAATGCCGGTAGAGGTAACATTTGCTTTGTGTTGTCACAGCGCTTAACTCTGCAAGATCGGCGGGTAAGGAGCTGCCATCATTGCCAAGTTGCAGAAAGATTTGAGTATTCAGAGCCGCAGCCAACTCAAACAACTCAAGCCAGTCATGAGCCTGTAAAGAACAAAACAGCATGTCCACCGAAGGCTCATACACAATCAAATACTTAATGCGAACTTGTTGCAACAGCTCCGTTAACTGATAACCAAAGCCCATGCCAAACATGATCAGCGTCTCTATCGACGCCGGCACCGGTTCTGTCAGCCAGCGGTCTTCATCGGTTGAGCTGCCCTCAATCTCAAAATAAGGCGCACTCAGTAAAAACGAAGCAACCTCTTGCCGGATCTCTTCTTTTGGATGCTCACCATAGAGTACCCTGCCGGTGGCAAAATCGACAATATTCAGCGCTTCATGCTTGTTGCAAAATAATGAATATTGCTGCACCTGATTTTGCTCAACAATCTCAATGACGGAAGGAATGTAGTGCCGAAAGGCAGCCATATTGGCCGAGAGTGTTTTGTTGATCTGACTGGCAGCGTTTCGCTCCAACTGCTCTTGCAGTTCAGAGTCATCTTGCAGTTGATAATTGATGTACTTGAGCATAGTGTTCCCGAACAGTTACCATTGAACGGGCAGCACTATTGCCCATTCAGGTATGTTGATTGTAGCGATCCCGCGCTTTTTTTCGCCGCTCTAATTGCAGTAAGTCTGCAGCCATGCTGTCTTTTTGCTTACTCAGTACGGCAATAATACCCTGCAGCCAGTCTAGCTGTTCCTGCAGAAAGATACCATATTGCTGCTGTTCATCAGCAATATCCAGGCCAGACTGTATATGAGAATGAAGTTTAGAAAGTTGTTTTTCTGCAGCCTGGTAGTCCGGCAGCTCAGTGCTTAACAGCAGCTCAAGCTCTGCACGAAGCTGCTGATAACCTTGTTGCCACACATCAAAGGGAAGCATCAGAACCCCGAGGCTGTTTGACTTTGACGTTCAGCCTGCATTTGATAGCCTTTCTCCCGCTCTGCTACCGGGATTTGATCCCAAGCGGTTTTAATGGATAGCATCAACTCCATCACATCCGCCACTTTGGCAGCATTGTTTTCGCGGCTGGCCAAAATCAAATGATTGACCATAAAATCGTACAAAGACCACAGATTTTCAGAGATTTCACCGCCAAGCTCCATATCCAAGGAACCCTGCAAGGCAGAAATAATACTCATTGACTTGGAAATGGTTGCCGATTTACCGGCATAATCTTTCCGCTCCATGCAACCTTTGGCCTTCGCCATATTTTCAAGGGCTCCTTGCATGAGCAATTGGATCACCCGATGCGGATCGGCAACGGCTAAATCATCTTTTACCCCCACCGACTTATAGGCTTTAATACCATAACTCATAAAAGCTCCTTAATTTCGATTTGTGGTTTGGGTTCTAAACCCAGGTAAATTTGACAGCTGGGCAGTGATGGTGGATGCCATGTTCTGCATCGATCCCAGCAAACCATCCAGTGCAGTGTAACGACTGCGCAAAGTTTGTTCATAGCTTTGAATAAAGCGATTCGCAGCCTCTAAATCCTTGTTGCTCTTATCAATTTGCCCCCGAAGTGAGTTTTCACGGGTCGCAATGATGCCTCCGGATTGGGTAAACTGCTTGGTAAAGTCTTCCAGGCTGGCGCTCAGGCCTTTATCACCACCAAAAAGAGAAGCTATGCCATCAAAGTTCTCGTCCAAGGCCCGGTTAAAACGAACGCGACCAGAGTCGCCACCAAACTCACTGGTCGAAGCAATTTCCAGTTTACCGCTGCTGTTAAAGGTAATACCCATGCTATACAGAGTCGATAACCCTTCATCTGCATCTTCGAAAGCGGAGCCAAGAATGCCACGCAGCTGAGACATAATCGAGCGTGGCAATGGATCACCCGCCAAAGGGCCACCTTGAGCTGTTACCGTTTTGCCATCCGAGCCCAAGGTACGGTTCTTGGTCAATGAATCAATTTGATCCACCAACTCGTTGTAGCTCTTAATAAATGCATTGATCTTTTCTTCAGCCCCTTCTTTATCGGTGTTGATATTCAAAGCGGCGTTGTTGCCATCCGGCGTCACGGCCCGAGCCGTCAAGCTGACATCCTGAATTACATTGCTAAAGACGTTGGTATCGCTACTTGCCAAAATACCATCTATTTCAATTTCAGCATTTTGCGCAGCCTGAACCACAGTCAATCCGGCACTGGCTCCGGTGGGAATGGTGGAAATACTGTCCAGTTCGGCGTTATTATTGCTGATCTGCAAGTCGTTGCCGTCACCAGTAATGCCAGAGCTGAATACCAGCTTAGTACCAACAGCGCCACCGGCATTAATCAGGTTAACATTGACCCCAAAGTTGTCGCTGGCGCCATTAATTTTTTGACGCAGTTGGTTCAAAGTCATGCCTGCTGTGACATTGACATCAAAGCTCTTATCACCGGCAGTAAGGGTGATCACACCGTCGGTGGTGCTGACCACATCGGTGGCCGAGCCATAGCTGCCATCGGCGCTCTCCAGCCGGCTGCCAGCAGCAAGTTGATTCACTTTGACATCAAAGCTACCTGGTACTGCACTGTTGCTGGCGGAAGCCTCCAGAAAGGTTTTGTTTTCCTGAGGCTGGGTAATGGTTGCTACCCGCGCTTTAAGATTATTACCACCCAGCGCTTTGACGGAATTTTGGAAAGAAGAGAGAGCCGACTTCAGCCGGCCCACCCCTGATAGCGACGCTTCTAGAGTTGATTTTGTCTTATTAATCCGGCCGAGTTTGCTGTCACGCTCTACCTTAACCAGAGTGCTTACCAGCTCCTCCAGCGGCAAGCCTGAAGCCGAGCCTAAAAAATTAACTTGCGACATAAATCACCTCTAAACTTTACTGTCCACCAGTAAACCAATGGAACGTCCCATCTCCTGCTGCAACCTCTTCACATCTTGTGCCACTTTTAGCAGCTCTTCCGACGGAATTTGCCGAATGAGCTCCGAGGTCTTGAAGTCAACAACTTTGATCACTTCCCGGCCAGAGGCATCATCGATTGAAAAGCTCAATGAGCGTTTCTGAATGGCAGCAGCGTTGTTCATGACTTCCACCGCTTCATTCAGCTCATTTCGGGAAACTGGCTCCAGCTTCCCGCCCTTTTGTGGCTCATCAGGTGCCAGCTGCTCAATCCGTTTTGGCTCTTGTTCAACTTGAAAACGAGCCTCAGTTTTCTCAACTGACAGTATGGAGCTGGTTACCGATGAGCTATTTAAGGTCATGCTGCTCATATCAGACTCCTTATCGGCACGCAGGGTGAAAACTTAACGGCTGTTTTCACCACCGCGTGTTATTAGTTTAACCTAATAACGACAAAGCTGCCTGAGGACGCTGGTTTGCCTGAGCCAACACTGTGGTACTGGTTTGCTGCAAGATCTGCGCACGGGTCAGCTCGGCAGTTTCGCGAGCAAAGTCGGTATCACGGATCCGGCTACGGGCACCAGATACGTTTTCAGAGATGTTCGTCAAGTTACGAATGGTTGCCTGAAAACGGTTCTGCAGCGCACCCAGGTCGGCACGGGTACCATCAATGATGCCGATGGCACTATCAATGGCCGCCAGTGCGGCAGAAGCACCACCTGTGGTAGAAATGCTCAAGTCACCCAAACCAAGTGCAGAAGTGCCATAACCACCAGCACGAGACAGCTTAATATCAATGGTTTGACCGGCGTTGGCACCAACCAGGAACGAGGCCGAGTAAGTGCCATTCAGCAGGTTTTGCGTACCAAACTGAGTATTGGCCGCAATACGGCTCATCTCAGCTTTTAACTGCGTCACTTCTTTTTGCAATGCCGCACGGTCGGTAGAGCTGTTGATGCCGTTCTGGGACTGGATCGCCAGAGTACGGATCCGCTGCAGCGCATTGGTAATTTCATCCATGGCACCTTCAGCCACCTGGGCAACTGAAATACCATCGTTGGCATTACGCGCAGCCTGATCCAGGCCATTGATTTGGCTGGTCAAGCGATTGGAAATCTGCAAGCCCGCCGCATCATCAGCTGCGCTGTTGATGCGAAAACCGGATGACAGACGCTTAAAAGCAACGTCCAGGTTATTGCCTGAATTGAACAGCTGACGTTGCGCATTCAACGACGAGGTGTTGGTATTTACGTATAAAGACATGAGTCACTCCTTAGTATCCGGCAAGGTTCTGCAAAACCTGACTGCCTTCCACTTTGTTCAACATTACGGCCCGACAAAATTGCCGGAGTTCCGTCAGTGGAGCCAAGCTGCAACTTGGCTTAACTCAGGTATCGGCCTGCCAAATGAGAACTTTAGAAAAAAATATTTTTTTTTGAAAATAAAAAAACCACCCTTGTAGGGTGGTCAAAAAATAGAGCAAGAGAGTCACTCCGAAGATCCGTTTATCTTGCTCTTTCATCGTTATCAGCAAGGTCGACTGCAATCGCCGCATGCATTTTGTTTGTGTTCAGACTCCTGCTAGCTAAGAACAGCCAAAGCCGCCTGGGGCCGCTGATTGGCCTGAGCCAATACCGAAGTGCTGCTTTCCTGAATAATCTGCACCCTGGTTAGCTCCGTTGTCTCTCTGGCGTAATCGGTGTCCTTGATACGACTGCGTGACGCTGAGACATTTTCACTGATGTTACTCAGATTTTTGATCGTCGATATCATCGCATTCTGCTGGGCTCCGTAGTCTGTTCTTGCCTCATCCGTTCGCATCAAGGCGGCATCAATCCGCTGTAAAATATCCTCAGTGTCATCATCCACCAAACTGAGCCCATCCAGGTCCAAGTCGGTAGCAGCTGTGCTGTAACTGCTTGACAACTCGATGCTGATTTTCTGCCCTGCGTTGGCACCGACCAAAAAATCCAGACTACCGGCCGAACCATCAAGTAGACGGATCCCGGCAAACTCAGTTTTTTCAGCAATGGCGTTGATGCCCTGCCTTAGCTCATCGAACTCTTGTTGCAATGCCTGCTTGTCAGCAATGGTATTGACACCATTGTGAGCCTGAATCGTCAAAACACGCATTCGCTGTAATGAGTTCGCTATTTCATCCATAGCTCCATCCGTTACCTGTAGCAGCGATATGGCATCACTGGCATTCCGTACGGCTTGGTTCAACCCGGAAATTTGATTCTGCAGTGTACCGGTAATCACCAACCCTGCAGCATCATCAGCCGCCCGGTTAATCCGGTAACCTGAGCTCAATTTCTCAAAGGTCGCGTTCAAACCTGAGGTTGCATTACTAAGTAACCGCTGGGAGCCAAGCGATGATTGATTTGAATTCACAACCAATGACATATCTTTGCTCCAGTCCAAACGTCTGCACAACCGTTATCCAGAGATAACCAGCTACCACAAACGTTGTACAACCAGCCTGGCAAAGAGCCACAAAAGCTCAATGCCAATGCCAGGTTTACAGCATTACTGCAACAAGCTCAGAGCCGCCTGTGGCCGCTGGTTGGCCTGCGCCAACACGGTGGTGCTGGTCTGCTGCAAAATCTGGGTCCGGGTCAGTTCAGCCGTTTCCTTAGCGAAATCGGTATCCCGGATCCGGCTTCGCGCTCCAGATACGTTCTCTGATATGTTGGTCAGGTTACGAATGGTCGCCTGAAACCGGTTTTGGATCGCACCCAAATCGGCCCGGGTACCATCGATAATGCCAATGGCACTATCCAACAGAGCCAAGGCCGCAGAGGCACCGCCTGTCGTCGAAATACTCAGGTCGCCAAGTCCCAATGCCGAGGTACCATAGCCACCTGCACGGGATAATCGGATATCTATTTTCTGACCTGCATTGGCACCGACCAGGAAAGAAGCGGAAAAGTTTCCTGCCAATAAATTTTGCACCCCAAACTGGGTCGTGGATGCAATACGGCTGATCTCCAGTTTCAGCTGATCGACCTCTTTTTGCAGTGCGACCCGATCAGCAGAGCTGTTGATGCCATTTTGCGACTGGATTGCCAAGACTCGGATCCGCTGCAAAGAGTTGGTAATTTCGTCCATGGCACCTTCCGCCACCTGGGCCAGGGAGATGCCATCGTTGGCATTACGGGCCGCCTGATCCAAGCCATTAATTTGGCTGGTTAAGCGGTTGGAAATTTGCAGTCCTGCTGCATCATCGGCCGCACTGTTAATCCGGAAACCGGAAGACAACCGCTTAAAAGCAACGTCCAGCGAGTTGCCTGAGTTAAATAACTGCCGCTGAGCATTCAGGGACGAGGTATTGGTATTGACATATAACGACATGATGTTTCTCCTACATCAGTTAACGATCATAGCCCACCTAAAGTGAAACTACCCACAACCTATATATCGGAAATAATTAGGAAAACTTTAGAAAACAATGGAAAATGATAGGCTTAATTGAATTTTGACCAAAAAAACAAAAAAGCACCATCCTGGTGCTTTTTTTGCTTTTTGGTTTATCTTACTGCAACAGGCTCAAGGCTGCCTGTGGCCGCTGGTTGGCCTGGGCCAACACCGTAGTACTGGTCTGCTGCAAAATCTGAGTTCGGGTCAGTTCAGCTGTCTCTTTGGCAAAATCGGTATCCCGGATCCGGCTTCGAGCTCCAGATACGTTCTCTGAAATGTTGGTCAGGTTGCGAATGGTCGCCTGAAACCGGTTTTGGATCGCACCCAAATCGGCCCGGGTACCATCGATAATGCCAATAGCACTATCCAACAGAGCCAGAGCAGCTGAGGCTCCTTCAACCGTAGAGACGGACAAAGCCCCCAAACCTAAAGATGAGGTGCCATAACCAGCAGCTCTGGAAAGACGAATATCAATTTTCTGCCCCGCATTGGCACCGACCAGGAAAGACGCTGAGAAATTACCCGCCAGTAGGTTCTGACTGCCAAACTGAGTGGTCGAGGCAATGCGGCTAATCTCCAGCTTTAATTGGGCTACCTCTTTTTGCAAAGCAGCTCTGTCTGCGGAGCTATTGATACCGTTCTGAGATTGAATGGCCAGCACCCGGATCCGCTGCAGCGAGTTGGTGATTTCATCCATCGCACCTTCTGCCACCTGAGCCAGGGAGATGCCATCGTTGGCATTACGGGCAGCCTGGTCCAGACCGTTGATTTGGCTGGTCAGACGATTGGAGATTTGCAATCCTGCCGCATCATCCGCCGCACTGTTAATCCGAAAGCCAGATGACAAGCGTTTGAAAGCCGTATCCAAGGCATTGCCAGAATTAAACAGTTGCCGTTGGGCGTTCAAAGAAGATGTGTTGGTATTGACGTAAAGTGACATAGCAAGTCTCCTACTAACCTTTTAAATCAATTGATATTTATTGCTTTCAATATCAATTGTCCGATATTTATTTATCGGACACACTGCGAAAAAGTTGAGAGGAAAATTGATATTTTTTTACTTTATTTGGAAAACAGGGGTTTATTGCGACTTTCCCTTACTTTTCCGGCTTATGATCAACGGATAAAGTCAAACAATGAAACAGCAGACACCTTGGTGAAAGTCGCGGAGATAGCTTGCAGTGCAATTTCCTGCTTGGTAATCTCGGTTAAAGCCTCTGCATAGTCGACCTCTGACAAGTCCGCACGGTACGACTTATTGTTAATCTTCAAGTCTTCATTGGTTTCAAACACGCTGTCCAGCACATTAACCCGACCACCGATGGTTGCCATAAAGTTGTCGACTTTATCGGATGCGTTGGTAATTTGCACCAAAGCGTCCTGTATGGCTTCATCCAGCTGAAACTGGTTGGTAGTGGGATCTTCCAGGGCTATGACAAAGGCATTCAAGGTATCCAGAATATTTCTTTTTTGCGGTGGTTCAAGTGAAAAATCCACTTGCCCAGGTACTGCAGGACCGTTGATTTCAATCGAAAGACCACGAAAAGAAATGGGCTGGCCAGGCAGGAAGCTACCGGTGACCGGCGGCACCAAAGCAGCACCATTGCGCTGAATTTCATAGCTGTCGGGCGCTGTCAGTACCACATTAAAGTTGTTATTGGCAGGGGTCAGGCTATCGTAGTTATCACGATAAAAGTTATCGAACCGACTTTGGTTGGTTACCGATACAAAAGCAGAGGTTGCCCCACCAGCAGCGATAACGGGCGCTGTGGTTTTAAAGCGGGCATTGACATCATCGAACACAAACTTACCACTGTCATTGCCAGGCAAGGCAATGGTCGGTGACAACTGCAAAGACTTCTGACCATCATCCCCTTGAAATTCAAAGCGTTCGGTAATGGGGTTAAACACATAAGGCATGTTCTTATCCTGGTAACCCGCAAAAATATAACCTCCCTCTGCATTTTGGGTGTTCATCAAGTCAAGCAATTCCACCTGAATATTCTTTAACTCGGCTGAGACTGCGCGCCGATCCTGCTCAGTATAGGTTCCATTGCCTGCAGCAATAGCAAGGACCCGAGCACGATCCATCGAGGTTCGCATATTGGTGAGAACGGTTTCTTCCAGTGCCAGATTATTCTTCAGTAAAATGGAGTTATTTTGGTACTGCTCTGTCTGCGCCAGGTTTTGATCCAGCCCCAGCACTTTAGCCGAAGCCGCAGGATCATCCGCAGGCGTTAAAATACGCGTTTGTTTGGTCAGCTGCTCCTGCGCCCTGGTCATTTTGGCATTGGTATTGATAACACCATTAAGCCCCAAATTGAACTTCATATTGAAAGACATGCGCATTGTACTTACCTCACTGCTGACAACAGCGTATCGAAAATGGTTTGCGATGTGGAAATAATTCGAGTCGCCGCCTGATAGGTTTGCTGGAACCGAACCAAGTTGGCAGCCTCTTCATCCAGACTCACACCCGATAAAGACTCAAACCACAGTTTGCTTTGTTGCAACAACGCATCATTGGCCGCTTCGCTATTCCGTGCCTGGTTGGTACGCTCACCAATCAAACTCACCATCGATGCATACGTCTGGTTAAAGCTGGCACTATTGACACCACCAGGGGTGGATAATGCATTGAGCCGAGTCGTCGTGGTATCGGTTTGTAAATCGGCCAGCTTCAACCCATTGCGGTTGTCGTTAAAACCGCCGCTGTTGTATTCAATAGTGAAGGTATCTCCAATGCTGGGAATGCCGGTGATGGAAAAATCAAAGCCCACATCAACACCGGCTTGTTCAAACAAATTTTGATAATTTGCACTGCTGAAGTTGGCGGTGCCAATCACAGTTCCGCCACTGTCTTCAATCTGAAAGTTATCGCTGCCAAGATAAGTCACCGTCCAGGGACCATTGACCAGGCCACCAGGCGCAGTAAAGCCATAATCGGGGGCAGTAGCCGGCGTGGTATCCTGGATTTGAATATCAGCGACCTTACCATTACCCAAATTTTCCAGCGTTTGGTCAATCCTGATAGGAGAAGCCAGCGCAATGTCTTCTGGTCGAGTGGTGGCCATACCGACTTGCCGCGCTGCAGTCGCCAATGGTTTAAACTCGAACTGATCGCCTACGGCACCATCAATGTCAAAGGTAAAACCATACAGATCACCACCCGCATCTGCGGCATTGATGGTCGCAGGGAAACCAGCGACATTCACCAAAACCTCAGAGCCAGGGATCACATTGCCTTTTAAGTCGACAGCTTCAACCCGCACCTCTGTCGCCGATGTGATGGTTAGCCGCAAATCATTCGGTGGGATTTTGCTGCCTTCCCCGGCCTCTACGGTTCCGGTTAGACTCGAACCTGCGCTGTTGCCTTGGTAAGGAAAGCCACTAAAGGTGGGAAGAGTAAAAAGTGGCCCACCCAATTCACCATTTAAGTTCATGCCCAGCTTATTCTGCTCGTTCAAGGCGTCAGCCAGTGACAAAGCCACCTGGCCCAGTTTATTTTGGGTTGGATCCAGGATCTCTTCTCGAAACGCAATCAAGGCCCCCAGCTTGCCACCCAGCTGTTTGACATTGATATCCCGAATGACATTGGTGTTGCCCGACAACTGCAATTGCAACTCTTTGCGGGAGGGATCCGGATTACCGCGGGCAGCCAGCAAAGAAAAATC